>NZ_JAWQRR010000051.1:0-147065 GCF_033446045.1 Plantactinospora sp. KLBMP9567 | reverse complement strand
GCCGCCGGCCGCACGGTATTCCTCACCACGCACGACATGGCCACCGCCGACGAGCTGTGTGACCGGGTCGCGTTCATCCACCACGGTCGGCTGGCCGCGATCGACACACCCCGCGCGCTGCGGATGGCTCATGGCGCGGTCACCGTCGCGGTCGAATACGTCACCGACGGTACTCTGCACGGTCGGGAGTATGCCGGCACCGCCGACCCGGCACTACGCCAGATTCTGGCCACCGGCACCGTACGGACCATCCACACCCGGGAAGCGTCCCTCGCGGACGTCTTCGTCGCCGTCACCGGCGGCACGCTGTGACCGTCAGCGGTGTGCTCATGCGCACCGGGTGGCTGGTGCAGGCACGGCACCACGTTCCCGCCCTCGTGGCCGGCCTCGTCGTGCCGTGGACCGTCCTGGCTGCCGTGCTGCCGGCCACCGTGCCGTACCTGCTGTTCATCGAGGTCGCCACCGTCGGCACGTTCGTCGCCGGCGCCCTCACCGTCGCCGACCGGGCCACCGGGATCACTGCTGCCCTTGCTGTCAGCCCCGTTCGACCAGCCAGTCTCGTCGCGGCCCGGATCGTGCCACTGTGGATGCTGACGGTGCTGGCGGCCGTGCCGGTTCTGCTGGCCGCCCGCGTAGCGGGCATCCTGGTGTCGCTCGTCGTGATCGCGTTGACCGCCCTGCTGTTGCTCGCCGCTGGCGTGGGAATGGCCGCGCGCCGCCGTACCGTCATGGGTTTCCTGACCGTCGCGCCGTGGCCGCTCGCCCCGCTCCTCGCCGTGCCGCTCGCCGTCGCCGCCGGGCTGTTCACCGGGCCGGCGTGGTACGCGGTCCCCACCACCGGCACGCTGGCTCTGCTGCGCGGCGTCGCCAGCTACCCGGCGTGGCAGTTGCTCGGCTACCTCGCTGTGTGGACCGCCGCCGCCATCGCCTACGCGGTCCACGCCATCGCCGGACCCGACCCACACCGAACACGACCCACCCGCCGCCGCCCCGTCGCCCGAGGCCGGCCCTCCTACCCGCGCGCCGATCTGGCCAACATCACCCGCGAGGCGATCATCGCGCCGATCGCCGCCAGCCCGCTGCTCCTCGGCCTCGTCCTGCGCTACGCGCTGCCACCCCTGGCCGGCTGGGCCGAACGCGTCCACGGCCTCGACCTCAGCGGCTACCTGCCGGTCATCACACTGCTCGCCGTCGTCGTACACGTTCCCGTCATCGCCGGCATGATCGGCGCGCTGATAATCCTCGACGACCGCGACGACGGGGCGCTGCACGCCATCCGGGTTTCGCCGCTGGGCGTGGGCCGCTACCTCGGCTACCGGCTCACCCTCGTCACCGGCCTCGCCGCGGCCGGCCTGGCCGTCGCCGCGCCGCTGTCCGGGCAGGTCCCCGCGTCCGCATGGGGCGCCTGCCTGCTCGCCATCCCGCTCGCCCCGACCTTCACCCTCGCCGCGCTGGCCGTGGCCGGTAACCGCGTCGACGGCGTCACCACCGTCAAAGCGCTCGGGGTGCCCAGCCACGCCCCGCTCGCCGCCTGGTGGCTGCCCGGAGCGGCCGGGTGGACGTTCGCGCCGCTGCCCACGTACTGGATCCTGCGAGCCTGGGACGGGCCGCACCCGGCCGTCATCGCCAGCGGCACCATCTGCACCGGCCTGTGGATCCTCCTGCTCGCGCCTCGCGCGCTGCGCCGCCTCGCGCGATAGCCTCCGGCGGCCATCCGGGGTGGCTTCCGGGGCGAGGGCGCCGCACACGGCTTCGATCAGGTCGCGGGACAGGGACCGGCCGAGGCGGCTCGGCTAGGAACTGCCCTGAGGTCATGCGTCACGGACCGCGCCCCACGGGATCCCCCGATGGTTCAGGTAGGCGCGAGTCAGGGCCTAACCCCATGTCGCACTGGCGATGGAGGCCGGTACGTCACTGCGTTCACGGCACGGGTCGCCCGTGAAAGGTCGCGGCCGAATATCGCGCGTGCATTCCGGCACTGCTACCCGTACGCTGACAGCTAGGTGCGCCGGGAAGTCTGGTCGGCAACGTCAGATACGTGTTTCCCCGACCCGTGAGGCCACCTGATGATCTCGGCAAGACGACAAGCGGCGGCTCCAGGTCCGTGGGGAGCGCACGCCCCGGACCCCGACGCGGCCGCCGTACCGGCGGGCACTCCTGCGAATCGGCGCCAGGGGGCACCGTGCACCACCGCCACCCGCTAGAGGAGCCACCTGTCCGCACTCCCGACGACCTGGTTGGCCGCGAGCTACGCGACAGCGGCAATCGGCCAGTAGGGAAGCCGATCGCTGCCCACCACCGACTTGAGCCGGGTGGCCGGGCACGATCCTGCGGTCGCGGGTTGCCCGACTTCACGCCGGTACCGAAGTCGCCGATCGGGTTTTCCATCATCGGCGACGACCGCCCCGAGCAACGCGAACGGTTACCCGAGCTGCGGGACTTCTTCGACTTCCCCCGAGCCGAGTACGGCGAGGAGCACGTGCGTCGGTGGGAGGAGTACCACGTCGAGGTCGTGCCGCGCGTGCGCCAGGCAACCATGGGTGACCGCCCGGCGGCCGTCCGCTCCTGCTGGTCCAGCCTGCTCGGCGGCTGGGCGCAGCGGGTTGCGGTGCGACGTACGCCGATTGGCCGCATGCGTTGCTCGCACGCCGCGGCGCGTAAGGCCGACTCCGACCCGCCGCGCTGACCAGCGCCTTTCTCTCCTCACTTACTCGGTGCCCTTCTCTGGGCGCCGCGCTGGACGACACCCCCGTGGACACGGCCACATGTACCGACCGTCGCCTCGGGTCGCCCGGCCATCGACCCCTGCACTCATGTTCGTCCCTCACACAACGAGGAGCACCAGATGAACACGCGGACTGACGCCGCGATCACGATTTCCGGCCTGACCAAGTCTTTCGGCCGGACCAAAGCCCTGGACGGGCTCGACCTCAGCGTGAACACCGGTGAGGTGCACGGCTTCCTGGGCCCGAACGGCGCGGGCAAGACCACCACCATCCGGGTGCTACTTGGCCTGCTACACGCTGACGCCGGCCGCGCCACCGTGCTCGGTGGCGACCCGTGGCGCGACGCCGTCGGCCTGCACCGGCGGTTGGCGTACGTGCCCGGCGACGTGAACCTGTGGCCAAACCTCACCGGCGGGGAGGCCATCGACCTGCTCGCCCGACTACGCGGGGGCCTGGACAGACAACGTCGCGCGGAGTTGCTCGAACGGTTCGACCTCGACCCGAGCAAGAAGGGACGCACCTACTCCAAGGGCAACCGGCAGAAGGTGGCGCTGATCGCTGCGCTGGCCTCCGATGTGGAACTGCTGCTGCTCGACGAGCCGACCGCCGGGCTCGACCCGTTGATGGAAGTCGTCTTCCAGGACTTCATCGGGCAGGCGAAGCTCGCCGGCAAGACCGTGCTGCTGTCCAGCCACATCCTGGCCCAGGTGGAGAAGCTGTGCGACCGGGTCAGCATCGTCCGGCTCGGCAAGGTGGTCCAGTCCGGCACCCTGGCCGAGCTGCGGCACCTGACCCGTACCACCGTCGAGGCCGACACCGCCCGGCCGGTAACCGGCCTGGCCGACCTACCCGGCGTGCACGACCTGGAAACCGGGGACCACCGGGTCCGGTTCGCCGTCGACGGCGAGCACCTCGACGGCGCCGTCCGCGCGCTGACCGAGTTCGGCATCCGCAGCCTGACCAGCCAGCCACCCACCCTCGAGGAGCTCATGCTCCGCCACTACGGCGACGAACTACACGGCAACGGCACCGCAGTCCGGGCAGAGGTGGCGCGATGAGCACCGCCACCGCCACCAGGGCACCCGCGCCGACCGGCCGCGCCGGCACCGGGAACGTACTGACCGGAACCGCCACCCTGGTCCGGTTCAACCTGCGCCGGGACCGCGTGCGCATTCCGGCCTGGCTCGCGGGCATCACGCTGGTCCAGGTCAGCGCGCCGTCGACCTACGAAGGGCTCTACCCGAGCCAGGCCGACCGGCTGAACCAAGCATCGGTCATCGGTGACAACCCGGCGATGAAGGCCATGACCGGCCCTGGCCACGGCTTGGACAACTACAGCTACGGCGCCATGATGAGCAACGAGTATCTCGGCTTCATGGTGATCTTCGTGGCGTTGATGAGCGTGCTGATGGTCATCCGGCATACCCGCGCCGAGGAGGAGACGGGCCGCGCCGAACTCATCCGCGCCAACGTGGTGGGGCGGTACGCCCCGATGACCGCCGCGTTGGTCACCGTGGCCGGCGCCAACCTGGTGCTCGGCACGCTGATCGCCCTCGGGATGGGCAGCAGCGGCGTGGAAAGCGTCGACTGGTCCGGCTCGGTCGTGTTCGGTGCGGCGTTCACGGCGGTCGGCCTGGTCTTCGCCGGCATCGCCGCGGTCACCGCGCAGCTCACGCAGTACGCCCGGGCGGCCTCCGGCATGGCCGGCGCACTGATCGGCGTCGCCTACGCCCTGCGCGCCATCGGCGACGTCGGTGACAGTGCGCTGTCCTGGCTCTCACCGATCGGCTGGGCCCAAGCCTCCGCCCCGTACGTCGAGGACAACTGGTGGCCGATCGGGCTCGCGCTCGCGGCCACGGCGGCGCTGGTCATCGCCGCGTTCACGCTGAGCGGCCGGCGGGACGTCGGCGCCGGCCTCCGCGCCGAACGCACCGGGGCGACGACCGCCTCGAAGGCGTTGGGCACACCGGCGGGATTCGCGTGGCGGCTGCAACGCGCAAGTGTCGTCTGGTGGACCATCGCGATGCTCGTGGCCGGCCTCGCCTACGGCTCGGCCGTCGACGTCATGGAGGACTACGCCGACAACCAGGTCATCCAGGACATGATGGAGAACATCGGCGGCGCCACGATCACCGAGTCGTGGCTGTCGATGATCATCGCGCTGCTCGCCATCGTCTGCACCATCTTCGCGGTGATCGCCGGGCTGCGACCGCGGCGCGAGGAGACCTCGGGGCGGGCCGAGTTGGTGCTGGCCACTGGCCTGTCCCGCATCCGCTGGGTCGCCACCCACGTTGCCATCGGCACGGTCGGCGGGCTGGCCCTGCTGACGGCCGCCGGCATGGGCCTCGGCCTCGGCGCCGCGACCGCCATGAACGACGACGTCTTCTTCTGGCGGGTCCTCGGCGCGACGCTGGCGTACGCGCCCGCCCTGTGGGTCACCGCCGGCCTCGCGATAACCGTGTTCGGCGTCGTACCCCGCGCGATCGGCCTCGCCTGGGCGCTGCTCGGGTACGCCATCTTCATCGTCTACTTCGGCGCACTGCTCCAGGTACCGGACTGGATGCAGGACCTGTCTCCCTACACTCACATCCCCCGCATGCCAGCCGAGGAGTTCACCGCTTCGCCGCTGGTGATCCTCACGGTCATCGCCGCCGCACTGGTCGCGACAGGCCTGCTCGGATTCCGCCGACGCGACCTCCAAGCGACCTGACCCGCCACACAACGGAGAAGGGCACCCCGGCATGATGCGCTCTCGCGCTTGGGGTGCCCTTCCCTACCCAGGGCTCACGAGATGCTCCAGATGTAGGGATCGGCACCGTTGTTGACGCGGCTGATCGGTGGCTCGCCTGCAGGTTCTGCTGATCAGCAGGACTGACCTGGCGATGAGCAACGCCGCCACCGCAGTGATCACGGCTGCGATCGCCGCGATCGTGTGGGCAACACTGAACCTTTTCAACCTCCCCTTGCGGTCCGTCGTGGCCGGAGGTGGAAGTCGGGGCGGACGCGCCGCGCGGTTCAGGTTGAAAAAATTCACTGGTGACGAGTGGGCTCAATCCTCTCCTTTTCGCGATCGATTCGGTCGCCAACCAGGGTCGGACCATCGGCCTACATGCTGCCTCAGGCGCCGGCAGAGCACCCGCAACGCCGGCTTTACCGGCCCACCTGGCGGGTCGGCACTACCAGCACTCCCTCGACCCAGCGCGACGGATGCACCGGGCACAGTGGGGGCCACGCGTCGCTCGACTCACCCACGAATCCGATCATCCGCCCGTCGCCTGGCCGGGCGGTCCCCGCCGGTTCGGAGGGCTTGCCTGCCGCGGGACTACGCGATCCTGCTGATGCTGGCCCGGCTGGCGGTGTGCGGTGGCGAGGTGGCCCGGCTGGAGTTGGCCGACATCGACTGACGGGCAGGCGAGCTGACGGTGCGTGGCAAAGGCGGCCAAGTCGGGAGGGTCTTTTTCCGGTTAGAGACAGAGTCAGACGACCTCTTTCCCGGGTGAAGCCAGATTGAAACAGCCGTGTGGTGTGCTCCAATGTGCTCGATTCATCGGAGTTGGTGCATGTGACTATCGCGCACCAAAGATCTTAGATATAGGGAGACGGTTTGATGAGATTCGACCAAAACCGATCATTCCCGCGAAGATCAGACAACGGTCTGACGCGGCGCAGCTTGCTTGCGACCGCTCCTCTTGTCGCCGTTGTGGCGTCGGCGGCACGGAACGTCAGGGGGGCAGGCGTCGACACTGGGAAAATCGAATGCCTGGCCGTTCTGGGGGTCACCTAATGGCCGTGATCCCGTGGCTGGCCGACGTTTTGCGTGGAGCGGGAATCTCGGTCGTCGAAGAGGGGAACTGGCGAGTACGAGGTGCGAGCGGGCCGTTTAACCCCATCGGTGTCCTATGGCATCACACTGCGGCATGCACAAATCCGGCGCCGGCCTTGAATGCCGTCATCGTGGGCAGCCGATGCACAGTACAGGGCATCCGTCACCGCGACCGCGGCCGTCCTGCGAGAACTCGGCCGAGACGGAAGCTACGTCCGTGGACACAAGGAAACCAGTGTCACGGGGAGAACCGATCCCTCGTTCATCGATCTTAATGTGGCGCGAGCTGATGTAGCCGCCGAAATACGTGGCTATCTCAAGAGCATTTGCCTGGCCCACCAGAGACGTCCGGTGGCTTCTCGCGAACCGTTCAGGTCATGGGATTGCGCCGCCGCGAGCAAAACAACTCAATTCGGCATAAGAAGGGGGCGATTCGGTGGGCGATCGGATCGTGGTGACAGGCGGATCCGGAATGCTGGGGGGCAATCTGGTTCGCCGGTTGGCGCGTACGGGATATGCGGTTCACAGCGTCGACCTACGCGCGCCCGTGGAGCCGACGGACGGCGTGGAGCACACGACCGGAGACATTGGCGATAAGGTGTTCCTGACCGACCTGTTCACCGGTGCCGCCGCCATCGTGCACTGTGCGAGCGGATTGCCGAGCTATTCGAAGGGACGACTCCGGGAAATCAGCGTCGATGGCACCCGCAATGTATTCGAGACCGCCCGGGCCGCCGATGTGCCTCGTGTCATCCATGTCTCCTCGGCCGCGGTCTACGGCCTACCGTTAGAGGTGCCGACTTCGGAGACCCATCCGCGTCGGCCGGTGGACGCCTACAGCCGGGCCAAGGCGGAAGCGGAGGAGATCGCGGAGGAATTTCGCGACACTGGAATGTGCGTGTCGATTGTTCGCCCGAAGACCTTTCTCGGCCCCGGCCGCATGGGCCTGTTCGCGATGCTTTTCGAATGGGCCGCGGACGGCCGCAATTTTCCCGTTCTCGGGCGCGGCGACATTCTGAGTCAGATGCTCGCCGTGGAGGACCTCGTCGAGTTCATCATGCTGCTGCTGTCGGCACCCGACGAGGCCGCCAGCGATACGTACAATCTAGGTGCCGCCGAGTTCGGAACGCTGCGCGCCGCATTTCAGTCGGTACTCGATGCCGCGGGGCACGGTAAGCGTGTTGTATCGCTGCCGGTATGGCCTGCCCTGCCGCTTCTGCGGCTGCTGGAGCGTAGCCACCTCTCGCCGGTCTATCGCCGGCTGGCACACAAACTGCTGATTGACTCGTACGTGTCCATCGACAAGGCACGCGAACGACTCGGATTCTCGCCACGGTTCTCCAATGAGGACGCGATTCTGCGCTCTTATGGCTGGTGGTGTCAACAGCGCCCGGCGGGTGTAGGCCGAACCAGCCGGGACGCCTGGCGCCAGGGGGCCCTGTCGTTGGCGAGAGTCTTCTTCTAAGGCAGGGGGCCGCGTGGACAGCGTCAATGTTGTGTGGGAACAACCCACCAAGCGGGAACAACCCACCGAGCGGGAACGGGCCGGTGTACGGCGGCAGGTCATGGACCTCTTCCAGCTGGCCCGGCCGGCGCACTGGATCAAGAACGTGCTGGTGGTGCCGATTGCGCTGGTGGACCTGGAGGTGTGGTCGTGGTCCGCTCTCGAGCGCGTGGCCTGGTCCATCGTGGCGTTCACCCTCGCCGCCGCCGTGGTCTACCTCGTCAACGACTTGGTCGACCGGCGCCTCGACCGACTGCACTCGGGAAAGAGTCGGCGTCCGATCGCGGCTGGCCGGCTCTCCGTCACCGCGCTCGTCCTGTACGGCGCAGTGCTGACCGGCGGTCTGGGTCTGCTGTTCGCGTTCGCGCCGCACGGCAGTTCCTGGCCGATACTCGGATATCTGGGTCTGAACCTCGCCTACACCGCCGGCCTCAAACACGTGCCGTTGATCGAAATGGGCGCGATTTCCGGTGGGTTCGTGTTGCGGGTCGTTCAGGGATACCTGGCCACCGACGTCGCGGCATCCAGTTGGATGCTCATTGCTGTCTTCTCCGGATCGCTCCTGCTGATCCTCGGAAAACGCCGGTACGAACTGGTGGAGGTCGGAGTTGAGCACCGCCCCTCGCTCCGTGGCTATTCGCTGGAATTCCTGAACCATCTGCTGCTGCTCGCCAGCGTGCTCTGTCTCGCCGCCACGTTGACGTACCTGGCGACCGAGGCGCCGATCGCACCGTACAGACAGGAGGTGCTGCTGATCTCCTTGCCTTTCGTGCTGTACACGCTCTTCCGGTACCTCCAAGTGGTTCTGGTGCAGAAGGAAGGTGGTGACCCAGTCCGGTTGCTCCTGCGGGACCGTGCCCTCATCGTGTCCATCGGGAGCTGGGTCTGCGCGATCGGCGCACTCGTACTCGTAACCAAGGTCAACTCCATCCATGCGATCCGTCTACCGTGAGGAGCCGAAGCAGCCGCCCCGATGGAGGATTACTCGGTGGCGATCGGTGGCGGCCGGGGGAGCTGGTGCGGTAGTGACGAATTCGTGGAACGGCCGTCGGTGTCTACTCAAGGTTCTCCGAACCACCGTCTATCCGATCATCGTCGTATTTCTGTTATGGCAGATCTGGCGCGTACGAAATGGGCTCGGTGACAGCCTGAGTTCTGTGGGCTGGAGCGCCGTCGGTCTCGCGGTCGGATTCACCGTGGTGGGAACCGCTCCGGGATTCTTCGGGTGGAGGCTGCTGGTAGCCGGCACCGGTGTACGACTCACGATTTCCGATGCGGCCTGGGTGTTCTTCCTGTCTGGAGTGACGGTTTATCTTCCCGGCGGGATCTGGCCCCCGATCGTGCAGGCCGCGCTCGCGAGGAGGGTCGGAGCGCCAGCGTCCCGGCTCATGGCGGCTGGTCTGATCACGCTCGTCATGACCATGCTCAGCGGGGGCATCGTCGGCTTGGTGGCGGTTCCGCACCTGGCGGCAGGCAACCCAATGTGGTGGCTGTCCGTGCCGCTCGTGCTCTCCGCCGCCGGTGCGGTCATCCTGGTGCCAGGCCTGCTCACCAGGCTGCTCGGCCTCGGACAACGCATCTTGCGACGTGGCGAACACGAGATCGTGCTGCCCACCGGTAGGACCACTATGGGGGTGGTCGCACTCAACGTCCTCGGGTGGTGCTGCAACGGCACGCACGCGGTGATCCTCGCGGTCGCCCTCGGCGCACCTCCCGCATCCGCGATGACACTTGGCATAGGCGGTTTCGTCCTCAGCGCGATCGCCGGAGCACTGTCGCAGGCGCCTGCCGGCCTCGGCGTGCGTGAGGTCGTGCTCGGCCTCACGCTCGGCGTCCTGGTCAGTGGCCCGGACCTCATCGTACTGCTGCTGCTGAGCCGGTTCGTCACCACTTTGGGGCATGTGATCGCGACCCTGGGAGTGCTGGGAGTGCTGGCCGGGACTCGCTTCGTGACAGCCAGACGAGGGGCGGTTCAAACGTCACCTGTCCAATCGCTTACTAGGGAGTAGGCAGTGATGCACGTCATGGGTACCGGGTACGGCCGGACGGGGACTACATCCCTCACCGCCGCGTTGGTAAAACTCGGCTTCGGGCCGTGTCTTGAGGCCGGGGAGGTATTCAGGAATCCCCGGCTGATCCGGCCATTGCTCGGAGCCGTTGAAGGCAAGCCGACGAACTGGGAGGAGATATTCGCTTGTTATAAATCAACGGTGTGCGAGCCGGTCACGCCCTGCTGGCGGCGACTTGTCGAGTATTACCCGGAGGTGAAAGTCGTCCACACGGTACGCGACCCGGAGCAATGGATAAGCAGTATCCAAAGGACACTGCTCAAGCGGCGACGGCACATAAACACGTGGTACGGCAGGGTCGCCATACGGGTGTCGTCGACGCTCGGTACGGACCTTGCCCCGCTGATTGAGCTGTTTCAGCGTACGCTCGAAGGCCAGGCGCTGAAATTGGTGGCCGAAGGGAAACCAGAACGCGCCATCGAGCAATTTCGGGCGCACACGGACCAGGTCATCGAGACCGTCCCCGCTGATCGCCTGCTTATTTATGATATCCGTGATGAATGGGGACCACTGTGCGAGTTTCTCGGTGTCTCGGTGCCGGCGGAGCCGTTTCCCCTGAAGAGCACCACAGTGGAGATCGCCAGTGGCCGTGGCCGTGGCTTCGGAAGAGAGGCACTGATGCGGTTCCTGGCCCGGACACGGTGACCGGCCTCTGGAGCAGGGGAACCCGGCTCCTCGTCGCGGCCACGGTGGCATGGACCACGTTCCTCCTCTTACATGTTCTGCTCGTCGGCCGCTGGTGGCCGTGGTTCATCTTCGAGGCCACCCCACCGATTGCCGTGGTGACGGTGCCACTGTTCTTTCTCGCGCTTGTGCCGTTCGCGCGGCAGATGCGCTGCCGGTTTTCGGTGGTCCAGGTTCTTGTGCTGCTTTCCGGGATTCAGTTGGCAGGCTATGGCCCGGCGGGCGCGGACACCGCTACCGGCGGCCCCGGAGGTAGGACGGTCAAGGTCTTCGCCTGGAACACGGACTACTGGGAGATGGTGAACGACGAGGACGCCTTCTACGCCTTCCTGCGCCAGCAGGACGCCGATATCTATCTCTTGCAGGAATACGTGTATCGGCGGGGGGAGCCGGTCCGTATCGACGAGGCGGCGCGGCTCCGCACGGAGTTCCCCGACTACCAGATGTCGGTCGAGGGCGAGTTGCTCACGCTGTCCCGATTGCCCATCGTCGCGGCGTACCACCATCCAGTTTCCGGTACGGGCATGGAATGGTTCAGAAATGGGACCAAGGCGCAACGTACCGACATCCGACTCGGGAAGCGCGTGGTCTCCTTCTACAACGTGCACCTCCCGGTGCCCTTCCGGATCAACGGCAACCCCTTGAGCGGCGGTTTCTATCGGGCGCTCGAGGAGCAGGGCGTCTGGCGGCTCCGCGAGCTACGCAAGCTGCGCGCCGATCTGGCTGGAAACCCCCACGCGGCCGTGTTGGCCGGTGATTTCAACTCGCCCTGGATGGAGTTGTCCCCGCCCGGAGCCGATATCCGGGTGCATGTCCCCACGGGGTCTCTCGCGCCGCCTGGCACGTGGCCCGCCTCCGGCTATCCACTGCCTCGGCTGTGGCGGCTCGACTGGCTGTTCACGACCGGAGACCTGACCGCGCTCGACTATCGGCTCGGCAGCGGCGGTGAGGCCTTCTCCGACCATGCGGCCCAGGTGTTCCTGGTGGTCGTTCCGGATGATCAGAAAGGCAGGGTGACTTGAGGATCGTCATCGTCTCCACCGGCGCGCCGCCCGATCCATTTGGCGGGATCGGTACCTACATAGAAGGGCTGCTCGGTGCCCTGGCCTCCCAGGACGCCGAGGTCCATCTGGTAGGTGCCTCCCGGCACCACCGCCTGAAGCGCGTGTTCCGGTACCACGAGGCGACCATCCGCCGGGTGTTGGTCACGCCGCCATGGGCACGAACCTCACTGCCGCGGTCCCGAATCGGGATGATGGCCGCGGTCGCCCGGCTGAACATCGTCGGGGCTTGGTACGCCCGCCGGCTGCACGCCCGGGAGAAGGTCGACCTGGTCGCGGTGCACGACTGGATGTGTGCGCCAGCCGGTCTGATCTGTGCCGTCCTGTTTCGGATGCCCGTCTGCTATCACGTGCACTCAGCCGAGATCTTTCTCCGGGATCGGGGCCGGGGCCTGGTCGCCGCGCTCGGACGGACCCTGAACCGGGCGCTGAGTCGTCGAGCTCGGTTGATCATGGTTCCGTCGACGCACACCGTAGCTGGCATCCCCCACCTGGCCGGCCGTGACGACATCGCCGTGGTTTCACACGGCCCCGGAAAGGCATGGCGGATGGAATGCCCGGACGACATCGAACGCGGCGCCGTACGGGACAAGGTCCGGGCGCTGTACGGGATCCCGGACGAACGACGGGTGATCATGTTCGCCGGCCGGTACGGGGCACACAAGGGGGTGAACGAGCTGATCGAGGCGGTCCGTCGGATGCTCGCCGATGGCGCCGACGTCACCTTGATCCTGGCCGGCACCGGCTGGCCCGACGACACCTCCATCGACCAGCGGCTGCGCGAGCGGGTCGGGGAGGCAGGGCTGGCCGGGCGCGTGCACGTACTCGGGCGGTACCTGGACACCGTCGAGCTCCGTGCCCACGTGGTGGCGGCCGACGCGTGCGTCTTCCCGTCGACGTACGAGCCGTTCGGGTTCGCCGCCGTGGAGGCAATGGCGCTGCGGGCCCGCGCGGTGGTCGGCCCCGGGTTCGACCCGGACGTGGTCGGTAGCGCCGAGGGGGCGTGCGTGCGGACCGAGACACTTGATCCAGACGAACTGGCGGCCGCGCTGCTCCGGGTGCTGAGCGACGACGACCCGGGGCTGGGTGACCGCGCCCGCCGGTACATCCTCGGCCGCCATTCCTGGGATGCGGCGGCCGCCCGCACGCTGCAGGCGTACGCGGAGGTGGTCCGGCGGTGAGCCCTGAAGAATTCCGCGAACCACATCTTGGGCTCGGGGCCACGTGGCTGAGAGGGGGACGGGCCGGTAGGGCGCAGAGCGGTCGATGGACGAATCGGCGGCGGTGTCGACCGTGTACCGGGTCCTGGGCGAATGCGGCGAGGTCCGGGAACCGCGGCCGTCAGGCCACCCACCCGGCACGGGTCATACCCGAGCTGGTAGCCAGCGGGCCGGACACGTGCTGGTCGTGGGATATCAGGAGGCTGCACGGGCGGGTGAAGCGGACCTACCACCACCTCTATGCGATCTTGGGCATTCTCACCCCGTATGCCGTCGGGTGGATGATCGCCGGACGTGAATCCGCGACCCGTGCGGAGAGGCTACTCGCCGACGCCGTCGCCAGACAGCGCGTCGACCGCGGCCAGTTGGCCATCCACCTTCGGGCGGTTTCCGCTGTGTCCCAGGGCGGCCTTTCGGACCTCAGCGGGAAGCTCGTCGTCGTGTCGATTTCAGACTGTCGGGAAAGGACGCCTTGTCGATGAACAACTCAGACCAACGGTACGATCTCACCGTCGCGCTGACCTACTACCTGCCGTACATGAGCGGCCTGACCCACACGGCTAGTACCGTCGCCGAGGGCATGGCGGCGCGTGGCTGGCGGGTGGCGGTGGTGGCCAGCCAGCACGACCGGTCCACCCCGCGCCGGGAGACCATCAATGGGGTGGACGTCTACCGGTCACCGGTGCTCGGCCGGATCTCCCGGACGCAGATCAGCCCGGCGTACCCGTTCGAGGTAGCCCGGATCGCCCGCCGCTCCGCCCTGCTCCACCTAAACCTGCCGATGGCCGAGGCCGCGCTGGTGGCCAGACTTGCCGGGCCCACCCCGATTGTGAGCATGTTGCACATCGACCTGTACCTGCCTCCTGGCGGGCTGAGCCGGATCGCGGTCGCCGTGTCTGACGTGACGACCCGGGCCGCGATCCGCCGTTCCGCGGCAGTGGTCGCCTACAGCGAGGACCAGGCCCATGCGTCGAAGTTCTGGCCGCTGATGAAGGGGCGGGAGTTCCGCGCTATTGCCGCACCATGTCTCGACCGCCGTGGCGGCCAGCCGCGTTACCGCCGCACCGGCGGGCTGCACATCGGCTTCCTCGGCCGCATCGTCGAAGACAAAGGGATCCCCTACCTCGTCCGGGCCTTCCGCCGGATCGCCGACCCCGACGCCCGGCTGCTGATCGGTGGCAACTACCAGACCGTGATGGGCGGCCACAACCTCGCGGACATCAGGGCGGAGATCGGCGCGGACAACCGCGTCAAGGTGCTCGGCGAGCTACGGGGCCAGGAGATCGATGACTTCTACGCCTCGATCGACGTGTTCGCACTGCCGTCCAACGCAGAGTCGTTCGGCATCGTGCAGGCCGAGGCGATGATGTGCGGCGTACCGTCGGTGACCACCGACCTGCCCGGCGGGCGGTATCCCGTCCAGGCGACGCAGTTCGGCTCGATGGTCCCGCTTCGCGACCCGGACGCGCTGCACCGGGCGATCCTGGAGCAGGCGGCCACCCCGGCGGACCGGCGGGAGGCCAAGGCCCGCGAGGCGCGGGAACTCTTCGGGGCCGAGCGAAGCCTGGACGAGCACGAGGAGCTGTTCACGCTGATGCGGGATCGAGCCGCCCGCCCAGTACGGTGACGGGTCCACCTGCGGCCGTCGGAGTAGATCGAGCCGCTGCTCGATCGCGTCTTCGACCATGGATCGATCGTGCTCGACGGATAGCTGCGGGATGTACTGGCATCTCATTGTGACCGGTCGAACCGTACGTCGTAGGGGACGCATATCAGGGGATGACCAGTAGCGACCGAACGACTACAGTGGGGCCGCCGAACGCTGCTGAACCGGAGCGCCTGTGAGCGACATCGTCGAGATCGCCCGTCTCATACGCCCCTACCTGGACAACCTGGTCGACGAATCAGAGGTCGCCCGCTGGAATCAGCGGATCAGCGAGCTGCTGGCGGTGGACTCCGCTGGCGAGCAGGTCGACGACCGGCTGCGGGCGTTGTTCCTTGCGCACCCGGTCGTGCAGAACTGGGTTGCTGACACGCTCGGCGACCCGGATCTGCGTCCTCCGGAGGTGGTCGCAGGGCTGTCCACGCGTGGCGAGCCTCCGGCCGGCGACCGCGTCGGTTCACGTCTTCAGCAGTACGTGTGCCCAGTGAACCAGTGCACGAAGTGGTACCGCGTCTCGTCGTCGGAGGTTGTGCCGCGCTGTACGGACCACGGCGAGGTCTTGATCGAGGTGCGCCGCTGATGATCGACGCGCTTGGGGAGGCGGTGGCGGGGCACGTCGTCGAACGACTGCTGACTCGGCTCGGCGCGGCCCTGGTTTTCGCGGTCGGCGGGGTGTTGGCGTGGCTGTCTACGCACGGAGGCTGGGCCCGCTTGGTCAAGCTGGGCGCTCAGGCTGCCGATCTGCCCACCCTGGTGGTCCTTGCGGTGGTGGCGGCGTTGCTAGCGGCCGCGTTTGCCGCCAGCACCGTAGTCCGGTTACTGACCCGGCCGGTGTTGCGGTTTCTCGAGGGCTACTGGACGTGGCCGCTGAAGCCGTTGAGGGCGTGGCTGGTCGATCGGAAGACCACCCAGCGGGCCGGTCTGGAGGCGGAGCTGCGGAGGTTCGCGTCCCGGGGCGAGCGGGCGAAACAGGTTCGAGCCGAGCAGCGGCTGCACCGGATGCCTGCTGCCCAGTGGATGATGCCGACCCGGCTGGGCAACCTGCTGCGGGCCGCCGAGACCCGGCCGGCCGAGAAGTACGGTCTGGATGCCGTTGCCGTCTGGCCGCACCTGTGGATGGTCCTGCCAGAGCAGGCTCGCCTCGACCTCGGGGCCGCCCGCGCCTCGCTCGACAGGGGCGTGGCCACCGCAATTTGGGCTGCCGCGTCCCTGCCGTTCGGGGTGTGGAGCCTGTGGGCGCCTGCCGCCGGACTCGGGTTGACGGCGTGGGCGATCTGGCTGTGGATCCCGCACCGGGCGGCCCGCTATGCCGACCTGCTCGAAGCCTCTTACGACGTGTACCGACGGCAACTGTACGAGCAGTTGCGCTGGCCGCTGCCGATTGACCCAGACGACGAGCGGATCAAGGGCGAATTGCTCACCAGCTACCTGGTCCGGGGCTTGGCTGGGGGTAAGCCGAGGTTCACGTCGTGAAGAGCGTGCGGCGCTTCCTCGCGATGGCCGAGGTCGCGCTGCATTCGTCGCCCATCGACGTGTCAACCAAGGCGTTCGAGGCCACCGGTGACCCGGCCAGGCTGGACGAGGCGATCGACGCCACCCTGGCGCTGCTCGCCCGGCCGGCGTTGCAACGCGATCTGGAGGTCCGGTCGACGACCTACTGGGAGGCAGCTCGACTGGTCCGGAGGCGCATCGACCTCGCCTACGGCCGGTCCGCCGCGCTGCGCGACGCACCCCGTGGGGGTGATGAGGCCGAGACCGCCGAACGGCGGGCCAAGGACGCTGCCGAGCGGACGGTGGTCGCCGCCGATCTGGATCTGTTCGTCGACTTGATGTGCCGGACAGTCGCCGATTTTCCCAGATATTCGGTCTACTTCACGAGCGTCCACATCGATTTGGCCGACGCGCTGACGCGCCGGTTCTGGCTGCGGCAGGGCGATGCCCACCCGGATGCCGAAACCGACCTGACCGATGCCATTGACCTCTACCGTCAGGTCTTCGACGAGCACACGCCCAAGGGCCAGAATCTACACGTCTGCCTCTCCGCGCTCGCCGACCTCCATCTGGAACGGCACCGTACCCGTCCCTTGGAGAGGGCCGATCGGGAGGCCGCCGGTTTCTTCGCCCGCAAGGCCATCGACCTGCCGGATCTCGACCCGAGCCTGCGCTTCGAATCGCTCAATGTGCTGGCCGAGACCCTGGTCGCGGACGCCCAGGACACCGACGGCGATCCTCGACCGCTGCTCGACGAGGCCGTCACCTTCTACGAGGAAGCGCTCCAGCAGGCCCCGGAGGAGGACGTGAACCGGGAGCTGCCCCGGGTGCGGGCGAACCTCGCCTTCACACTGCGACTCCGGTACTTGATCAGCCGTGACGCAGGCGACCTGGATCGGCAGATCGCGTTGCTCGCGCACGCGCTTTCCGAGCCGGACCTGCGATGGATGTAAACCCGGCCGGGCCGCCCGTCGATTGGAGCCAGTGATGCGGATCCGTTCCCGGCGGCAGCCGCCCCAGCCCTTCCTGCTGCGGCTGCAGCTGGCCGACGCCCTTCTCGAACGGGCCGCCCCCGGCGACTTGGCGCAAGGCCAGGAACTACTGCTGGACACGGCCGCGGCCCCCGAGGTGTTACCGGCCGATCTTCACGTGCTGGTGCAGATCGTCCACGACCGAGTCGACGCACTGGTTCCGCGGGCGGCTCGGATCAGCCTGCTCAACTGGACCATCGATCAGCTGGAACGAGCCGAAGCGCCGTCCCTTCCCGTGGTGGATCCGGCAGTCCGGGAAGAGTTCGCGGCGGAACTGCAGAACCAGCTGTTGCTTACCTCGCTGAAGCGGATGATCGCCAGTGGTGCCGACGTGCACCTCCAACACACCGTCGCCCTGTCGCAGCAACTGGCCGCCGTGCCGGCCGATGGCCCGAATTCGTTGCTGTACCGGTCCCACGCGGCGATGATGCTGGTGGCCCGGGCAGACACTAGCGTCAACGAGGCCGACCTGGACGCTGCGGCGACTCTCCTGGGATCCATGTTGGAGTCGGCGGAGCCGCTCGGCGACTATGACCGGGCGCTCTTGAAGGTCAACCTTGGCTTCGTACTGATTCAGCGGTCTCGGCTACTGCGTGACGAACCGGCGTTGGCTCAGGGTCGGGAACTCATCGAGAGCGCGCTGCGGGAGGCCGATGCCCGCGGCGTCCGCGATCCGGATCTGGTGCAGTCTGCGGCGTCAGCGTTCCTCGCGGTGCCCGGGCACGGCGGTCGTGAGCGGGCCGTCGAGCTGCTGGCCGAACTTCCGCCGGCCACCGATCTCGGTACGGGTTTCACCCGGTTTGCCGCCACGATGGACGGCTCCGACCCGGCGACGGTGCGGGCCGAGGCGCAGGCCCTGGAGGCGCTGCTGGACCAGTCACCGCAAACTCCGACGCTGCTCACCTCGTTCGCCCGGCGCGAGCTGGGGCGCCAGGCGCTGCGAGCTGGCGATTGGGAACGAGCGCTGGCGGCGTTCGCGTCGGCCCGCGATGAGTTCACCGACCTGTACGAGGTGCAGGCGCTACCGGCCAGCCGGGAGCGCATCTTAGGCCTCCGGCACGACCTGGCGATACTGCACGCGTACGCGCTGACCCGCGCCGGGGATCTGGAAGCCGCGGTAGACGCACTCGAGGAGAGCCGGGCCCGGCTGCTCAGCGAAGCTCTCGACCTGGAAGCCGACGACCTGCGCCATGTCGATCCTGTCGTGGCACAGCGCTATCGGGAGGCATCCAGGCGGCTGGGTGACCTGGTCTTGGACGAGTCCGGTGGATTGGACCGCTCCGCCATGGTCGACGAAGCCCGTACCGAATTGCGGATGTCGATCGCCGCAGTGCGGGCGCAACCGGGCGCCGAGAGCTTCCTCGTGCCCTCCGGTCGAACCGAAGCCCGCCAGGCCACCGCACGTGGGCGTCCCCTGGTCTATCTCGCCGCCGCTGAAATCGGCGGATTCGCGCTGATCCTCGAACCACACGGCCCGCCACGTCTGGTAGATCTGCCCAGTCTGTCTCGGCCGGAGCTGGTAGACCGAGCCGTCGACCTGATGAGCAGCTACCATTCCCGGTCTCCCACGTGGCCGCGCGAGCTGCGCTCGATTCTCGCTTGGCTGGCCGCGATGGCAATGGAACCGCTGCTGAACGCCCTCGACGGTACCGACGAAGCGGTCCTGATCGCCATGGACCTGCTCGGCTTGATGCCGCTGCACGCCGCCGTACCATCCAGCCGGGTGGCCTTTACTCACGCACCGAGCGCCCGATTTTTGTTGGCAGCAAGGGAGCTGGAATCCATCGAACCGGGACGGCTACTCGTGGTCGCCGACACCCGGCCGGACGATGCTCCGCTTCCGGACGCCCGTAGAGAGGCGGCCGCAGTGGCCGTCCACTTCGCCGATGTCGTCGAGCACACCACTCGGGACGCCGTTCTGGCAGCTCTCCCGGACCGAGACGTGCTGCATTTCGCCTGTCACGGAGCCGTCGACCTGGAGTCACCACGGCAGAGCAGGCTGACCCTCTCCGACGGGCCGCTGACGGTGGCCGCCCTGATGGCCACACCGGTGCGGGCGCGGCTGGCGGTGCTGTCGGCATGCGAGACGGCAATGATCGGCATTGACGTGCTCGACGAGGTGGTGGGGCTACCGGCCGGACTGCTACAGGCCGGGTCCGCAGGCGTGCTCGGCACGCTGTGGCGGGTGGACAGTCGCGCAGCCGCACTGCTGGTCGCCCGGTTCTACGACGCGTGGCGGATAGAGGGCCAATCCCCGGTCCAGGCCGTCCGGACTGCCCAGCACTGGTTGCGGGAGTGCACCAATGAGGAGGCTCACCGCCGCTACCCGGATCTGCGGCCCGAACCGGACCGGGAACCCGCCGACGTGGCGTTCTGGCGGGCAGCCCGCCCGTTTACTGCACATGAACACTGGGCGGCACTGCACTATGTAGGTATCTGAGGAGCCGCCAGTCGTTGTACACCGTCCAGCGCAGTCGAACCCTGTACGACTACCACTGAAAGGCCAGCGTTCGTTCGGTACTGCTCAGGCGGCTGCGTCACGGCACAGAGCGAGTAGTCGGCAGGATTCCTACGTGTCGACGACGGCATCGTCGCGGGAAGACCTGACCATCACCTCCATGCGGCTGCCAGCAGCACCCGGTCTGGAAGGTCGCGTGACCACTGCCGGCCCGGCCGGCCGTCAGCGATCGCGTCACCGCCACGCTCGGCGACCAGCTTGACGAGCCGGCGGAACTGGACGGGCTGCAGCCCGGTGAACGGGAAGATCCACTCCGGGCGGGCTGCCGAGATCACCTGCACACCGGACGGACTCCGGGTTACGAGAGATCCCTTAACTGCGACGTTCATAATCAAATCGGCGTCCGTCCGTCGGCTGCGACGACTCTGCGTTGCACTTCGATAGGAGGTAGCGCGAGCTGCAGTCGGCTGAGGTGGCTCTTGTTGATGCTGGATCGCGAGCCGTGCAGGGTGTGGGCGTGTAGCCATCCCCGTACCACGGGCCGGTTGAGGTAGTGGGCCAGGAACTCTGGCGTGACTTCCGGGCCTGGGCGCAGCCGGATGCAGGTGTTGCCCATCAGCCAGCCGTTCTCCTGCTCGGTGACGATGCCGAACCGTGTTGTCTCGCCGGTCCGGACCAGTAGGATGTCGCCGGGTTGCAGCTGGTAAGTGCTCAGCCGCTTTGCAGTTCGGCGGCTCACCCGCGCCTTCGGGTCTGGTGCGATGCCACCGTCGCGGATGTCGCCGGCCCTGACCAAAGGGACTCCCTCGGGCAGGTAGTCGGAGGCGGCCAAGAGGCTTCCGGACGGGCCCGGTCGAATCTCGCATCGCTGGTGCAGGTCGCCTACCCACCAGTCGTCCGGAACGGCACCGATGAGACTGTCCTTGGTCGTCTCCGCCCCGAGTGCCGGCCGGTGATCGCGTCGGTCCTCAGTAGGGTCGGGTTGGTCGGGTGGATCAGCCGGTGTCCGTTGTTCGGGCAGCGCCGGTCTCGTCGCCTGTGGACGCGGGGCCTGGTAGGCGGCTGGCTGGAGGGCGTAGTCATGGTCGCGGACCTGGTCCCGGGTTACCGCGACCGCGGTGACTGTGGAGATGGCATGGGACAACGCAGTCGAGCCGTGCAGCCAGCATCGGTAGGTGTCGAGGATGGCGGCGCAGCCGTCCCCGGTCAGCACCCGATAGCTGCCGTCCGCCCGCGTTGCCTGCCGGGCGTCGATCAGCAGGATGTCCTCGCGCGGCGGGTCTTCGGGGTGCGCGAGGATCCAGACCGTGACCGGGATCGCGGTCTCGCGGAACAGGTTCCTGGGTAGCGTGATCACGCATCGCACGACGCCATGCTCGACCAGTCCCTCGCGCACCGGACGCTGCTGGTCGCTGAGATTCGAGGCGAAGCGGTTCGGCATGACCACCGCAGCCCGTCCTCCCGGAGCCAACGCCGCCACCACGGTCTGCAACCAGGCCGAGGCGGTATCGTACGCCGCCGGTCGACCGCACAGCCATTCCCGCTCGGTACGCGATACCGGCTCCCACTCCGTCTTGCCGAACGGCGGATTGAGCAGTACCACGTCGTATCGTCCCGGTCCCGCGTCAACCTTGTTGGCGTGGGCCGGATCCGGTGGCTTGGCGGGGAGGCCGCACTGCAGTTCGTGGATCGCTGTGTTGAGGGTGGCCAACCGCCAGGTCCGGGCAGTCGTCGCCCGGCCGGTCAACACGGTCGGTGGGTCATCCACAGCCGGCTCACCGCTCCTGGCCAGGTGTTGCCCGGCGGCTACCAGCAACGTTCCTGGGCCGCAGCAAGGATCATGGACGCGCTCACCGGGTTGGGGATCGACCAGAGCCACCATCAGCCGCGCCAACGTGCCGGGTACCAGGTATTCGTCCGGGCTATGGTGTCGGCGCCGGGCGAACAGGTCCAGCAGGTACTCGAATGTGTCGGCAGCCGATGCCGGGGCTGCGTTTAGCTTTGCGACCAGCCGCCTCAACCGACGCGGCCACCAGTCACCGGTCGGCAGGTCACGCAACTGCGCGGTCGCCGCCGTCAGCGGCGGCGGCAGCCGTCGCGTCACCTCGGCGACCGTGGCCTGGATGGTACGGACCGACGCTCCTGCCAGCGCCGCCCATCCGGCGAGATCCATCGCCCGTACGTACATCAGGGACATCACCACAGCTTCGAACTTCACTGGATCTTCGCTGTCGACCCGCAGCTGATCCACCCAGGCCCGCAACCGCTGCTGGGGCTCGCTCTGCCACTGCTTGACACCGTCCCCGTGATCGGGCGCAGCGGCCAAGCCAACCGCTGCCCGGAAACGCTGCCCGTAGTAGGTCAGGCCAGGCGGATCGTCCGCCCGCCGGCTCTTCTGATGGATCTTGCGATTGTCCAGCCAATCGGCGACCGCATCGATCGGGTAGCCGACCCGGCGGCCGTTCCGGACCGTCGGCGGAAAGGACGGGTGCCGACTGACCCACAGGCTGACTGCCTGCTCCTTCACCCCGGCCGCCTGCGCTACCTCCGCCCGTGTCATCAACCGCCGCTCAGCGACCACCGTCCTTACCTCCTCGGCGGCGTCGGGGCTGGACCGCCCGGCCTGTGTCAGCCGGTCCACGCAACGCGCGGATCAACTGGACCAGGTGCCGGGTGCGCCGCTCGTTGATGATCACCCAGCCGACGAACAGCATCAATACCAGGATTGCCATGGTCAGGTCGGGCCGTGGCAGAAGCCCGATCACCCGTATCAGCCATTCCGCCATGCCGATCTCCTCCCCAGCCGTCCACCGCGTCTGACGGTAGACCGTCCCGGGCCCGTCGAACACGCGCGGATGCTCGATCTGAGGCACTTTGTTTCGTAAGCGATCGTTGATGCTTCCTCCAACGGCGGGCGCGGGGAGGTCGACGGTTCGGGTGGCCCAGCAGGCCACCAGCGCCGGAGGAGTGGTCCGTTTTCAGCGGACCCACATGGTCAGTTTTCAACCGGAGCTGACAGCGGCGACCACATCCACCGGTTCAACGAGATGGGAATGGCCAGCCTGGACCCTCCGTGGGCGGGTGACCGTTCCCGCCAGGTCAGTCCTGACGAGGATTCGACCTGTCGCTGAGTTGTGACAGTAGGTGCTCAGGCACGTGGTTGGACCAGGCCGTTGTCGTACGCGAAGATGACTGCCTGGATTCGGTCTCGCGCTCCGATCTTGGCTAGGACGCGTCCGACGTGCTTCTTCACGGTGGATTCGGTGAGGGTGAAGCGTTCGGCGATCTCGGTGTTGGTGGCGCCCTGGCCGATCGCTTCGAGGACCTCTCGCTCTCGTTCGCTCAGGCTGCTCAGGCGGGGGTCCGCAGGTGTGGTCGGCGCCGGATGCTGGAGGTAGGCGTTCATCAGCTTGCAGGTCAGGCTGGGGGCTACCACTGAGTCTCCGCTCGCGACGGCGCGGATGCCGGCGATCAGCTCCTCGGGGCGGGCGTCCTTGAGCAGGAAGCCGCTCGCTCCGGCTCGCAGTCCGGCGTAGACGTATTCGTCCAGGTCGAAGGTGGTCAGCATTAGTACGTGGGTGCGCGAGCCAGCAGCGGTGATCCGGCGGGTGGCCTCTATGCCGTCCATGCCGGGCATGCGCACGTCCATCAACACGACGTCGGGGCGGGTCTGTTCCACCATCCGCACCGCCTCGGCGCCGCCCGAAGCTTCGCCGACCACGGTCATCCCGGGGGTGCCATCGAGCAGCATCTTGAAACCCATGCGTTGCAACTGCTGGTCGTCTGCGATCAGCACGGTGGTCATGAGGGCTCCTTGAGGACTACGTCGACGAGCCAGCCCGGCTCGGCCGGGCCGGCGGTCACTACCCCGCCGTACATGGCGGCGCGTTCCCGCATGCCGAGCAGGCCGTGGCGCGGGGCGGCGGGTTTGCCACGGCCGTTGTCGCGTACTTGTACCCGTACCTCTCCGTCGCAGGCAGCTAGAGTGACGTCCGCGGCCGCCCCGCGTCCCGCGTGTTTGAGGGTGTTGGTGAGAGCTTCCTGAACGATGCGGTAGACCGCGAGCGGCACCAGGCGACAACCGCGGAGCCACCTTCCGTCGAATCCTGCACGCCCCGGCCGAGGGTGTGCAGCTCGCCCGAGGTGGAGTAGGTGACTGGTAGGCCGGCCGCACGCACGCTCGGCAGCAGCCGGTCGAGATCGTCGATGCCGGGCTGCGGGCTCAGCTGTGGATCGGCGTCCCCCTCGCGCAGCACGCCCAGCACCCGGCGCAGCTCGGACAGCGCCTGCCGGCCGGTGTCACCGATCAACCGGAGCGGTTCGGCGGTCTGCTCGGCCCGCGAGGTCGCAAGGGCGGCGCCGCCGTCGGCCAGGCCCACGATCACCGAGACGTGATGGCCGACGATGTCGTGCATCTCGCGGGCCACCCGGGCTCGCTCCTCGGCGACGGCGAGGCGGGCCCGCTGATCCCGCTCGACTTCCAGGCGGGCGGCGCGGTCCTCGAGGGCGATGAGGTACGCCCGGCGGGTGCGCACCGCGACGCCGGACGCCATCGCGGCCCCCGACGTGCCGATCACCAGGAACAGCGTGATGATGCGGTTCTCCGTTATCGGGCTGATCAGGTAGATATCGGCGACCAGCAGCGCGATGGTGATCCCGGAGGCCCAGACCAGCGCCCGCCACGAACCGCGGGAGGCCACCCCGAACAGCATCACGAGCAGGATCACCCCGGCGCCGACGCCGACGTCCAGCAATCCCTCGGTCAACTCGATGGTTGCGGTGACCAGGAACGCCGGGAACGGGTACCGCCGCCGCCAGTACAGCGGCGGTAGCAGGACCAGGGTTGCGAGCGTCGCCGACAGGGGATTCTCGATGAGGTTGGGGATGCTGAAGAGCACGATCGGAACGGCCACCAGGGTGTCCATGACCCACGGGCGGCGCCGGTCGAAGGCCCGCAACCGCGTCTGCCGGTCCACCAGCCATCCCTGCGTGCTCATGAGGTGGTACGCCCCTTACACGTCGGTCTTCTTGAGCCGGTACGCCGCCGCATTGCACTGCCGCTGCTGGAGACGGCGCCGAAGACGCCGGGCGCGTCGGTCGCGGCGTGGATGCTGACCGCGATCTGGTAGTTGGCGACCTTGCCGGGCGTGCCGGAGTCGTGCGCATTCCGGATGCTGCTCGACTCCCGGACCGTCCTGCGGGGTGAGGGGGAGATCCTGCTCACCCGCCGGGAGTTCGACCTGCTCCTGCAGCTTGCCCAACATCCGCGCAGGGTCCCCATCCGGATGCAACTGCTGGAGCAGGTGTGGGGTCACGCGCATAACGGCCACCGCACCGTCGACGTACACGTCAGGCGACTCCGGGTCAAGGTCGGGCTCGAGGTTCCGCTGGTCACCACGCTGCGCGGCGTCGGCTACCGGTTGGGTGAGGACGTGACGGTGGCGGTAGTGCCCGAGGCGGCACCGCCTCAACCGAACAGATGATGTAAAAACGAAAACGATTACCGTTATAGTTCTCAACTTGAGGGAGGCAACCGTGTCCAGACGATGTGAGGTCAGCGGCGCGCAGCCGAGCTTCGGCAACGCCGTGTCCCACTCCCACCGGCGGACCCGCCGCCGCTGGAACCCCAACCCGCAACGCCACCGCTACTGGCTTGCCTCCGAACGGCGCTGGGTCACCCTGTACCTCACCGCGAAGGCGATGCGCACGGTGGACCGCGACGGGACAGCACGGGTCGTCGCCGGGCTCCGGGCCCGAGGGGTGCGGGTCTGATGGCCCGCCGTACCGACCTGCGGCCGATCGTCAAGCCGCGCAGCACCGGCGGCACCGGCTACACGTACGTCACCCGGAAGAACCGCCGCAACAACCCGGACCGGCTCGTCCTACGCAAGTTCGACCCGGTACCGCACCGCTACGTCGACGAGACCCGGCGCCGACTGGTCGAACGGCGCGACGCGGACGGCGCCCGGCTCTTCCGCGAGGAGCGCTGATGGCCCGGCGCACCCTGGTCAACCGGCAGGCCCGCCGGGCGGATCTGGTCCTCCGGTACGCCGAACCCCGGGCCGAGCTGAAGCGGATCATCGCGGCCCCGGAAACCGAGCCGGCGGTACGCGCCGACGCGGTGCGCCGGCTCAGCGCCCTGCCCCGGGACTCCAGTCCGGTACGGCTGCGTTCCCGCGACCAGCTCGACGGACGACCCCGAGGCGTGCTCGGCCGGTTCGGGTTGTCCCGGATCCGGTTCCGGGAGCTGGCGCTGCGCGGCGAACTGCCCGGCGTCCGCAAGGCGTCCTGGTGAGAACGACACCAGCGGCGGATGTGTCGGGGTAGCGCCCGAGCGGCGCGAACCGACCGAAGAACTGCCGAGCGCGGGAGCGCCCGGCTGTCGGGAAAGGAGCATGATGATTGTTAGATCGCGGCCCCGTGGGGTCGGGGTCCTGGTTACGGTGGGGGCGATGGTCGCCGGCGCGCTGCTGGCGCCGGCACCGGCCTCCGCGGCGGAGCGGGTGGTGCTGGCGAAGGGGCACACCGACGCGGTCGACGTGCACTACGAGGACGGAGCCCTGTCGCTGAAGGTGCACGACGACACGATCGAGCCCTCGGTGACCCGGGATCCGGCCGACGTCACGTTCCAGGTGTTGCCGGGTGCGGAGGCGCCGGTACCGGACGACGACCGGTTCGCGTTCCTCGGGCCGGCGGGAACGCCGATCTGGCTGTTGCCGATGACCCAGGACCCGGATCTGCTCTGGCCGGGCTGGAACACCACGACGCTCGCGTCCGGTGTCTTCGCCGGCGACCAGGTGCGGCTGAGCCTGCTCGACGTCCAGGGTCCGGGGGCGGTGAACGTGTTCACCCAGGACGTGTTCGGCGGGCCGATCGTCAAGTTCCGTAGCGACGACGGGCTGCCGGACGCGATCGACGTGCCGGTACACACCCACGCGCACGCGAACTGGGCGTTCAGCGCGCTCGGCAGCTACACGCTGACCTTCCAGGCCGACGCGACGTTGGCCGGCGGTGGCACGGTCAGCACCGGACCGGTGGACTACTCGTTCGTGGTGGGCGAACTGTCGGACCCGACACCGCAGACCGAACTGAGCATCACCGGCCTCGCCGGGGAGTACCAGCCGGGCGAGACGGTGGCGCTGACCGCCGTGCAGACGCCGCCGTCCGGTCTGGACCACTATCACTGGTTCAGCAGGTGCCAGGGCGCCGAGGACTGGACGGTCATCTCCGGCGAGGGCGGGGCCGGCTATTCGTTCACCGCGACCCGCGAACTGAACGACTGCCAGTACCTCGTCCGGCTCTACGATGCCGACCACAATGTCGTGGCCAGCAGCCCGCCGGTTACGTTGCGGGTGGCCACTTCGCCGTCGACCCCGGGCGCATCACAGACGATCACCGCCTCGATCGACGGTACCCAGGGCGGACTGGTGGTCAGCGTCGACCCGGACGACCGGGCCGTGGTGCTACCGCCGGCCCGGCTCAACGCCGCTGGCGACCGGTGGGAGAGCACCGGCGAACTGCGGCCGGTAACTGTCACCGACACCCGTACCGGCGCTCCGGGTTGGAATGTCTCCGGGCAGATTCCGGAGAACTTCACCGGTCCGGACGGGGCGACGTTCGGCGCCGACCGGCTCGGCTGGACGCCGCGGATCCTGCGCCAGGGGACCGGGCAGGGTGTGGTCGCCGGACCGGCGGTCGGCCCGGCCTCCGGGGGCGGACTCGGGGCCACCAGCGTGCTCGGCTCGGCACCGAGCGGTTCCGGTCGGGGTACCGCACAGCTCTCCGCCGAGCTGCAGCTGAGCCTGCCGACGGAAACGGCCGCTGGTACGTACACCTCGACTCTCACCCTGACGGCGATCTGACCGTCGCCTGATTGCCCGGTCGCGGGCGGCTCGATTCCGATCAAGCCCCTCCGAACCGCCTCGACCGGGTAGTGACCCGGCCGAGGGGTGGAGCCGAGCGGTCTGCATACGCTCGTCCACCCCTCGGTCGCGGTCGCGACGAAGACCCACGAGAAGCTACGAACGGAACCCACGATCCCGCCATGCGACTGCCAGCCGTCACCGCCGTCGGCGTCGTCCTGATCGGCCTGGCCCCACCCGTGGCCGTGGCCGCCCCGACGCCGACCCCCGCCGCGCCGACCCCCGCCGCGTCCGCCGCTCCCGGCCCCGCCGGCACCACATCCCCGCCCGCCAAGTCCCGCGTCACCTGGGGTGTGACACCGTCGAGTCAGAAGGGACCGGACGGCAGGCCCTCGTTCAGCTACAAGCTCGACCCCGGTGCCAGCGTCACCGACTACGTCGCGGTCACCAACCACTCCGCCGAGCCGCTCGCCCTGACCGTCTACGCCAGCGATGCCTTCACCACCGGAGAGGGCGGCTTCGACCTGCTCGCCGGCCAGGAGAAGCCGGTCGACGTGGGTGCCTGGGTCCGACTCACCACCCGGACGCTGACCGTCCCGGCGTCCTCCCGGGTGGACCTGCCGTTCACCCTGACCGTGCCGACCAACGCCGCGCCGGGCGACCACACCGGCGGCATCGTCGCCTCACTCGCCACCACCGGCACCGACGCCCAGGGCAACCAGGTCTCGGTCGACCACCGGGTCGGCACCCGCGTCTACCTCCGGGTGACCGGCGAGCTGCGACCCGCGCTGGCCCTGGAAGACCTCCGGGTACGGCATCGGGGCTCGTACAACCCGGTCGCCGGCGGCGAACTGACCGCGAGCGCCATGCTCCGGAACACGGGCAATGTCCGGCTCGGCGGCCAGCCGGCGCTGCGGGCGACCGGCCCGTTCGGGCTCGCGGCCCGGACCGCCAGCGGCGCGCCGTTGCCGGAGATCCTGCCCGGCGACGCGGTACGGGTGAGCGTCCAACTGTCCGGGGTGCCGCCGCTGTTCCGGCTGACTGCCACCACCACCGTCACCCCGATGGCGGTGGACGGCCAGGTGTTCGACCCGCAGCCGGTCTCCGTAGCCGACAGCAGGGCGGTCTGGGCTGTGCCGTGGAGCCAACTGCTGCTCGCCGTCGCGACGATCGTCGGCTGCTGGGCCCTGGTGGTGCTCCGCCGACGCCGACGGCAGCGTACGGCGCGAGAGCTTGCCCAAGCCGTTGCCGTGGCCAGGGGACAGGGACGCATCGAGGCTGCGGAAGGACCCGCGGACAGCTCCGCCGACCGGGCGCCGGACCGACCGAACGGCTGGACACCCGGCGCCGCTCCCGGTGCGACCCGCTCCCGTGAGGAGTCGTCGGAGGATCCCGAGAGATGAGCGTGCGGTCCGGTCTTCGCCCCGCGCCGCACCGCCGGACGGGGTGTGAGCTTGAGAACTGTGCATGCCAGCAAAGGAGGACGATGAGAATTCGCAGTTTGCGCGCCGGTGCCGCCGGCCTCGCGGCGGCCGTACTCGCGCTGGTCGCCGGGGTCGTACCGGCCCGGGCCGCCCCGGTGCCGGTCAGCGCCGACGGTGCCGACCTGATGTCCGTCTCACTCGTCGACGGCACACTGTCCCTGCGGATACGTGACGCCACCCAGATCGCCCAGGGAGTTCCCGGACACGATCCGGCCGATGTCGTCCTGGGACCGGAGGGCGGAGTGGCCGGCCGGGTGCCGGCCGACAGCCGCTTCTCGTTCCTCGGCACGCCCGGCCAGCCGGTGTGGCTGCTCGCCACTTCGGGCACCGCCTTCCCCAGCTTCGACACCACCGGCGTGAACCGTGGGGCGGTACGGGGAGACCGGATCACGGCGTCGTTGCGTGCCGCCGACGGTCCTGGCCGGTTCACCGCCTACCGGTTGTCCGGCCTCGGCGCGGTCACGCCGCTGTTCGGCACCGACATCGCCGGTCATGTCGAGTTGCCCACCGCGACCCGGACCCCGGCGGTGCTCTGGGCGTTCGACGCCGTCGGCGACTACACGGTCACCCTCGCCGCCTCGGCGATCTTGCCCTCCGGTCGGGAGGTGAGCACCGAGGCGACCTACCGGGTGACCGTCCCGCCGATCACACCGGGACCACCGGTGGCCCCACCATCCGTGGTGGGCCCGGCGGACGGGGCGAAGGCCCTGCCGCAGCCGATGGCGGAGCCACCGGCGGCACGCCGAGGCAACCCACCGGCGCTGAAGGCACCCGCACAAGCGCAGCCCCCGAAGGTCGCGGCCGCGACGACCGGCACTCGCAAGGTCATCTCGGACGGGCACGTCGACATGGGGCCGCAGTTGACCGGTGACACGTGGACGATCCGGCTCAAGGACGACACGGTCAGTCCGGCGGTCTGGCGGGAGCTGTCCGATGTGGTCCTGCATGTCAAGGACAAGGCCAAGACCACGGTACCGGCCGGGGCGGACTTCCTGGGCAGGGAGGGAGACACGGTCTGGCTGTTGCCACAGGCGCAGCAGTCCGGGATCGTCTGGCCCGGCTGGAACACCCAGCACGAGTCCGTCGTCGGGGCGGTTCGGGGCAACGTGCTCTGGACCCTCAGGGGCGTCGACGGCCCCGGGAGATTCGTGCTCTTCCTGACCGGCTCGTTCGGCAGCGCCGATGTGCTGTTCGACTCGGCCGAGAGCCTGCCGCAGCGGTTGAGCATCCCGCCCAACACGCACGCACACGGCAACTGGGGGTTCAGCAAACCGGGACTGTACCGCCTGGAGGTGCAGATGAGCGGCACCACCAACGCCGGAAAGGCGGTCACCGACACCAGGACCCTGACGATCGCGATCGGCGACAGCACGGATCCGGACAGCGGCTTCGGCGGCGGCGGATCCGGTGACGGGTCCGGCAACGGCTCGGGCAATGGAAACGGCGGGCTACCCCGTACCGGTGAATCGTGGGTGGTCCCGGCCAGCTTCGGTGGCGCGCTCCTGGTGGCCGTCGGGGTCCTGCTGGTCTACCTGGCCAGACGACGTCGCCCGACCGGCCCTGGGCACGTTCAGGAGAACGGTGCGTAACGGCCGGTGCTACCGGCGGCGCGGAGTCGCACCGGTGGGCCATTCGGCGCCCGGGCTCCCACCTGCCGTCCAGAAGGGAGCCCGGGGGCTGTTTGTTGTCACGCTCGCCACTTCCCGGGGCAACCAAAAACGACTATCGTTTTCAACAAGCGGTCCGTCGGGGATCGCGGGGAAAGGAGTTCTCCGTGCGTAGTACCTCCCGCCGTCTACTCGTGGTGGGCACCATCGGGGCCGCATTGGTCGCCTCGGCGGTGCCGGCCCAGGCTCAGGTGGCCACCGCGTCCCGCGTCGTGCTCGCCGCCGGCCATGTCGACGTGGTCGACGTCGAGTACGAGGACGGCGCCCTCGAGATCGGCGTGCACGACGAGACCGTCGAGCCCGGCGTCGAGCGTGAGCCGGACGACGTGCTGTTCAAGGTCAAGGGATCAGCCAGGACGACCGTCCCGGCTGATCCCGCGTTCGGGTTCCTCGGCGTTCCCGGCGCCCCGGTATGGATCCTGCCCGAGGCGCAGGACGAGAACCTGCTCTGGCCCGGTCTGTCCACCGAGGAATTGGAGGCCGGACTGTTCTCGGGCGACGCGGTCATGCTCAGCGTGGTACGGGTCGTCGGGCCCGGCCAGTTGGCCGTCTACACCGAGAACGCCGTCGGACAGCCGAACGTGCTGGCCGACAGCGGCGACGGGACTCCGGACGCGGTCGGCCTGAGCGTCGCGGACCACCTGCACGCCAACTGGGCCTTCGACCAGGCGGGAACCTACACCGTGAAGGTGAGGGCGGCGGCCACGCTCGCCGCCTCCGGACAGCGGGTGAGTTCCGAGATCGTCAACCTCCGCTTCGTCGTGAAGCCTTGACCGGAGAGAAGGACCTGTGAGAGGCAAGAGAATGAGTCTGCGTAGCGGGGGCCTGGTCGGTCTGATCCTGGCCGGCGCGTTGCTCGGCGGGACGGCGGTGCCCGCCCAGGCGGCGCCGGTCGTGCTGACCAGCGGCCATGTCGACATCATCGACGTCGACTACGCCTCCGGCGCGCTGGTGGTCAACGTGCTCGACGGGACCGGATCCAGCGACGTCGAGCGCAACCCCGCCGACGTCGTGTTGCGGGTGCCGGCTGCGGCGAAGGTCAGCGTGCCCAGCGGATCCGCCTGGTCGTTTCTCGGCACCGGCGGGCAAGCCTGGATCCTTCCGCAGGCCAACACGAGTGGACTGCTCTGGGCCGGTTGGAATACCACCGAGGTGCCCAGCGGGGTCTTCCAGAACAACCGGGTGACGTTCCGGCTCACCAGCGTCAGCGGGCCCGCTGGATTCAGCATCTACACCACCTCGCTGGGGTCGCCGAACGTGCTGTTCGACAGCGGAAACGGTCTGCCGGACAACCTGAACGTCAACTACAACTCCCACGCCCACGTCAACTGGGGCTTCGACGCGGCGGGCACCTATGCCGTCACCTTCCAGGTGACCGGCACGCTCGCGGCGACCGGAGTCACCGTCAGCTCCGGATCCAAGACCTTCACCTTCGAGGTCCTCGCCTAGTCTGCGCGCCCGGACCGGCAGGTCACCGTCGGAAACGATCGGCCGGTGCGGCGTCCCATACCCGGCGGGGCGCCGCACCGGCCGTCGGCCGAGATCGGCGACGGGCGGCTGGAAGTGGTCCGGGCGGTGGCGGCGGCCAACTGGGCGGTCAGGGAGAGCACGATCGTCGTGCCCGTCGCCGAACTGACGGCTGGGGCCAGGGGCCCGATCGGCAGGCCCGGTCACCGCGTCGGGAGAGGATGGCGTACCTGGCCGTCGACGGGGTCCTCCGGCAGCGGGGCCGGGGTGGCCAGGTCGAGCACCTCGGACGCGAGCCGGGCGATGTTGTCGACAGTGGTCCGCCGACCGCCGGCCGCCTCGACCATCAACAGCAGGTGCCGCATGCCCGGGACCGCCGCCGCCTCGGCGAGCCGCTGCCGGCAGCGGGTCGGGCTGCCGACCGGGTGGATGTCCAGGAGCGTGTCGACATATCGGCTCCGCTCCGGCCGCGGCGACCGCGAGCCGTCGATGCGGACGTACTCGTCGGTGCCGGACAGCAGCCCCGGCAGCCCGGCGCGCACGGCGGCCTCCGCCTCGGCGTCGGTGTCGGCGACGTAGGCCAGGTGGGCGCTCGCGTGCGCGACGCTCGCGGGCCGGTGGCCGTGCGAGGCCGCGACCTGGGCGTACCGGTCGAGCAGTTCCGCCTTCTCCGCGTTGGTCGCGTGCATGCCGAGCAGCAGCGGGAGCCCGCGCCCGGCGGCCAACTCGACGGTCGGTACGGAGGTGGCGGCGACCCAGACCGGGATCTGTCTGCGGGGCCGGGGCACCACGCGGACCGTACGGAACGGGAAGCGGCCGCTGCCGGCGACGTACTCGTCGCCCTGGAGCCAGCGCGCCAGCAGGTCGACCGACTCGGCGAAACCGTCGGTGTACCTGTCCAGCCCGGTGCCGAAGACCTCCAGGTCGACCCACGGGCCGCCCCGGGCGACGCCGAGGGCGAACCGTCCACCGGAGAGTTCGTCGAGCAGGACCGCCTCCTCGGCCAGCGCCACCGGGTGGCGATTGGACAGGATGCAGGCCGCGGTGCCGACCGTCACGCGTCGAGTGGCGCCGAGCAGGTGCGCGGCGAAGGCGGGAGCAGACGGGCAGGCGCCGTACGAGGTGAAGTGGTGCTCGGCGATCCATACCCCGGCGTAGCCGTACCGTTCCGCTGCCAGGCCGTACTGGTGGGCCGCCGCCAGGGACTCGGCCGCGGTCGTGTCGGTGTGCTGTCCGGCGAGCAGGAACAGGTGCGCTGCGACCTGCTCCGCTCGCCGGACGGCCTCGGGCGGATCAGCAGTCACGCAGTTCGGGTGACTGGTTGAGGAGCTGGCCGCGGGCGGACACGAAGCGGCGGTAGGCGTCGGAGTCGACCGCGGTGGGGCGGAACGCGGCCACGCGGTGGCAGTTCTGGAAGGCGAGCCGGACGCCGAAGTGCCGTTCCAGCCCGGCTCGGATCGCGTCACTGGCCAGGGCACGCAGTAGTTGTCCGCGCTCGGCCTCGCTCGGTGGCGGGATGACGTTGTCGGCGAAGTCGTCGTCGGAGGCGTTGAGGTCGGCGACGACGTGGCTGACCGTTTGCCATGCGTACGGCAGCGAGTCGCGGACGCAGGCGACGAACTCCGCATCGTCTACCGGGCCTCGTTCGGCGGCTTCCAACAGGGCAGGGGTAACAGCGAGAGACATGGCCCTCCTCAGACGTTGACCGAAACGATCGTGACACCCATTTTCTTCTTTACGGTGTGTGTGCGCAACAGTCGGAAAGAGTAATTCTCCTGTGGACGCGTCATGCGCGGGTCCTGTGGGTCGGTGGCCGGGACGTTGGTGGCCGTCGGTTGGATGCTCGGGCTCCGACCAGTTCCGGGAGGCCGACCGTAGAGTGAGTTGATAACCGTTCCCATTTTCATGGTATCGTGCTGGCGGTTCGCGGCGGTCGCCGCGGCCGAGAAAAGCGACTCGTCTCCAACCTGGCCGGGACGACAGGCGCATGTCCATGACACGTGGGGAGGGTCGTGCGTATGCCTGCCGTGGGGCGGCTTCCCAGTAGCGCGGTCGTGCCGCCGATCGGGTACCGGATGCGAATGGTCGCGCTGACAGTGCTCGTGGCGCTCCTCGCCAGCGGTTGCCGGTCGACCGTGATGCTGAGCGGGCACGACGAGCGGGTGCAGGTCGTCACCACCACCGGCATCCTGCAAGACCTGGTACGCCAGGTCGGCGGTGACCGGGTCGCGGTCGGCTCCCTGGTGCCGGACGGTGCCGATCCGCACAGCTACGAGCCCTCGCTTCGTGACGTCCGCAACGTGGTCTACGCCGACGTGGCGTTCAGCAACTACCTGCTGCTGGAGGAGCACGCGATCATCAAGACGCTGGACGCCAACCTGCGGACCGGGGTGCCGAACATCTCGCTCGCCGAAGGAGCGGTGAAGTACGCCGCCGAGATCATCCCGTTGGTCGAGGACGTCTCGCTCGACACGATCTGGCTGGGCATGCGCGTCCGGGGCACCGGTACGGCCCACGGTGCGACCCGTTCCTCGGACATCCTGCTCAGCGCCACGGGCGCTGCTGGGCCGGGCACCATGACGGCATACTTGACCGAGTCGTTCGGCAACCCATCGTTCTATGTCAACTCCGCCGACGGATTCGACCCGGCGAACGGGTTCAAGGACGACACTGCCCGGCTGCCGCCGGATGCGCACACCCACATGAGCTGGGCGTTCACCAGGCCGGGCGTCTACCGGCTGACCATGCGGGCACAGCTCGCGGTCACGCCCGAGACGAAGCCCGTTCCGGTCGGGGAGCAGACCTTCACCTTCACCGTCGGGGTGGACCCGCACTCCGTGCCGGGAATGGCCGGTGCGGCGGTGCTGAACTCGGGGCACGCCGATATCACCGTCGACCTCGACCAGAGGCGGCTGTACCTGTTCGCCGACCCGGAGGGCGGCGGCGAGGCCGACCAGCGGGCGTTCGACCCGGCGACGACCGTGATCGAGGTGCCGAACAAGGCGTTGCTGGAGGTGCCTGGCGACCGCAAGTTCCGGTTTCTGGGCCGGCCCGGTACCCAGGTCTACCAACTGCCGCAGGCGGTGCTGGGCAAGCACGTGCACGGCGAGATCGATCCGCACCTGTGGCAGAACGTCCGCAACACCATCGCCTACGTCGAGCTGATCCGGGACACCCTGATCGGGATCGACCCCGACGGCGCCGGCGAATACCGGGCACACGCCACGGGCTACATCGCCGAACTGGAGCGGCTCGACAGCTATGTCCGGGACACCATCGCCCAGATACCCCAGCCGCAGCGGCATCTGGTCACCACGCACGACGCGTTCGGGTACCTGGGTGACGCCTACGGCGTGCAGATCTCCGGATTCGTCACCCCGAACCCGGCCACCGAGCCGAGTCTGGCCGACCGGCGCCGGCTTACCGAGACGATCCGCAACCTGGACATCCGCGCGGTGTTCCTGGAACCCAACCTGGCGGCCCGCTCGACGACGCTGACCGAGGTCGCCAGCGAGCAGGGCCTACGGATCTGCGAGATCTACGGGGACAGCTTCGGCGGCGACGTCCGGAGCTACGTACAGATGATGCGGTTCAACGCGGAATCGCTGCGGGACTGCCTGACCAGGCCGAACAACGGGAGGCGACAGTGATCGGCGCACCGGTGCGATCGAGCGGACGCGGGAGGGCGGGGGTCGCCGTCCGGTGCGGTGCGGTGGCTGCCGCGCTGCTGGCGCTGATCGCGCCCGCGACACCGGCGGTGGCCACGGAGCCTTCGCCGGGGCTGGATCAGTCGATCGCCCCGGACCAGCCGCTCGCCACCGGTCGGGCAGTGCTGAGGGCCGGGCACGTGGACATCGGTCCCCGGTACGTCGACGACCGGTGGACGCTGCTGGTCCACGACGACGCGGAACGGCCGGTGTGGCGCAGCACCGACGAGACCGTACTGCACGTCTCCGATGCCGCCCTCCAGACCGTTCCGGACGATCCGGCGTACTCGTTCCTCGACGTCGACGCCGGTGCGCGGGTGTACGTGGTGCCGCAGACGCAACAGCCGGACGTGGTCTGGATCGGCTGGAACACCCAGGATCCCCGGGTGATGCGGGACATCGACCGTGGCGTGACGCTGACCCTGCTCGGCGTCCGCGGGCCGGGCGCGATGACGGTGTACCTCCAGTCGGGCAACTTCGCCGCGCCGCAGGTGCTGTGGCGCTCCGCCGAGCCGAAACCGCAGCCGCTGTGGGTGGAGGTGAACACGCACACCCACGCCAACTGGGTCTTCACCCGGCCGGGCGTCTACCTGGTGGCCATCCAGGTCTCGGCGGACCTGGCCAGTGGGGAGCAGGTCTCCGACACCAGACTGCTCCGGGTCGCCGTGGGCGATGCGACCAGCACCGACGAGGCGTTCACCGCGATAGCGGACATCCCGTCCGTGCCGGCGGTCCAGGCGGCCTCGGACAGTGACGGCGCCGCCGCGGCGGACCGCTCCGGTGGTGGCAGGTCAGCCCTGATCGCCCTGCTCGTCGGGGTCGCGGTGCTGCTCGGCGTCGCCCTGATCTGGGTACAGGTCCGCGGCGGCAGCGCCAGGCGCCGCGCCGAGCGCGAGCGAGGCGAACGGGCAGCGGCAGCGCCGACCGACGGAGATCCTACGTCGGAGAGCCGGTCGTGAGGGCGCTCGACATCGCCGACCTGAATGTGGATCTCGGCGGTCGACCGGTGCTGCGGGACGTACGGCTGCACGTCGAACCAGGTGAGCTGGTCGGGCTGCTCGGGCCGAACGGCGCGGGCAAGACCACCCTGCTGCGGGCGGTGCTCGGGCTGGTCCGCACCCGGACCGGGCAGATCCGGGTCGACGGCGAGCCCGCTCGACGCGGACGTATCGTGATCGGCTACGTGCCGCAGCGCCACGAGTTCAGCTGGGACTTCCCGATCTCGGTCGAGCAGACCGTACTGAGCGGCCGGACGGGACGGCTCGGGCTGCTGCGCCGGCCCGGCGTACCGGACTGGCGCGCGGTGGGGGAGGCGCTCGACCGGGTACGGCTGGCCGGGCTACGCACCCGGCCGGTCGGTGAACTCTCCGGCGGCCAGCGGCAGCGGGTCCTGGTGGCCCGGGCCCTTGCGCTGTCGCCGCGGATCCTGCTCCTCGACGAGCCGTTCACCGGCCTGGACCTGCCCACCCAGGAACTTCTGGGCGACCTGTTCGGCAGCCTCGCACAGGAGGGCCGGGCGTTGCTGATGACTACCCACGACCTGGTCGCCGCTCTGCAGTCGAGTAGCCGGCTGGTGCTGCTCAACGGCCGGGTCACCGCCGACGGCCGGCCGGCGGAGCTGCGCGACCCCGAGGTCTGGAAGCGGACGTTCGGCGTCAGCGACCGGTCCGCGCTGCTCAAACTCGTGAAGGCGGCCTAGTTGTCGATCACCGACTTTCTCGCCGACCTGTTCAACCCCGACCTCGCCTTCCTGCCCAAGGCGCTGGCCATCGCGGTGATGTCCTCCGTGGTCTGCGGCGTGGTCGGCTGCTACGTCGTACTCCGGGGGATGGCCTTCATCGGCGACGCCGTGGCGCACGCGGTCTTTCCCGGGCTCGCGGCCGCCTTCGTGTTGCAGGGCAGCCTGGTGCTCGGCGGCGCGGTCGCCGGCATCGCCACCGCGCTGCTGATCGCCGTCTTCGCGCAGAACCGGCGGCTGAAGGAGGACTCGCTGATCGGCGTCTTCCTGGTCGCCGCGTTCGCCCTCGGCATCGTGATCATCTCCCAGGCGCCCGGCTACGCCGGCTCGTTGCAACAGTTCCTCTTCGGCTCGATCACCGGCATCCCGGACCGGGACCTGTACCTGGTCGGCGGCACCGGGCTGCTCATCCTCGGCCTGGTCCTCGCGTTGCACAAGGAACTGGTGGCGGTCAGCCTCGACCGCGAGATGTCCCGGGCCATCGGCCTGCCGGTCTTCTGGCTCGACATCCTGCTCTACGTACTGGTGACCCTGGCCGTGGTGATCTCCCTACAGACCATCGGCAACATCCTGGTGCTGGCCCTGCTGATCATCCCGGCCGCGACCGCCCGGTTGCTCACTGACCGGCTGGGCGTGATGATGCTGCTCGCCCCGGTCGTCGGCGGGGTGTCGGCGGTCGTCGGGCTCTACCTCTCCTGGAGTTACGACACCCCGGTCGGTGGCACCATCGTGCTGGTCGCCACCGCCGCGTTCCTGGCGTCCTGGCTCTTCGCCCCACGGCACGGCCTACTGACCAAGCGTTGGCGCCGACCACGAGGTAGCGCATTCGACGAGCAACTGCCCGCGAGCGACCTTTCGTACCAAAACTCCTGATCAAGAGTTGGGTCTCCACCGCTGTCGGCTAGCTATCCGAAAATTGGTGCACCCGCCGCTGGTCAGCGAGACGGACTTTCGTCCAGGCCCAAACGGTGAACGCGGTCGCCACGCCCGAGGACGGCCAGCCGCGCCGGTATCTGCTCACCGGACTGGTCGTCTGCCGAACCTGCGGCCGACGAGCCGACGCGCACTGGGTACACGGACGGCCCGGATACCGGTGCCGGCATGGCCACACCGCGCCAGCCCGCCCCTACCCGGCCGGCCCAAGCCGCTGTACCTACGCGAAGACCTGCTCTTCGCCCACATCGCACGGCAACTCGACGATCGAACGACGGAAGCCCGTGACGACGCGCGAGCTACCGCCGCGTACCTGCGGGCGAACCAGATCACCATCACCTGCGACGCCGACAACACCACACGAGCCGTCAGCAGAATCGGCCATCGCCATTGCCCTGGGCAGGTGTGGGAGTTCGTCGATGGTGTCCCGTCGCACCGCGGTCTCGCTGACCGGGTCACCGCCCGGAGTCGGTACCCTTGATGGGGTACAGACTGTACGCATATGTCCGCTAGCCGAGGGGTGACCATGCCCGATCACGCGTCCGGCCACTTCGACCTCGCTCGCCTGCGGGAAGTGCTCGACGGACCGTGGGCCGAGGTCCGCGACGCGCACCGGCATCACCTCGACGCGCGCTTTCTCCCCGTGTACGGCGAAACCGGTGACCAGGCACGTGAGCGGATCACCCGGCTGCTCTCCGAGCTCCCCGTCGAACTGGGGATCGCGTCGGCCTTCCCCACCGAGTACGGGGGCAGATCCGACGTGGGGGGCTCGATCGTCGCCAGCGAGATGCTGGCGCAGGTCGACCTGTCGCTGATGGTCAAGGCGGGCGTGCAGTGGGGCCTGTTCGGCGGCGCCGTCGGTGCCCTCGGCACGAGGCGACACCACGACGCCTATCTGCGGGACATCATCTCGGGCAAGATCTTCGGCTGCTTCGCGATGACCGAGACCGGCCACGGCTCCGACGTCCAGCAGCTGCGCACCACCTGCGCGTACGACCCGCAGACGCAGACCTTCGACCTGCACACCCCGCACGAGGCGGCCCGCAAGGACTACATCGGCAACGCGGCCCGGGACGGGCGGATGGCGGTGGTCTTCGCGCAGCTGATCACCAACGGACGGCGGCACGGCGTACACGCGTGGCTGGTCCCGATCCGCGACGCGCACGGCAGCCCGCTGCCCGGCGTGACCATCGGCGACGCCGGGCCCAAGGCCGGCCTGCTCGGTGTGGACAACGGGCGGCTCAGCTTCGACCACGTGAGGGTCCCGCGGGACATGCTGCTGGACCGGTACGGTCAGGTCGCCGAGGACGGCACGTACTCCAGCCAGATCGAGAACGACTCCCGGCGCTTCTTCACCATGCTCGGCACCCTGGTCCGCGGCCGGGTGAGCGTGGGCGGCGCCGCGTCGGCGGCCACCAAGGCGGCACTGACCATCGCGGTGCGCTACGGCGACATCCGCCGCCAGTTCGGCACGCCCGACGCCGACCGGGAGGTGCAGCTCAACGACTACCTGGCCCACCAGCGCAAGCTGCTGCCCGCCCTGGCCACCACGTACGCGTTGCACTTCGCCCACGCCGAGCTGGTCGCCGCGCTGCACGAGGTGCAGGGCGGCGACGGGCCGGTCGACGAGCACCGGCAACGGGAGCTGGAGTCCCGGGCCGCCGGCCTCAAGGCCGCGCAGACCTGGCACGCGACCCGCACCATCCAGATGTGCCGCGAGGCGTGTGGCGGCGCCGGCTACCTGGCCGAGAACCGACTGCCCAGTCTCAAGGCCGACACCGACGTCTTCACCACGTTCGAGGGCGACAACACGGTGCTGCTGCAGCTGGTGGCCAAGGGGCTGCTCACCGGCCACCGGGACGAGTTCGGCTCGCTGGACGGCTGGGGTCGTGCCTCCTTCGTCGCCGAACAGATCCGCGAGATGGTGCTTGAGCGCACCGCCGCGCGGTCGCTCATCGAGCGGCTGACCAGCGCCGTGCCCGGCCGCGACGAGGAGGTCGCCGTCACCGACCGCGGCTGGCAGCTCAAGGTCTTCGAGGACCGCGAGAGGCACCTCCTCGACGGCGCGGTCCGTCGCCTCCGCAACGGCGCGGCCACGAAGAAGGACCGTCCCTTCGACATCTTCAACGACGTCCAGGACCACGTCCTCGCCGTTGCCGCCGCGCACGTCGACCGGGTCACCCTGGAGGCGTTCGTCGCCGGCGTCGAGGACACCGCCGACCCGGCGGTCCGGGCGCTGCTCTCCCGGATCTGTGACCTGTACGCGCTCAGCGTCATCGAGGCCGACAAGGGGTGGTTCCTGGAGCACGGCCGTCTCACGCCGGCCCGCTCGAAAGCGATCACCGGCGTGGTGAACAGTCTGCTCAAGGAGCTACGCCCGCACATGCGGACGCTCGTGGACGGTTTCGCCATCCCGGAGGAGTGGCTGCACTGCGCCATCCTGCGCGAGGAACCCCATCGGCAGGAGACGATGGCCGCCCATGACGCCGCCGGTGATCCGCAAGCGGTCCCGGCGTAGGCAGGAAGACTCGTGTGCGGTGGAGCTGTCAGACGAACGGCTCGGTCCCACACCCGGTGGTAACGGAGGGCGAGACGCTCTTCCCGTGCCGGTCGAGCCACGCGACGTACACCGCCATGAACCGGCGTCCGGACGGCAGTTTCCCGACCTGCCCGATCGCCTGTGGTTCCCTGATGTGGCCGGCGGCGGTAGCAGGCGCCTGGAGCGGGGAACCGAAGGATCCGGCACCCACGTCTGCGCCAGCGGCGCGGATGCTGCCAGGACGGCGACCTGCCGTCGTAGCTGGTTGTCACGAGACTGTCATAGGTCCGCGTAGTCCGCTCCACACGCAGCACGAGGCTGGCTCCAGTACCGGTCGACGACAGGAGGATGCGGTGCCTACGGTTGGGCAACCGGCGGCCGTACGGTGCTGACCGGTCATCGGCGGCGGCAGCGGTGGATCACACTTGTAGGAGCGGCCTGCGGAGCCGTTTGTCGACGGCGACCACGGTAGCCGTCGCCGCGGCCAGGGCGAGGATGCGTAGCCACGCGTCGGCGTGGATCGGGGCGGTGTCGAAGATCGTGTTCATGGCTGGTACGTAGGTGATGGCGAGCTGGCCGATGGCCTGCAGGGTCAGGCCGGCCCAGATCCAACGGTTGGAGAAGAGGCCGATGCGCCAGGCGGACCGGGTGATCGACCGGCAGCTGAACAGATAGATCGCCTCGACGACGACGAACAGGTTGAGTGCGGTGGTCCGCGCCTCGGCGACGCTGGCGCCGTGGTCCCGTTCCCAGTTGAACAGCCACCACGTGCCGGCGACCAGCAGTGCTGACACCAGCAGGATGCGCACCAGGAGAGCGCCCGTGAGCAGGGGCCGGGCCGGGTCGCGGGGCTTGCGCCGCATGATGCCGGCCTCTTTCGGCTCGAAGGCGAGCATCAGGCCGAGCAGGACCGCGCTGGTCATGTTGATCCACAGAATCTGGGTGGGCAGCAGGGGCAACGCGGTACCGAACAGGATGGCCACGAGTACGACCAGACCCTCGCCGAGGTTCGTCGGCAGGGTCCACACGATGAACTTCGTGAGGTTGTCGAAGGCGCCGCGGCCTTCCTCGATGGCGGCTTCGATGGTGGCGAAGTCGTCGTCGGTGAGCGCCATGTCGGCGGCTTCTCTGGCGACCTCGGTTCCGCCACGGGACATGGCGATGCCGATGTTGGCCTGGCGCAGGGCGGGTGCATCGTTGACCCCGTCCCCGGTCACGGCCACTACATGGCCGCGTTCCTGCAGCGTCTCGACCAGCCGGAGCTTCTGCTCCGGGGAGACCCGGGCGAACACCCGGGCCCGGTCGACCGCCTCCGCGTACCGTTCGTCCGGTAGTGCGTCCAGGTCCGCGCCGGTCAACACCCTGGCGTCACGCTCGTCGCCAATGATGCCGAGCTGGTCCGCGATCGCGGTGGCTGTCGTCCCGTGATCCCCGGTGATCATCTTGACCGCGATACCGGCGGTGTGACACGCGCGTACTGCGGGCGCTGCGGCGGAGCGGGGCGGATCGAGCATTGCCTGCAGCCCGGTCAGCGTCAGGCCGCCGGAGAGCGTCCGCTCATCGAAATGCTCCGCGTCCGCGTCCACGTCGCCGCTCATGGCGGTGGCCAGGACCCGCAGCCCTTGACCCGCGAGATTCTCGGCGGCGTCGAGGGCGGCGTCCACGTCCAGCCGCCGGTTGGCCCCGTCGGCGCCCATTTCCGTACGGCACAACGCGACGATCCGTTCGACGCCGCCCTTGACCAGCGCCACCCGGCCGCCGCCGTTCGGGTCCTCGTGCAGGGTCGCCATGTACTGACGCTCGGAGCTGAAGGGGACCGTGGCCACCCGGGGGTAACCGGTGGTGACTCCTTCGTGGTCGAGGCCGGCCTTGGCGGCGACGACCAGCATCGCCGCCTCCGTGGGGTCACCGATGAGTACCCACTCGTCCCCTTCCCGGTGGAGCTGGGCATCGTTGCAGCCAGCACCGGCGAGCAGACTCCAGCGCAGGGCTTGACTGGCTGCTGCCGTCACCGCCGTACCCTGGGGGTCTCGCAGTCCGCCGTCCGGTGCGTAGCCGGCGCCGGTGACCGTGAACTGGCCATCCGCGGTCCAGACCGTCCGTACCGTCATCTGGTTCTCGGTCAGCGTGCCGGTCTTGTCGGAGCAGACCACCGTGGTGCTGCCGAGCGTCTCGATCGCCGGCAGTCGGCGGACGACGGCCCGCCGCCGTGCCATCCGCGTCACCCCGATGGCCAGGGTGATGGTGACCGCCGCTGGCAACCCTTCCGGAATCGCTCCCACCGCGAGGGCGACGGCCGCCGTGAACGTGCCGACCGCGTCCTGACCGCGAAGCAGACCGATCCCGAACGTGACCGCCGCCAGGGCGAGGATGACCACCGTCAGGACCTTGCTGAATCGGGCGAGCTTGCGGGTCAACGGGGTGGCCAGTGTCTCCGCCGCCCCGACCAGGCGGTGGATCTGCCCCAACTCCGTCTCCGGACCGGTCGCCACGGCGATCCCGACGCCGCTGCCGGCTGTCACCAACGTGCCCGAGTAGGCCATGTTGCGACGGTCTGCGACCGGTGTCGCCGCGGGTACCACCGCCTCGTTCTTGACGACCGGGATGGATTCGCCGGTCAACGCCGACTCGTCTATCCGCAACTGCGCCAACCGGACCAGGCGCACGTCGGCCGGGACCTTGTCGCCCGCCTCCAGCATGGTCAGATCACCCGGCACGAGTTCCTCCGAGGGCACCGACCGGACACGGCCGTCGCGGATCACCCGTGCCTGGGTGCGCACCATCGCTCGCAGGCTGTCCAGCGCGGCCTCGGCCTTGGACTCCTGTACGAAGCCGATCGTCGCGTTGACCAGGACCACACCGAAGATCACCGCGGAATCGACATACTCGCCCAAGACCGCCGTGACCACCCCGGCGGCGATCAGCACGTAGATCAGGGGATTGTGAAACTGGCGCAGGATCCGCCGACGTGCACCGCCGCGGGCGGCGGTGGGAAGCGCGTTCGGCCCGAACCGCTTCAGTCGCCGCGAAGCCTCCGCGTCAGTCAGCCCACGGTGCGGATCCATCCCGAGCAGCAGCACGACCTCGTGGGCGGACACGCCGTGGTGGGCATTGTCCGGCGAAGTGGGCGACTCAACCGATCCCATCGTCAACTCCCTCACCTCGTAAGGGATCCCGGCCGAGCCAGGGGCTACCGATGCGCCCAGGCTGGTGGGGACGTGGCTGTGTCAGGTGGCCCAGTCGCTGATAGTCGCCCCCAGTGCTGAGCCGCGCCACTCCGGGCCGCCCTAACGACAGATTATCCGCGTTCACCCAGGTTGGTGATGGATCGCCCGTCTGTGCGGTAGTAGGAACGGTTGTCAATGGACGTACCCGGGTGCCGGTGGTCGGTGGCGGACCAGCACCGCGATGCCCGCTCAGACCGGCTCCCAGGGCCGGCATCTGGGTGGCCGCCCGCCGTACGGCTATCGTCTCGCGCACGCGGGGCCGCACCCGAACCGGCAACACGCCGCTGGAACCGACGCCTGCACCGCCTGCGCTCGATACCGCGAACCCCACCGCCACCATCAGGTGAACGTGAATAGTTTTGGTGGGGCTCAACGTGTCCGAGCCGGGCCGGCGAGACGGTACGCCGAGGGCCGGACGGCAGCGGCCTGACCTGTCCCGGGAAGCGTTGGAATCGCCGGTGCCGGCGAGGTCCTGCCGAAGATGTCGTCCGAGAGCCGTTCGACCGCCAGGCGCTGCGCCTCCGGCGGCCGGTGCAGGTCCAGCCCGGCCAGTTTCCCGGTGAAGAGGCGGAGCAGGATTTCCGAGGCGAGGCGGTTGGTCCGCCAAGGCACGAGCGGCCGAGTCCCCTCCGGGTTGGCGTACCCGTCCGGAGCAGTCCCGGATGGCCGGAGACCACCTCGAAACGGATCAGCGCCCCGGCGCGGGTCCGAAGCTGCAGCTAACCGGATGGCGATGCCAGATCTTTGGGAACGACGCGTACCCCGAAGGACGGTTGAGGCGGCACCGCGTGGGCGGGCATCAGCAGGTACTGCTCGGCGACCTGCACCAGGTCGGCGGCGCCGACCGCCGCCCACAGCCGGCGCAGGCCGGCCAGGTCGGGGGCGGGCGGGACCCCGGCACGCGCGGGCCGCTCGGCTGACGGGTACCACCGTCGCCCACCGTCCGTGTCGGGCGGAAGTCCGGCCGGCGCGCGCTCCCGGCCTGCCCGATGGGCTATGCCCGCACGCCGGGTCCGACGGCTACCGGGCGCGGCCGGGAGTTTGCGTAGAGTCGGAATCCGCTGGTGGACGTGGTTCAGCGGGTCCCCGCCTCGCGACATCCACACCCGACAGTCCGATTGGGACAGGAGGTCGGCATATGACGGCAGCGGACACGGAGCAGTTCGACGTGGTGGTGGTCGGCGGCGGCCCCGCCGGGTCCAGCTTGAGCACGTTGGTCGCGATGCGCGGGCATCGCGTGCTGCTGCTGGAGAAGGAGAAGTTCCCCCGGTACCAGATCGGGGAGTCGCTGCTGCCGGCCACCGTGCTCGGCACGTGCAACCTGCTCGGCGTCGGTGACGAGCTGCGCCGGGCCGGTTTCACGGTCAAGCGGGGCGGCAGCTTCAAGTGGGGCACCAACCCGGAGCCGTGGACGCTGGACTTCGTCGCCTCGATCCCCGGCCTGCAGGTGCCGGAGCCGGCGTACCAGGTCGAGCGGATGAAGTTCGACGACCTCCTGCTGCGCAACGCCCGCCGGAACGGCGTGGACGTGCGGGAGAACTGCACGGTGGGCGGCGTGCTCCGCGACGGCGACCGGGTGACCGGGGTGCGCTTCGTCGACCGGGAGGCCCAGCCGCGCACCGCGCTGGCCAGGTACGTGGTCGACGCGTCCGGCAACGGCAGCCGTATCCACCAGGAGGTGTCCGGCCAGCGGATCTACTCGGACTTCTTCCGCAACATCGCCCTGTTCGGCTACTTCCGGGGCGGCAAGCGGCTTCCGGCGCCGTACTCCGGCAACATCCTGTCGGCCGCGTTCAAGAGCGGCTGGTTCTGGTACATCCCGCTCCGCCCGGACCTGACCAGCGTGGGTGCGGTGGTCTCCCGGGAGATGGCCGACAAGGTGCGCGGCGACCGGGAGCAGGCGCTGCGCGCGTTGATCGCGGAGTCTCCGCTGATCAGCGACTTCCTCGACGGCGTGCCACGGGTCACCGAGGGTGTGTACGGCACCATCCGCACCCGTAAGGACTACTCCTACAGCGCCCCGTCGTTCTGGCGCCCCGGGATGGTGCTCGTCGGCGACGCCGCGTGCTTCGTCGACCCGGTGCTGTCCAGCGGCGTGCACCTGGCCACCTACAGCGGCCTGCTGGCCGCCCGGTCCATCAACGCGGTGCTCGCCGGCGACGTTCCCGAGGCCACCGCGTTCGACGAGTTCGAGTCGCGCTACCGCCGTGAGTACGGCAACTTCTACGAGTTCCTGGTCTCCTTCTACGACCGGCATGTCGACGAGAACTCCTACTTCTGGTCGGCCAAGAAGATCACCAACCATCCGGCGTCCGACCTGGAGGCCTTCACCAGCCTGGTCGGCGGGCTGACCACCGGGGAGCAGGTGGCCACGGAGGACGGCATCTGGCAGCCGCCGGCGATCGAGCTGGGTACCGCGGCCGGGCGGTACCCCGACTGGGACACCGACCGGCACATCCGCTTCGACCCCCGCCACCCCATCTTCGAGGCACGGCAGTGGGTGCCGGGTGGCGTACCCCACCAGGGGCCGCGGCCGGGTGGGCTGATCCCGTCGTCGGACGGTCTCCAGTGGACTGTGCCGGCGTCGCAGCCCAGCGCCGGCTAGGCCCGGATCCCGACACACACCGCCGGTCGCCCGCACGGGGAGGAGTGCGAGGATGCTTCGTGCCGAACTGATCCGCCCGGTCGCCGACTCGCTGCGCGCGCACGCCGGCCGCTTTCCGGACAAGATGGCGTTCCAGGACGCCCGGTGCGGCATCCGCTACGGCGAGCTGTACCGGCGCACCGGCCGGCTCGCCGGCCACCTCGTGGCCGGCGGATTGGGCCGCGGCGACCGGGTGGCGACCTACCTCGGCGACCGGGTCGAGGCGATGGAGGGGTTGCTCGCGGTATGCCGGGCCGGTGCCGTGGGCACCCCGCTGGATCCGCGGATCGGCGGCGCCGACCTGGCGCACCTGCTGGACGACAGCGGCGCCGCAGTGGTGATCACCGATCCGCCGCGGCTGCGCCGGCTCGGTCCCCTCCTCGACCGGTACCCGGGGCTGCGCGTCCTGGTCACCGGCGGCGAACCGGGCGGCGGTGCCGGCGTACCGCTCGGCGGGCCCGGCTCCGGGTCGTACGAACTGCTCGCCACCACCGAACCGGCCGCCCCGCCGCCGGACGACCTCGGCCTGGACGAGGTCGCCTGGATGCTCTACACCTCGGGCACCACCGGTGTACCCAAGGGTGTGCTCTCCACGCAGCGCGCGTTCCTGTGGTCCGTCGCCGCCTGCTGCGCCCCGGCCCTCGACCTGACCGCCACGGACCGGGTGCTGTGGCCGCTGCCCCTGTTCCACACCATGAGCCACAGCCTGTGCCTGGTCGCCGTGACCGCGGTCGGCGCGACCGCCCGGATCGTCGACGGGCTGGCCGCCGGCGACGTGCTGGCGGAACTGCGCAGGGAGCCGTACACGGTGCTGGCCGGGGTGCCCACCCTCTACCACCACCTCGTCGAGGCCGCCCGCACGGACGGCGGCGGCGTGCCGGCGCCGCGCGCCTGCCTGGTGTCCGGCGCCGCCGCGGATGCGTCGCTGGTCACCGCGTTCGAGGAGACCTTCGGGGTGCCGCTGCTGGACAGCTACGGCAGTACGGAGACGTGCGGACCGATCACCACCAACTGGCTCACCGGCACCCGGGTCCCGGGCTCGTGCGGCCTGCCCGTCCTCGGTCTGACCGTCCGCCTGGTGGACCCGGGCGGGCTCGACGCGGCTCCCGGGCAGGAGGGCGAGGTGTGGGTCTCCGGGCCCAACCTGATGGTCGGCTACCACAACCAGCCGGAGGCCACCGCCGCCGTGCTGCGGGACGGCTGGTACCGCACCGGTGACCTGGCCCGGCGCGACCGCTCGGGATTCCTCACGATGACCGGACGGCTCAACGAGCTGATTATCAGGGGCGGCGAGAACATCCATCCCGCCGACATCGAGGCGGTGCTGCGCCGGGTATCGGGCGTCGCCGAGGTGGCCGTCGCCGGACGGCCCGACGACGCACTCGGCGAGGTTCCGGTGGCCTATCTGGTGGCCGACTCCGGCGGGATCGACCCGCGGCACGCACTCGAACGCTGCCGCTCCGAGCTGCCCCCCTTCAAGGTGCCGGTCCAGCTCTACGAGGTCGCCGCGCTGCCGCGCACCGGCTCCGGCAAGGTGCGGCGCCGGGCACTGCGCGAGCTGGCCGCGACGCCGCTCGTGGCGGGGACCGAGGCGTCGGCCCCGGCCGGACCGGCCCCGGCCGGCGCCGTCGCCCCGGCGCGCGCGTCCGCCGGCGAACTGCTCGATCTGGTACGCGACGAGGTCGCCGCCCTCTGCGGCTTTCCCGCCCGGTCGGCGGTGCCGGTGGACCGGGCGTTCACCGAACTCGGCCTGACCTCGTCCCAGGCGGTGCGGATGCGCGACCGGCTGGCGACCGCCACCGGCCTGGAACTGCGCGCGACGGTGGCGTTCGACCATCCGACCGTCGACCTGCTGGCCGGGCACCTGCGTACCGTGCTGTCCGGCGGCACCGGCGAGCGTGAGGCCGCCGCCGGGCGGACCGCCCCGGCGCGGGTGGAGGGCGCGGACGACCCGGTCGCCATCGTCGGGATGGGCTGCCGGTTCCCGGGCGGCGTGGTGGACCCCGAGGGCCTGTGGCGGCTGGTCGCGGCGGGCACCGACGCGGTGTCCGGGTTCCCCACCGATCGCGGTTGGGACCTCGCCGGCCTGTACCACCCCGATCCGGACCATGCCGGGACGTGCTACGCCCGGGAGGGTGGGTTCGTCCACGACGCCGGCGAGTTCGACGCCCCGTTCTTCCACATCGGCCCCCGGGAGGCGGCGGCGACGGACCCGCAGCACCGGCTGTTGCTGGAGACCTCGTGGGAGGCGCTGGAGCGGTCCGGCATCGATCCGCTGTCGCTGCGGGACAGCCCCACCGGTGTGTTCGCCGGCGTGATGCACCAGGACTACGGGCCACCGCCGGGGCAGGTACCCCGCGACCTGGAGGGCTACCTGGGCGTCGGCACGGCGGGCAGTGTCGCGTCGGGGCGGGTGTCGTACACGCTCGGGCTGGGCGGCCCGGCCATCACGGTGGACACCGCGTGCTCCTCCTCCCTGGTGGCGCTGCATCTGGCCGTGCAGTCCCTGCGCCGTGGCGAGTGCACGCTGGCGCTGGCCGGCGGGGCGACGGTGATGGCGACCCCGGGGGCGTTCGTCGCGTACAGCCGGTTGCGCGGGCTTGCGCCCGACGGCCGCTGCAAGGCGTTCGGCGCGGCCGCCGACGGGGTGGGCTGGGGCGAGGGCGCCGCCATGCTGGTGCTCGAACCCCTCGCCCTGGCTCGCCGCAACGGCCATCCTGTCCTGGCGCTGGTGCGGGGGAGCGCGGTCAACCAGGACGGCGCCTCGGCCGGCCTGACCGCGCCGAGCGGGGCGGCCCAGGAGCGGGTGATCCGGCAGGCGCTCGCCGACGCCGGGCTCGGCGCGGACCAGGTCGACGTGGTGGAGGCACACGGTAGCGGCACCCGGCTGGGCGACCCGATCGAGGCGCACGCCCTGCTGGCCACGTACGGGCGGGGGCGGCCGGCGGACCGTCCGCTGTGGATCGGCTCGGTGAAGTCGAACCTCGGGCACACCCAGGCCGCGGCGGGCGTGGCCGGCGTCGTCAAGATGGTGCTGGCCATGCGGCACGGCGCGGCGCCGGCGACACTGCGCGCGGACCCGCCGTCCCCGGAGGTCGACTGGTCGGCCGGTGCGGTCCGACCGCTGACCGAGGCCCGGGAGTGGCCGGCGTCGGACCGGCCGCGCCGGGCCGCCGTATCCTCCTTCGGCGTGAGCGGCACGAACGCGCACGTGATCCTGGAGCAGCCCGCGCCGCCGGCCCGGGACCTGCCCACCCCGGCGGCCCGCCGGCCGGTCCCGGTGCCGTGGCTGCTCTGCGCGCACAGCGAGGCGGCGCTGCGCGGCCAGGCGGGCCGCCTGCTGTCCATGCTGGACGGGGACGGGCCGGACGCGGCGGACGTCGGCTACGCGCTGGCGACCGCCCGGGCCCGGCTGGCACACCGGGCGGTCGTGGTCGCCCGGGGCCGGGACGGGGCGCGCGGGGCGGTCGAGGCCCTCGCCGACGGGAGGTCCGCGCCCGGCCTCGTCCGCGGCGTGCGCGGCACCGGTGGCCTCGCCGTGTGGTTCACCGGGCAGGGCAGCCAGCGGGCCGGCATGGGCCGGGCGCTCCACTCGGCGTACCCCGGTTATGCGCGCGCCTTCGACGAGGCGTGCGCCGCGCTGGACCGGAACCTGGCCGGGCACGCCGAATACCCGATCCGGGAGGTCGTCTTCGGCACTGTCAGCCCGGACCCGCTCGACCGGACGACGTACGCCCAGGCCGGGCTGTTCGCGCTGGAGGTGGCGCTGTTCCGGCTGGTCGAGTCCTGGGGCGTACGCCCCGACTTCGTCGCCGGGCACTCCATCGGCGAACTCACCGCGGCGCATGTGGCGGGCGTGCTGTCCCTGCCCGACGCCGCCGCGCTCGTGGCGACGCGCGGCCGGCTGCTCGGGGCGCTGCCCGACAACGGCGCCATGGTGGCCGTCGGCGCCGACCCCGGCGAGGTGGCGGCGGCTCTGGCGGGGCGGGAACGCGAGGCGGCCGTCGCGGCGGTGAACGGGCCGGCGTCGGTGGTGATCTCCGGTGGCCGCGACGCGGTGTTCGAGATCGCCGCCGGGTTCGCCGCGGCCGGCCACCGTACCAGGCGACTGCGGGTCAGCCACGCCTTCCACTCGCCGCTGGTGGACGAGGTGTTGGCGGAGCTCCGCGCGGCGGCGGGCAAGCTGACCCACCACCCGCCCCGGGTGCCGATCCTGTCCAACGTCACCGGCGACCTGGCAGGCCCGACGCTGATCGGCGGCGACTACTGGGCCGAGCACGTCCGCCGGCCGGTCCGGTTCGCCGACGGCGTGTGCCGGCTGGTCGGCGCCGGAGTCACCACGTTCCTGGAGCTCGGCCCGGACGGCGTGCTGACGGCCATGGCGGCCGACACCCTCGCCGCGCACGGCGGGGCGGAGACGTGCGTGGCCGTACCGACGCTGCGCTCCGGTCAGGACGACGCGGTGCAGCTGCTCGAGGCGCTCGGCAGGATCTTCGTCCGTGGCGTCGACGTCGACTGGGCCGCCGTGTTCGACGGCACCGGGGCCCGCCGTGTACCGCTGCCGACGTACGCGTTCCAGCGGCGCCGGTACTGGCTGGACACGGCGGACGTCGCGCCCCGCGGCGCGGACGCCGAGCCGGCCGGCCAGCCGCTGCGGGACGTGCCACCGGACCGGTTGGGCGCCACCCTGCTGGAGTTGGTGCGCGGCGAGGCTGCCGCCGTCCTCGGACACGACGTGACCGCCGTCGGTGCCGAGACGTCCTTCGTGGACGCCGGGATCAGCTCCCTGACCGCGATCGAGCTCGGTGGCCGGCTGGGCACCGCCACCGGCCTGTCGCTGCCCCCCTCGGTGGTCTTAGACCACGCCAGCCCGGCGGCGCTCGCCGATCACCTCACCGCCCTGCTGGGCCAGCCGGTCCCCCCGACGCGCACGCGACGGACCGGCGACCGGTGGCTGCGCCGTCACGGGCATCCGGCGGGCGGGCGGGTCCGGCTGGTCTGCCTGCCACACGCCGGCGGCGGGGCCAGCTTCTTCCGCCGGTGGCCCCGGCACCTGCCCGCGACGGTCGAGCTGCACGCGGTGCAGTACCCCGGCCGGGAGGACCGGATCGCCGAACCGCCCGTCGACGACCTGCACCGGCTGGCCGACCTGGTGGCGGAGGCCGTACTGCCGCTGGCCGACCGGCCGCTGGCGCTGTTCGGGCACAGCATGGGCGCCGCGGTGGCGGCCGAGGTCGCCCTCCGCTGCCAGGCACGCGGGCGGTCACCGGCGCACCTGTTCGTCTCCGCCTTCCCCGCGTTCGGTCACGGCGGCGCCGACGGCGACCGCCCCGCCGACGACGACACGATCACCGCCTCGATCCGCCGGTTGGCCGGCCCCGGCGCGGCGGTGCTCGACGTGCCCGGTCTGCGCGCGATGGTGCTGCCCACGCTGCGTGCCGACTACCGGGCGGTCGAGGCGTACCGGCCCCGCCCGGCAGCCCGGCTCGGCTGCCCCGTGGTCGGCTACGCCGGGCGGGAGGACCCCACGGTCACCGTGGCGCAGGTCGCGGAGTGGGCGGCGGTGGCGGACGGCGGCTTCGCGCTGCGGGTGTACCCGGGCAGCCACTTCTACCTGCTGGAGCACGAGGCGGACGTGGTCGCCGACATCGTCCGTCGACTCGCCCCGGCGGACGGGCCGGCGACCGGATGACCGCCGCCGCCGAGATCGTGCCGCCGCTGGGCGCGCACCAGGTGCTGCTCCTGCTCACCACGACGAGCTACGCCGTCCTGATCCTGGTGGCGATCGTGACCTCGGTGATGGCACCGCCCATGCTCCGCTGGGCGATGGGCCGGATCCGGCAGAACCCGCAGGAGGCCGACCGGCTGGACCGGCTGGCCGCGTGGACCGAGCCGCCCCGCTGACCCGGAGCACGACAAGGAGAGGTATGTCCGGCCGAATACTGGTGGTCGCCGCCCATCCGGACGACGAGATCCTGGGCATGGGCGGCACGATCGCCAAGCACGCCCTGTACGAGGGGGCCGAGATCGCTGTCCTGTGGGTCTCCGACGGCAGCACCGGGCAGTACCCGGGCAACCGCGAGATCCTTGAGCTGAAGCAGAAGGAGGCGGAGGCGGCCGCCCGTACCCTCGGGGTGGTCCACTGCATGCAGCGCGAGCTGCCGAACATGCGCCTCGACGCGGTCCCGCACATCGACGTCAACCGGGTGGTCGAGGAGGCGGTCGAGGAGTTCTGCCCGGACACCGTCTACACCGTCCACCCCGATGTCAACCTGGACCACCGGATGGTGTTCCAGTCCGTGATGGTGGCGACCCGGCCCCGGGGCGGCTGTCCGGTGCGCCGGGTGCTCAGCTACGCGACGACGTCGGCCGTCGAGTGGACGCCGCCCTTCGAGGCATCCTTCCGGCCCAACTGGTTCTCCAACGTCACCGACACCATCGAGGACAAGGTGCGCGCGTTCGCGTGCTACACGACGGAGACCCGCTCCTGGCCGCACCCGCGGTCGTCCCGGGCGATCCGGGCGAACGCCGAGGCGTGGGGCACCTGGGTGGGCTGGGAGTGCGCCGAACCGTTCCTCCTCGTCCGCCAGCTGTGCGACTGAGAGGTATCTCGTGAGCGACGTCCGCGTCAGCGGTGTGGTCATGGCGCACCCCGATCGAACCGGTCCCGGCCAGGCACTGATCCGGCTTTTCCGGCCGGGCTTCCTCGACCTCGTGCTCGACCCGCAGCCGGACGGGCCGCCGACCGCCCTGCGGACGGCGATGCGGGCCTGGTCGTCCATCCCAGCAGGGGCAACGCACCACCTGGTGCTGGAGGACGACGCCGAGCCGTCCCCGGGGTTCGCTGAGCACGCCGAGCGGGCGGCCGCCGCGATGCCGGACGTGGCGATCGCCTTCCACAGCAACTGGAGCTCCCGCAACGGCGGGGCGGTCCGGCTGGGCCTGCTCGCCGGGGCCCGCTGGGCGCGAGCCGCCGGCGAGTACACCCCCACGGTGGCGCTCATGCTGCCGGCCGCGGTCGGGGCGGGCTTCGCGGCGTACGCCGCCGCCCACGGCGACACCTGGCCGGGTGACGTGGTGATGGCGCGCTACCTCAGCGCCGTCGGAGTGCCCACGTACCTGACCGTGCCCAACCTCGTGGAGCACGGTGACCTGCCCAGCCTGACGGACAACGACCAGCACGGGTCCCGTCGGGCCGCCTGCTTCGGCACACTGCCGGCCGACGCCGACTGGGGCCCGCACCGGGTGCTGGAGCCGGACGTCGTGCCGTTCTTCAAGTTCGGCATGGCGCTCTGCGCGGTCCGGGAGGGTCCGACGGGCCGTTGGCTGACCCTCGGGTTCGACCGGAGCTCGCGGCGGCTGGGCATCGACGCCGAGGCGTGTCTCGACGAGTTCCGGTCGGCGCTGAAGGCGATCCCCGACGCGGTGCGCGGGCTCGGCGAGCTGGCGCCGCCGGTCCTGGAGTCGCTGTGGCGGGCCGCCTACCTGACCGGGTTCGCGGGCCGCCGCCCGGAGCGCCCGGCGGACCTGACGGCGGAGCTGGCGGCGTGGTCGGCGGACCCGTGGGTGGACGAGGCGCTGACGACGCTGGGCCGGGGCGGGCTCTGCACGAGCTTCCCGGCGCGGCGGCTGCTGGCGCTCGGCGACCACCTCCGGGAGGTGGCGCGGGCGGGCCTGGTCGCCGGGGCGCGGCACCGGGAGTCCGCGGCCCGGCGCGGCCCGGCCGGGCCCCGCCGCCGGGTCGCCGTCATCGCCGCCAAGGGGCAGGCGCTCGGCCGGTGCGTCGCGGCCGACCTGGGCGACCGCGGCTACGACGTCGCGACGGTGGATCTCGACGGACCGACCGTGCCCGAGGACGAGCTGCGCCTGGTCCTCCCGGGCGCGACCGCGTTGGTGTACGCCGGAACCGGGGCGCCCGACGACGTTCTGCCCGGCCTCGTGGACCGCGCCCGGTCCGCCGGCGTCCCGCGGATCGTCCACCTCGACCCGCCCCCCGGCGTGCCCACACCGCCACCCCCCACCGTGAACCTTTTTCAACCTGAACCGCGCGACGCCCACGCACCGCGTCCGACCATGCGGTCCGTCGGACCGCAAGGGGAGGTTGAAAAAGGTTCAGTGGACGGCCTCGCGGTGACCACGCTCCGGCTGGGTGTCCCGTACGGTCCGGAGATCGACGCGGCACCGGTGAACGACCTCGTCGCGCGGGCCCTCCGCAAAAAGCCGCTGGCCGTCGACGCCGGGCGGCGGGACCGGCTGCGGTTCGTGCACGTCTGGGACGTCGGCGCCGCGGTGGACCGGGTCCTGCGCGCCACCCGCCCGGGGGCGACCTGGGACGTCTGCGGTGCCGAGAGTGTCACCCCGTACGAACTCGCCACCCTCGTGTCCCGAGTGGTGAAGCCGGTGCCGGTCGAAGCGGCCCCGGACGCCCCGCACGGCCGGCCGCCGTGCCGGGACCTCTCGGCGGACCGCACCCGGTCGGAGCTCGGCTGGGCCCCGACCGTCGCGCTCGCCGAGGGCGTCCGGACCCTGGCGCAGTGGCTGGCGTACGAGGCGGACTGACGATGGAGGTCGTCTTCGCGAGCAGCCCCGGCCCCGGCGGGACGAACGAGGACGCGCTGGTGGCCGGGGCGGACTTCGCCGTCGTGATCGACGGGGCGACCGCCGAGCCCGACACCGACCCCGGTTGCGTCCACGGCGTGCGGTGGTTCGCCGTCTCGGTCGCCAGCGAGCTGGGCCGCCTGCTCACCGGCGACGCGGCTCGCGCGCTGCCGCTGGCGGACGTCCTGCACCGCGCGCTCGACGCCGTGGGCCGGTCACACGCGCACACCTGCGACCTGACCAACCCGTGCAGCCCGTCGGGGACCGTGGCGATGGTCCGGACCGGGGCCGGCGGCATCGAGTACCTGGTCCTGGGCGACGCGGCGTTCGTCGCGGAGGAGGAGCGGGGCGAGGTCCGCGTGGTGAGCGACGACCGGATCCGGCGCTTCGACGACCGGCCCTGGGCGGCACTGCGCCAGGTCCGCAACGTGCCCGACGGGTTCTGGGTGGCCGGGAGCCGGCCGGAGGCCGCCCACCACGCCATCACCGGCGCGCTGCCGCTGGCCCGGCTCAGCCGGGCGGCACTGCTCACGGACGGCGCGTCGCGGCTGGTGGAGCGGTACGGCTGGGGTTGGCCGGCGCTGCTCGACCTGCTGGAGACGCACGGACCGGCGGACCTGATCGCCCAGACGAGAGCGGCCGAACGCGCGACGCCACCAGGCAGCTTTCCGGGGAAGGCACACGACGACGCCACGGCGGTGCTCTGCCGCTTCCCGGGCGGTCGGCAGCGGTGATCTCCCGGGCGCTCCACGGGCCTGGCCGAACGGTCATGCCTTGACGGGGAGCCAGCCGCCGTCGTTTCCGGGGAAACTCGATATGTCGGGTAGTGGCCCAGATCCCGCCGCTGCCGGACACCGGATGGGAGGCGTACCGCTGATGGAGCACAGCTACCGGCTGACCGGGGCGATCATGGCCCACCCGAAGCGGATCGAGCAGGCTGCGCGGCTCGCCGACCGCCTTCCGCCGGAGTTCCGGGAGGTGGTGACGGATCCCGACCCGACCGGCGCGCCCGCGGAGCTGCGTACCTCGATGGCGGCCTGGTCGTCGGTGCCCGCCGACTCGACGCACCACCTGGTGATGCACGACGACATGACGGTGTCGTCGTCGCTGGTCGAGCGCGCCCGCCGGGCGGTCGAGGCCCATCCGCACGCCGCGCTGGCACTGTTCGCGTTCTGGAGCTCGCGTAACGGTGCCGCGGTGCGGCAGGGCGCGCTCGCCGGTGCGCGGTGGGTGCGCGCCATCAACGAGTGGACCCCGACCAACGCGCTCATCCTGCCCCGCGACGTCGCGCAGGGGTTCGTCCGGTACGCCCGGGGCCGCGAGGCCTGGCCGAGCGACGTGCTCATGCACCGCTACCTGCGGGCCGAGGGCATCCCGGCGTACGTCGCCGTACCGAACCTCGTCGAGCACGACGACCTGCCGAGCCTGGTGAACAACACCAATCAGGGCCTGCGGCGGTCAGCCTGCTTCTTCGCCGACGACCCGGCGCCGCAGCGGGGCGAGGAGGGTCTGCTGAGCCCGTCCGCGGTGCCGTTCTTCGTGTACTACTCGCGCGGGGTGGCGCACTGCGCGGTGCGGATCCCCGGCGGGGCCCGTCCCCGGTGGACCTACTCCGAGTGCGCCGACTATCTCCACCGCTTCGGCGTCGACGCCGCCGGCCTGCGCTCCCGGATGGGCCCGGCGCCGGCCGGCGTCGACGAGGAGATGGCCTGGGCGGTCTGGCTGACCGCCTACACGATGGGAGCCCTCAACCGCCTGGAGGGCCACGGGGTCGTCCCCGGCCTGGAGAGCGGGGCCGACCCGGTGCTGGAGCGGGCACTCGGCACCCTCGTACCGGGCGGTGTCTGCCACCGCGTCGACGCCCGGTACGCGACGGATCTGTCCGCGCGCCTGCTACCCACCATCCGGCACGGGCTGCAGACGGGACTGCGTGCCGACCGGCGGGCGCGTACGCCGAGCCGTACCGGCCGGCGGGTCCTGGTCAGCGGCGGGAACACCTTCGTCGGTGAGTACCTGGCGCACCGCCTCGCCGACCTCGGGCACGAGGTGCTCTCCCTCGACGCGGAGAAGCCCGCGGGCGTGCACGAGGAGGTCACCTACCTGGTGCACGACGGCAGCTCGGAGCAGGGCCTCGCCGCCCTCCTACGGGGCGTCGACGCGGTCGTCCACGCCGGCCCCTGCGCATGGGCGGACAACGTGCGTGAGGACCTGGCCGGCATCCGGCACGAACACCCGGTTGGCATCCGGCACGGAGACCTGACCGGCATCCGGCACGAACACCGCCGGACGGGCCGACTGCTCGGCGCGGCGGCGTCGGCCGGCGTCGGCACCGTGGTGTTCCTCAGCTCGTACCGGGTCTACGCCGGAGGCACCGGAACCGTCGACGAGAGCGCGGCATCCCCGCCCAGCACGGATCCGGTGGCCGGGGAGATCCGGCGTATCGAGGAGCTCTGCGCCCGCCACGGCGCCGTCGTCCTGCGGCTCGGCACCCCGTACGGGCCGGGCATGCCGCGCCACAACGCCCTGGCCGAGATGGTGCTGCGGTCCATCGTCAGCCGGCCGATCGTCGTCGAACCGGACGAACGGTGGCCGGTGCAGCTCGTGCACCTCAGGGACGTCGCCGGCGCGGTCCACGCGGTCCTCACCGCCCCCCCGTCGAGCCGACTGTTCAACATCGGCAACGTCGAGGCACTGAGCCACCAGGACCTGCGCGAGGAGGTCTTCCGGGTCGTCCGTCCGATCCCGGTGGAACACGCCGAGCGGCTCCGGTCGTGCGTCGAGAACCCCGTCGCCACCGTGGACCTGGCGGCCGAGGAGCTCGGTTGGCGGCCCAGCGTGGACGTCGGCTACGCCCTGCACGGGTATGCGCAGTGGCTCGCCCACGATCTTGACGACTAGGTCGGCCCCGCGCCGGCCCCGCCGTCCGCACCACTGAAGCGAACATCGAACACGGGGGCACGATGATGGATCCGCGGTGGGAAGCACCGTACGGACCTGCGGTCGAACGACCGCACCGGCCGGGATGACGGCTACCGCACCGACCAGCCGGGTGGCGGGCGCGCGCGGCGACGCCGCCCCGGTGAGCAAGCAGGACCCGCGGCGGTGCGCAGCCGCGGATGCGCCGCGCCCACATCCGTTGAGGAGAGGACCACACGCGACCGACTTCTGCCCGCAACGACGCGGTGGCCCTGGTCAATAGGGACGAACCCCCGCCCCAACGAGAGGAGTCTGATGGACCTGCGAGTTGCCGTCTACGTGCGGAAGATGGTGCTCCGACTCGGCGTGGAGGCGTTGCTCTCCGCCGTGCCTTTCGTCGAGGGGACGCACGACTGCGAGAGTTGGAACCGCGTCGAGGAGCTGGCGCGGGCCGGTGACATCGACGCGCTGATCGTGCACGAGTCCGACGCGCACGCGCTCGACGACGAAGCCCTGGAGCTGGTGCGGCGCAAGGCGAAGGTCCTCGTCCTCCTGGAGGACCGGCACGCCCTGAAGATACTGAGCAGCGGGCTCCTGGTGGACGGTCTGCTGATGGAGGACGAGCTGACCGAGGCGTCCCTGACCGACGCGCTGCGGCGGATCACGGCGGGCGAGATTCCGATGCCCGCGGTGCTGACCCGGGAGCTGATCGAGCGGGCCGGCGCCCCGTCGCCCTGGCCGTTGCGTCACCGCAGCGCGCAGAACCTCACCCCGCGGGAGATGGAGACGCTGGGGCTGCTCGCCGAAGGACTGGGTAACAAGCAGATCGCCCGCCGGCTGCAGATCTCCAGCCACGGCGCGAAGCGGATCGTGGCGAGCGTGCTGCTGAAGCTCGGTTCGCCCAACCGGACCACCGCGGTCGTCACCGCGGTGCAGGCCGGGTTGATCACCCTCGACCGCGAGCAGCGGCCGAGCGCCTGAGCGGGTTGGTGCCGCCACCCGAGCTACTTGACCGCCGGGTCGCGCCGCGGCCGACCGGCCACCGACGACGCTTCGAGGAGCGGGCGGACCCGGTTGTCGAACATGGTGAGCGCCGACCCGATCGCCATGTGCATGTCGAGATACTTGTACGTGCCGAGCCGGCCGCCGAAGAACACCAGGTGCTCCGCGCGCGCCCGGTCCCGGTAGCGCAGCAGGCGGGCCCGGTCCTCCTCGGTGTTGACCGGGTAGTACTGCTCGTCGTGGCGCTGGGCGAAGCGCGAGTACTCGCGGGCGATGATGGTGCGGTCGGCCGGGTAGTCCCGTCGGTGCGGGTAGAAGTGCCGGAACTCGTGGATGCGGGTGAACGGCACCGTCTCGTCGGCGTAGTTCATCTGCGCGGTGCCCTGGAAGTCGCCGACGGGCAGGACCATCCACTCGAAGTCCAGGGTCCGCCAGGACAGATCCCCCTCGACGTAGTCGAAGTAGCGGTCGACCGGCCCGGTGTAGACGATCGGTACCGAGCCGACGAGGGCGGGGCGCAGGTCGAAGAAGTCGGTGCCGAGACGCACCTCGATCCGCCGGTGGTCGACCATCCGCTCCAGCCACGGGGCGTATCCGTCGACCGGCATCCCCTCGTACGTGTCGTCGAAGTAGCGGTTGTTGAAGGTGTATCGCACGGGAAGCCGGGTGATGATGTCGGCGGGCAGGTCGCACGGGTCCGTCTGCCACTGCTTCGCGGTGTACCCGCGGATGAGCGCCTCGTACAACGGCCGGCCGACCAGCGAGATCGCCCTGCCCTCCAGACCGCCGGCGTCGTTCGCCGCGCCGGCCTGCTCGGCGATCAGCTGCCGCGCCTCGTCCGGGGACATCGCCCGGCCGAAGAACTGGCAGATGGTGCCCAGGTTGATCGGCATGGGGTACACCCGCCCGCCGGCGAGCGTGAAGACCCGGTGCCGGTAGCCGGTGAACGCGGTGAACCGGTTGACGTACGCCCACACCCGCTCGTTCGAGGTGTGGAACACGTGCGTGCCGTAGCGCTGCACCTCGATGCCGGTCTCCGGGTCGACCTCGCCGTACGCGTTGCCGCCGATGTGGTCGCGGCGATCCAGCAGCAGGACGTTGGCGCCCAGCTCCGTGGCGCAGCGTTCGGCAATCGTCAGGCCGAACAACCCGGCCCCGACGACGACGAGATCCGCGTTCACGGTCCTCACCGCCCCTGTCTGGGTCTTCCTTGCGAAGGATGGTCCAGGACCGATTCAACCGGGACCGACCCGGGCGCCGCTACGGTCCGTCAGGGCATGGCTGTCTGGCGCAACCGGGAGGTGCGGCCGATCGGATCTCTCCGGATCCGGCGGTCGGCGGCAGTATTTCCCCGTAGGTGTTGCATTCCTGGGATGTCGGCGTCGCTCGGAGCGGTGATGAACTCGTATGTGGCGGTGGTCGGGCTCGGCTACGTAGGGCTGCCCCTGGCGGTCTCGATGGCCCGGGCCGGCATGCAGGTGCTCGGCGTGGACACCGATCCGGCGGTCCGGCACGCGGTCGACCGGCGGGAGCCGCCGTTCGCCGAACCGGGCCTGGCCGCGGCGCTGCGCGCGGTGCCGACGGACCGGCTGACGACGGCCGAGGCCCTGCCGGAGCGGCCACCGGCCGCGGTGATCCTCTGCGTCGGCACGCCGGTCGCACCGGACGCCCACCAGCCGGACCTCCGCCAACTGCGCGCGGCGGTGGACGGGATCGCGCCGCGGATCGCGGAGGACACCCTCGTCGTCGTCCGCAGCACGGTGCCGGTGGGGACGTGCCGGCGCTACGTGCTGCCGGCGCTGCGCCGCGGCGTGGCCGCGCCGTTGCTCGCCTGCTGCCCCGAGCGGACCATCCAGGGCCTGGCGATGGCGGAGCTCGGGTCGCTCCCGCAGATCGTGGGTGGGCTCGACAGCCGGTCCCGCGCGCGGGCGGACCAGCTCTTCGCGGCGGTGTGCCCGGACCGGGTGCCGGTCTCCTCGCTGGAGGCCGCCGAGATGACCAAGCTGGCCTGCAACGCGCACACCGACCTGATCTACGGGTTCGGCAACGAGCTGGCCCTCACCGCTGCGGCCCTCGGCCTCGACGCGTGGGAGATCATCGACGCGGCCAACCTGCGCTATCCCCGGCCCGACATCTCGGGGCCCGGCTACGTCGGCGGCAGCTGCCTGACCAAGGACCCGTACCTCCTGCTGGACTCCGCGGGCCGGGCGGGTCGGTGGATGCCGATGGTCGCGGCCGCCCGTGCGGTCAACGAGAGCGTCCCGTACGCGGTGGTCGACGGTTTCCGCGCGGCGCTGGCCCGGCACGGGGACCGCCCGGCGACCGAGGCGAAGGTGCTGGTGTGCGGGATGGCCTACAAGGGCCGACCGGCCACCGACGATGTCCGGGGTGGCGCCGCGGCCGTGGTGGCCACGCTGTTGGGGCCGACCGTGGGGACCCTGGCCGGCCACGACTTCCTGGTCCCCGAGGACCGGACCAAGGAACTGGGGTACGAGCCGGTGGACCTCGACGAGGGGCTGTGCGACGCGGACGGCGTCATCCTGCTCAACGACCATCCCGGATACCGCGAGCTCGAACCGGAGGCGGTCCGGTCCCGGATGCGTGCGGGGCGGGTCGTGTTCGACGTCTGGGGGGTGGCCCGGCAGCGGCTGGACGGTGCGCCGGGCGTCAGGTACCTGAGGTACGGGCGTGGCTGAGCGGTGGCGGGTCGCGGTCGCCGACACCACCGTCGCCGCCGCCGAGATCGACGCGGTCAGCCGGGTGCTCTCCGCGCGCTGGCTCTCCGCCGGGGAGACCACCCGGGCGTTCGAGCGGGAGTTCGCGCGGGCGCTCGGTGTGCCGGACGCGGTGGCGGTGAGCAGCGGAACGGCGGCGTTGCACCTGGCCGTGCTGGCCCTCGACATCGGACCGGGCGACGAGGTCGTTATGCCCTCGCTCAGCTTCGTGGCGGCGGCCGAGGTGACGGCCCTGCTCGGTGCCGTACCGGTCTTCGCCGACGTCCGCTCGGAACAGGACCTCACGATCGATCCCGACGACGTGTCCCGGCTCCTCACGAGCCGCACCAGGGCCGTGGTCGCGATGCACTACAGCGGCTTCCCGGCCGACCTGGCCCGGCTGCGGGCGCTGACCGACGAGCACGGGCTGGCGCTGATCGAGGACGCGGCACACGCCCCCGTGGTCCGGGCCGGATCGCGGATGGCCGGCACGGTCGGGGATCTCGGCTGCTTCAGCTTCCACCCGGCGAAGAACATCACCACCGGCGAGGGCGGGATGGTGGTCGGGACCGACGCCGACCGGCTCGACCGGGTCCGGGCGATGAGGTCGCACTGCGTGGCGCGCACCGGCGGGATCGGGTACGACGTGACCGGGGTCGGCCTCAACTACCGGCCCACGGAGGTCTCCTCCGCGCTCGGCCGGGTGCAGCTGGGCCGGCTCGCCGAGGACCGGGCCCGGCGCGGCGCGGTGCGGGCGACGTACGAGGAGATGCTGCGCGACGTCCCGGGCGTGGTCGTACCGTTCGCCGAGCACACCGGGGACAGCGCACACCACCTGTTCGCGGTGCTGGTGCCGGCGCGGCTGCGCGACGAGCTGTGCCGGAGGCTCGCGGCCGAGGGCATCCAGACCACCATGCACTACCCGCCGACGCACCGGTTCTCCTTCTACCGGACGGCGTACCCCGGCGCCCACCGGCCGCTCCCGGTGACCGAGCGGGTGGCCGCGCGGCTGGTGAGCCTGCCGATGCACGCGCGGATGTCCACCGGGGACGCGGCGTTCGTGGCGCGGGCCGTTCGGTCCGTACTCGACCCGCGGGCCGCGCACCGGCCGCGGAGGGTGCCCGGATGAGCGGCCGGATCGTCGCGGCGCTGCGCCGGCACCGGGACCGGTCCCCGGACGCGGTGGCGGTCCGGGCCGGCACGGACGCCGGATGGCGCGCGACGACGTGGACGCAGCTGCACGACGCCGCGCGGTCCGTCGCGGCACACGCCCCGTCGATGCTCGACCGTACGCCGGTCGTGCTGCTCCTCGACGGCGGCGCGGCCGGCATCGCCACCCTGCTGGGGCTCGCGGACGCCGGCGTGGACCTGCTGTTGCTGGAGGAGCGGAACTCGTTCCTGACCGACCACGAGTCCGTGATCCGCCGCTGCGGGGCGTCCGTCGTGGTCGGCCCCGAGCGGCGGCCACCGGACTCGTTCAGGTACCTGTCGTACCTGGAGTGCGCCCGGCCGTTCCCGTCGGGCGGCACCGGACGTGCCGCGGGCGAGCCGGAGATCCTCCAGCTCACCTCGGGGTCCACCGGCGAGCCGCGGGCCGCCCGGCAGCCGCTGCGCAACCTCGTACGCGGCGGCCGGCTCTACCGGGACCTCTTCGCGCTGACCGACCGCGACGTCGTCCTCGCCGCCGTTCCGCTCGCGCACTCCTTCGGGCTCGTCGGCGGCCTCGCGGCGGCCCTCGTCTCCGGCGCGACGCTGTGCACGGTGACCCGGTTCCACCCCAGGCGCATGCTGGAGGGGCTGGACCGGGCCACGACGTTCCTCGGTACGCCGCTGGTGTACCAGATGCTCACGCCGCTGCTGCCGTCCCGTCGGGGTGGCCACGCGCACCTGCGTACCGTCCTGACCTCGGGCGGTCCGCTCGCCCCCGGCCTGGCGGCGAGCATCGCCGACCGCCTCGGCACCGGTGTGCGCCAGGTCTACGGCAGCACCGAGACCGGCCTGATCGCCTGCGAGCCCGGGCTGGGCGGCCCCGCCCGGGAGGGCCGGGTCGGCCGGCCTGCCCCGGGCGTCCAGGTCCGGGTCACGCCGGGCGACGGGCGCCTCCTCGTGCGGACGCGGACGATGTTCACCGGGTACCTCGGCGAGCCGGCGCGCGGCGACGGCTACTACGACACCGGTGACGTGGCCCGGGTCGACGCGGACGGCAGCCTCGTCCTGGTCGGCCGGAAGAGCACCTTCGTCAACGTGGGCGGCCGGAAGGTCAATCCGCGCCGGATCGAGCGCGTCGTGGCCGAGCACCCCGGCGTACGGGAGGCCGTCGTCTACGGTGCGAGCGGGACCGCCGGCGAGGAGGAGGTCAACGCGGCCGTGGTACTCGTTCCCGGCACCCGGGTCGAGGACGTGGTGGCGTTCTGCCGGTCGCGTGGGCTGATGCCGTTCGAGGTGCCGCACCGGGTGCACGTCCTGGACCGGCTGCCGCGCACCGGGATGGGGAAGGTCGACCTGCCCCGGGTGATCGCCGCGGGACGTCCCTGACCCACGGGCTCGGCGCGTCACGGTTGCAGGACCACCTTGAGCGCCTCGCGACGGTCGAACAGCCGGTAGCCGTCCACCGCCTCCGTCAGGTGCAGGCGATGCGAGATCACCGCCGTGGGGTCGAGCGCGCCGGACCGGAGCAGCGCGACGGCCCGGGCCCGGTCGCGGATCGGGTCGCCGACGATGAAGGTGAGGGTCAGCTCGCGGGTGAACGCCGTCTGGGTGGCCAGCGGCATGGCCCGGGAGCTGTGCGCGCCCACCACGGCGATGATCGCCCGCGGCGCGGCGGCGCCGACCGCCGTCGCCAGCGCGGAGTCGCTGCCGACCGCCTCGATGACGCCGGCGGCGCCGCCGTGCCGGTCCAGCGCGGCGGCGAGCCGTCCGGGCTCCACCGCCTCGAAGCCGAGTGCCCGCGCGTCCTCCCGGCGTACCGGCTCGGGGTCGGCCAGCACGACGTGCGCGGCGCCGAAGGCCCGCGCGCACATGGCCGAGAGCTGTCCCAGCGCGCCGCCGCCGACCACGGTGGTCAGGTCTCCGGGGACGACGGCCGCCGTAGCGGCCGCACAGGCGGTCGACAGCAGGTCACCCACGAACACCATCTGCTCGTCGCTCAGCTCCGGGGGACAGGCCGCGAGGACCACGTCGGCGAAGGGGACCCGGACATACTCGGCCTGCCCACCCGGCACCGCCGGGCCGACCACCGTCGAATAACCGAAGAGGGTCGCCTCGGGACAGTGGTAGTGCCAGCCCCTGGCGCAGCGGGCACACCGCCCGCAGGCGATCACGTCGGACGCGCTCACCCGGTCACCGGCGGCGAACGGCACCTCGGCGCCCGCGTCGACGACGACGCCGACGAACTCGTGCCCGAGCACCGTACCCGGGGCGAAGTCCGGGATCCCGCCCCGGTACGGATGCAGGTCGCTGCCGCAGATCGCCGAGCGGGTCACCCGGACGACGGCGTCCCGTGGGCCGCGCACCGCCGGCTCTGGCAGGTCGGTGACGACCTCCAGCTCGCGCGGTCCCCGGAACACCACGCCCCTCATCGGGTGCCCTCCCCGGTCAGGTCGACGATCCGCCAGCCGTGCGGTTCCAGGGCGACCGGCACCCGCCGGCCGTCATGGTCGAGATGGGTCCGCACGGCGGCGCCCTGGTGGTTGACGACCACCGCGCGGCGGCGGCCGAGACCGACGACCACCTCCACGTCCGGCTCGGGGCAGCCGACCGGAGCGCTGACACCGGCGGCCCGGGCGACGCGTTCGTAGAAGGACTCCCACCGGGCCGAGGCCAGCCGCCCGGCACCGTCGAGTTGCCGCTCGAACGGCACGCTGGTGAACAGCACCTGCCCGGCGCCGACCTGGTTGGCGACGACGGCGGGCGTGTCGTCCGCGAAGGTCGCGAGGACCGTGCCGGCGGTTGCCCGCATCGTCACCGAGCGCCCGCCGGTGCGGCTCCAGTCCAGCGGCCACCGCTGCCCGTCCCAGGCGAACCAGGTCTTTCCCGGGTCACCGAGTCGGTAGTCGACGATCTCTGCCCCGGCCAGCGCCGGGCCGGGAAAGCCGTGTAGGTGGTCGCCGGCGGAGACGTAGACGGTCGCACCTCGTTCGGCCACGGCCTCGATGCGTCGGAGATCCCGCAGGGTCAGGTGGCCGACGGACGGGCAGATGACCAGACCGTGGCCAGGTGCGGTCAGCGCGTCGCCGGCGAGGATCGCGGCGTCGAGGTGGGCGCGCTTGAGCAACAGGTAGGCGTAGAAGACCGGCAGCGGACCGCCGCCCGGGTCCAGGTAGGAGTCGCCGGGGACCCTGATCCGGTCGTTGAGGTAGATGGCGGTGCGGGGCGGCTCCCGGTCGATGGCCAGCGACCGGGCGGCGGCGCCGAGCCGGGTGATCGCGCCCAGCCGCGGCTTGCCGGCGCCGTCCGACCGGCACAGGCCGGCGTCGCGTTCGCCCGGGCGCTGGTCGTACGGCTCGGCGGTGCAGACGATGTCCTTCCAGCACCAGACGACGACCCCGGCCGCGCCGTTGGCGATCGCGGAGGCTGCGGAGACCTCCAGGTACGCCGTCGCGGTGGGCTCGTCGACGCCGTAGCTGCCCAGCTCGTCCACGAGCGGCACCCCGTACGCCGCCGCGTGGCTGACGGCGTACGGCACCAGGTTGGTCCCCTTGTACGACAGGGTGGACTCGATAAAGCCCGGTGCCCAGGTGGGAAACGCGTGCACCGCGACCAGGTCGAGCGGCTCGGTGTTGGCCACGGTGAAGCCCGACGTGCCGAAGACGCCGGACGCGTCGTTGGCCTGGAAGACCAGGGCGCCGGGCGACTCCCGCCGGATCGCGGTCGCCAGGGTCCGGTACCAGCCGGCGACCTGGTCGGGGGTCAGCCGGGCGGCCTCGTCCGGCGCGACGTTGGAGATCTCGTCGCCCAGGTCGAACCCGAGCAGGTTGCCGTGCCCGGCCAGCGCGGCCGCGACGCGGCTGGCGAGTGCCACCTGCCGCGCCAGCAAGGCGGGGTCCCGCCACAGGTTGCGCCCGGCGCGCCAGGGCAGGTCCAGCCGCTCGCCGTTCATCCAGATCGTGAAGAGCGAGACGATGCACGCCAGTCCGGCCGTCCCGGCCGCCGCCACGGTCCCGGCCAGCCGGGTGACGCTGCTCTCCTCGACGACACCCTCGACCGGTTCGAAATCACGCCAGATCACGAAGATCCGGACGGTGTTGAGGCCGGCGGCGGCCATGGCCGCGAAGTCCCGCGTCATCTCGGCGACGTCCCAGTCGCGCCACAGCCGGCAGCCGGCGGCGGGGAAGTAGGTGGCGCCCAGCACGACGAACGGCTCGCCGTCCCGCCAGATCCGACCGTCACGAGCCGCGTACGCCATGCCGGCTCACCCCTGCCCTCCGGTAGCCGAATTCGATCTGCGCGGCGACCCGCGGCCAGCTGAAGTCCGCCCGTACCCGGACCTGACCGGCGGCGCCCAGCGCGGCCCGGCGCCCGGCGTCGCGCAGCAGGTCGACCAGCGCCGTCGCGAGCTCGCCGGTTTCCTGGCCCACGACCACCCCGTCGACGCCGTCCCGGACGACCTCCTCGACCCCGGGGAAGCGGCCGCTAACGACCGGCTTGCCGCACGACCAGGCCTCCACGAACAGCAGGGGGAAGACGTCGGCCGTGGTGGGGAGGCAGACCAGATCGCACGCCGCGATGGCGTCGTGCTTGCCCTGCTCGTCCAGCACACCGAGGTCGCGGATCCGTGCGTCGGCGAGCAGGCCCGCGGGAATCTCCTCGCCGGCGTCGGGACCGGCCAGCACGAACGTGGTGTCCGGCAGGCGGTCCCAGACCGCGGCGCTGGCCTCCAGCAGCCGCCGGTAGCCCTTGGCCGCGGCCCGGCGGGCCAGGAAGAGGACGATCCCGCCGGTACCGGCCCAGCGCCGGCGGAACCCGGCGGGGTCGGGCCGCCCGGCGAGGTCGGCGGACTGCGGCACCCGGACTATCCGCTCGGCCGGTGCCCCGGCCCGGTGTACCGCTACCCGTTCGGCCTCGGTCAGGACGAAGATCACGTCGGCCGCGCGGCACGCGGCCGTTCCGGCGTGCCGGTCGGGCCACAGGGCCGCGTCCGTCGCCGGCGTGAGGGCGAAGAGGGCATCGGCCTCGCGGGCGATCCGCATCGCCGCCAGGACCGGCGCGGGCCGGGCCAGGTCGAAGGCGTGTACGACGTCCGGGCGTCCGGCGGGCGCGGACCCGCTCCAGCCGACCGTGTCGGTGGCGAGGCCGGGCGCGGGCGGTGATTCGGTCATCACGGTGACCCGGTGTCCACGGGCGGCGAGGTGCTGGGCGGACCGCCACGCCATGCGTTCGGCGCCCGAGTGCGCCTGCCGGTACGCGCCGAAGGCGACCAGTACAGCGCTCACCCGACACCCCGCTGGTCCTCGGCGTGGCGTGCCGCGTACCACTCGAACGTGGTCTTCAGCCCGGTGTCCAGGTCGACCTGCGGGTGGTAGCCGGTCAGCCGGCGCAGGGCCGTGACGTCGGGCACCCGGCGCTGTGGTGAGCCGGTGGGTGGATCCAGGACCGCGACCCGCGGGTCGATCCCGGCCACGGTGAAGACCCGGCGCGCCAGGTCGAGCGCGGCGATCTCCTCCAGGTCGTTGCCGACGTTGACAACGACGGGCGCCGCGGTCTCCAGGTCCATCAGGGCCACGCTCGCGGCCACGGCGTCGTCGACGTGGCAGAAGGCGCGGGTCTGCGCCGGCCCGAACACCTCGAACGGATCGGCACCGGCCAGCGCCCGGTTGATGAACTGCGGGATCACGTGGGCGGCGCCCATCCGTGGCCCGTACACGTTGAAGAACCGCGCGACGCGGACCCGGACCCCGGCCGCCTCCTGCAGGAAGAGCGTCTCCGCGACGAACTTGCTCAGCGCGTAGGCCACCCGGGGGGAGCGCGGCTCGGTCAGCGAGAACGGCACCTCCTCGGCGACCGGCAGCCCGGACAGTCCGGCCCGGACGGCGCCGTCGGCGACCTCGCTGGTGGAGCTGAGGAACAGCGCCCACGGCCGGGCCCGCCGGGCCCAGTCCAGCAGGTTGAGCACGGCGAGGAGGTTGGTCCACAGGGTCGTCCGCGGATCGGCGAGAGTTCGCCGCACCCCGACGACCGCGGCCAGGTGGTAGACGTGGTCGACGGGACCGCGGACCAGCCCGTCCGGGATCGGTTGGCGGAGGTCGTGGGAGAGGACCTCCACGTGGTCGCGCAGTGCCCGGAACTCCCGGTCGGCGCGGCCCCGCGAGAAGTCGTCGAGCAGCACCACCTCCGCGCCCCGCGCGAGGAGGCGGCGGGCGAGGTGCAGGCCGACGAAGCCGGCTCCGCCGGTGACGAGTACCCGCTCAGCGGCCCGCGTGCTCACTGATCACCTGCGCGAGGAACACCGGGCTCGACTCGTCGAAGATGGACAGCAGCAGGGCGTTGCGCAGCTCGTCCGCCGGCTCCCCGCCGGCCGGACGCCACCGGTCGGTCAACCGGGTGACGAGCTCGACCGCGCGGAGCGAGTCGCCTCCCGCCCTGAAGAAGTCGGCGTCCCGCTGGAGCGGAGGCCGCATCAGGACGCTGCCCATCTCCTGCGCGACGATCTCGACGATCTGGGGCTCGGCCGGGGGTTGGGGATGTTCGGTCATCGTGGTCACCTTTCCGCCGGTGCCGTACGTCGAGCGAGCCTCCGCCGCCGGCCCGCCGTTGCTGGCGAGGAACAGATGCGGGTTCTCGGCGAACCGGCGCTGCGCCGCCGCGTAGCTCTCGGGTCGTCCGATGTCGTGCCAGTCGCCGCCGAAGTGGTATGCGCCGACGCGCGTACCCGCCTTGAGCAGGTTGCCGATCAGCTCGGGCATGTCCAGCGGGGACCCGGGCGGGATGTGCGCGCGGACTGTCGGGTCGGCGACGTACATGCCGGCCGACACGTCGACGTCGATCTCCGGCTTTTCCCGGATCGTGGTGACCTGGCCGTCGGCGATGTCGAGCACGCCCAGCGCGACCGGGTGGCGGTGCCGGTATGCGGCCACGGTCAGCGAGTTGCCGTTGTCGCGGTGGGTCCGGTACAGGTCGGCGAAGTCGATGGTGGTCAGCACGTCGCCGTTGACGATCAGCGCCGGTGAGTCCCAGGCGGTCACCATGCGCAGCGGGCCGGCCGTGCCCAGCGGCTGGGGGTCGGTGGTGTAGTCGATCCGGACGCCGTGCCCGGTCCCGTCGCCGAAGACGGCCCTGATCATGTCGCCCAGGTGCGCCAGGCACATGGTGATCCGCTCCGCGCCGGCGTTCCGCAGCCGGTCCACGAGGATCTCCAGGACGGAATGGCTGCCCAGTTCGAGCAGTGCTTTTGGACGGTCGGCGGTGTACGGAAGCAGACGGGTACCCTTGCCGCCGACGAGCACGATGGCATGCAACAGCGCCTCCCAGGACCGGTGGTAACCGCAAACCTCCCAGTGGCGGCTGCGCCGCGGTAAGGGCCCATCGACCGCACGGTGGGATCTGCCTCGGCGGGCATGCCCGTACGGCCGGATGGCCCCGCCCGCCGTGGACCGCTTCAATCAGGACGTATGAGCGGGGAAACCACCGTCGGAGAAAAGCCCCTGGGCGCCGTCGCCAAGACCGCGCTGTGGACGGCCGCGGCCCGCGCGCGCGAGAGCGCCCGGCCGGACCGTCTTTTCCATGACCCCCTGGCCCACCTGCTCGCCGGCGACGAGGGCCGGCGGCTGCTGAGCCACTTCCACACCGATCGCGCGCCCACGGACGGCAACCCGTTCCTGGCGATCCGGACGCGGTGGTTCGACGACTTCCTCACCCGGGCCGTCCGGCCCGGCTGCCAGGTCGTCGCGCTGGCCGCGGGACTCGACACCCGGGCGTTCCGGCTCTCCTGGCCCGACGACACCGTCCTCTTCGAGCTGGACCAGCCGGACCTGCTCGCCGCCAAGGCCCACCGACTGCGCGAACACCTGGGCCGGGCGCGGTGCCGGCGCCGGGAGGTGCCGGTCGACCTCGGCGGCGACTGGGTCGGGCACCTCGTCGACGCCGGGTACGCGCCGGACCGCCCCACCGTCTGGTTCGCCGAAGGGCTGCTGTTCTACCTGTCGGCCGACGCCGCCCGGGCGGTGCTGCGGCGCGCGGCCTCCCTCTCCGTACCCGGCTGCCGCCTGGCTGCCGACCTCATCGGCACCGGCGTCTTCAAGTTTCCCTACACCCGGGGCTTCCTCCGCCGCCTCGAAGCGGCGGGCAGCCCGTGGCGGTTCGGCACCGACGAGCCGGGGCGGTTCGTCGCGGATGCCGACTGGCGGGTCGACAGCGTCCTGGAGCCGGGCATGCCCGGCGCGGACTACGGGAGGTGGCCGGCGGCCAGCATCCTGCCCGCGGCGGTGCGGGTGCCCCGCAGCTACCTGCTGGCGGCGACCGCGCCGCCGGTGCCGTAGGGATGGGTGAACCGGAACGGGACGCGCCGGCGTCCCGTTCCGGCTGTCTCTAGGACGGCAGAAGGTGCAGCTCTCCGGGCCGGCTGGCCTCCCAGCGCTCCATGACCTCGGTGAGGCGGTCCAGGTAGGTGCGCCCGTCGTCGTGGGCCAGCTTCTGCTCGGCGAGCTGCGGGCACGCGCAGCGGTCGTACCGCAGGAGGTCGTCCAGCACCCGCCGGTCCGGTGTGGACTGGATTGTGGCCAGCGCCTCGACGACGAGCGGCCGGCAGATGTCGCAGCAACCCGGCCGCGCCTGTACGACGTCGCCGATCGACGGGTTGAACCAGGAGATGTGCAGGTCGAACCGGTCGTCCGGGCCGCCGTTGCGGCGGGCGTCCTCGACCAGCAACCGGATGAGCATCCACAGTGACGGCGGCTCCCACATCCCCTGCGCGTGCACCCAGCCGAGCAGGGTCCCGGCCTTGGCGCTCAACGGGAAGACCATCTGGGTGGTGAAACCGGCCGCCCGGGAGCCCGCCACCCCGGACAGGGCGTCCCGGTAGGCCTCGCGGTGGGAGAGCCCGAGGCCGCCGAGCGTGAGGTTGGCGATCGTGCGGTAGTCGTGGCGGCCGAGTTCGGCCAGTGCGCGGTGCAGCGATTCCTGCGGTGTGGGCTTGAGGTGGCACAGCGTGCGGATCTGTTCGTCCCAGGACTCGACGCCGATCTGGCAGATCAGCTCGGTTTCCGGCAGCGCGCGTCGCACCTGGCCGAGCATCTCCGGCGCACACGTCTCCGGCCGGGTTTCGAAGGCGAAGTGCTCCGGTGCCCGCTCGGCGAGCGACGCCAGCAGCCGCTCTCGCAGGACCGGCGGCACCTCCCGGTCGTCGAAGAAGCTTCCGGACGGCGAGAGGTAGACGAACGAGCGTTTCGGGATGAGGGCGAGTCGCGCGGCCACCGCGTCGGCGATCACGTCCGGGTCGATCTCCGGCCCGACGCCGTAGTTGCACATGCTGCACTGCCCGGCGCGGTCGAAGGTGCAGCCGCGGGTGCGGAACCAGATCTGGTACATCTTCACCGGTCGCATCGTCTCGCCGACCCAGGTCGGATAGGACCGCACCAGCAGATTGGTGCTCTCCGGAAGCAGCTCACGGCCGTGCCGGATCTGGCGGTTGGCGCGCACCAGCGCGTGGCGCAGCCGGTGGCGGGCGGTGTCGGTCATGACTCCCCCTCAGTAGGTGACGGGCAGGACGCTGGGGACGCGGATCAGGTAGGAGCTGCGCCACGGCACGTCGCCCGCGGGTGTGGCCAGGGCCAGCCGGGGCAGCCGCCGTACGGTCTGTTCCAGGGTCACCGTCAGCTCCAGCCGCGCCAGCTCCGCGCCGGGGCAGTAGTGCGGCCCGTGGCCGAAGGCCAGATGCGGTGCGCCCCGCCCGAAGTCGAGCGTGTCGGGGTCGGTGAAGCGGCTCGGGTCCCGGCCCGCCGCGGCGATGGAGATCAGCACCAGGTCGCCGGCGGCGATCCGCACGTCGCCGAGGACGATCTCGGTCGTGGCGAACCGCCGGGTGGTGTGCAGGACCGCGTAACAGCGCAGCAGCTCCTCGACGGCCGCCGGCACCAGCTCGGGGTGCTCGCGCAGCGTCTCGAACAGGTGCCGGTCGTCGAGCAGGGCGAGGAAGCTGGCGCCGATCATCCCGGCCGTCGTGTCGTACCCGCCGAGCAGGAAGGCGAAGGCGAGGCCGACGACCTCGTCGTCGGTCAGCCCCGGGTCCGAGGCGTCCCGGTGGCGGGTCCAGTCCGAGATGAGGTCGGCGCCGGGCTGCCGGCGGCGCGATCCGATCAAAGTGCCGAGGTAGTCGAGCATCTCCTGGCCGGCGGTCCGCCGCAGGCCGTGGTCCAGGCCGACATCCTTCGCCATCCCCGCGATGACGTCGATGAGGTGCCGGAACCGCGGCCGGTCGTCGCCGGGGACGCCGAGCATGTCGCAGATGATGGTGATCGGTAGTGGCATGCCGAGCGCCGCCATGAGGTCGGTACCGTCCGACCCCGCGAGGTCGTCGAGGAGGCCCTCGACGATCTGCTCGACCCGCCCGCGCAGCGGGCGGACCCGCTTGGCGCTCAGCGCGCGGTTCACGAACCCCCGCAGCCGTACGTGGTCCGGTCCGTCCAGCGTGGCCACCGTACCCGTGGTGAACTGGCGGGGCAGCGGCATCGCACCGGTCACGGGCACTCGGGACCGGTGGTGCGGCTGGTTGACGTTGCGGGACAGCCGGGTGTCGCCGAGCAGCGCGCGCACCTCCCGATGACCGGTCACCAACCAGGCGGGAAGGCCCTCCGGGGTCCGGATGGCGTGGATCGGCGCCCCGGCGCGGTGCAGCCGGGCGTACTCGGCGTACGGCTCGGTCATGTAGAGCGCGTCGAAGGGCTGCCGTCTCACCTGGTCACACCCCCGTCCGGATCGCCGTGTGCGACACCTTGATGCGCGTGTACTCCAGCAGGCCCCAGTAGCCGTACTCCACCCCGCTGCCGGAGCTGCGGACGCCGCCGAAGGGCACGTCCGCGCGGAGCTGGCCGTGGGTGTTGACCCAGACGGTGCCGCAGTCGAGCCGCCCCGCGACGTTCCGGGCGAGTTCCTCGTCGCCCCAGACGGAGCCGCCGAGGCCGAACTCGGTCGAGTTGGCCCGCGCGACCGCCTCCGCGAGGTCGTCGTACCCGAGCACCGGCAGTGCCGGACCGAACTGCTCGGTCAGCTCCAGTCCGGTGCCGGCGGGGAGGTCGGTGATGATGGTCGGCGGGTAGAAGTGGCCGGCCCGTTCCTGGCGTTTCCCGCCCGTCACGATCCGGGCGCCGGCGCCGCGCGCCTCCGCCACGAGCGTGTCCAGCCGGTCGAGCTGCGCGGCGCTGACCAGCGGGCCGAGCTGCGTCTCCGGCTCCAGCCCGTCACCGACCACCGTCGACCCCGCCAGCGCGTCCAGCGCGTCCACCAGCTCTGCCCGGTGCTGGTCCGGAACGTACACCCGCTTGACGGCCGCGCAGAACTGGCCGCTGTTTCGCATGGCCGCCCAGTAGATGTCCTCAGCGACGGCGGCCACGTCGGCGCCGGGCAGGACGATGGCCGGGTCGTTGCCGCCGAGCTCCAGCACCACCGGCGCGAACCGGGACGCCGCCTGGCCGGCGATGGCCCGTCCGGTCGCGACCGAGCCGGTGAACGAGATCATCGCGACGTTGGGATGCGCCACCAGCGTGCGGCCGAGCTCCCCGTCGCCCGGCGTCACCGCCAGTGCCCCCGGCGGAAGCTCACCGCCGAGGACCTCGATCATCTTCATCGTGGCCAGCGGGGTGAGCGGGGACGGCTTCAGCACGGCCGTGTTGCCGGCCAGCAGCGCCGGGGCGATCTTCGTGGTAGCCAGGATGACGGGGTAGTTCGACGGCGCGAGGGCGGCCACCACGCCGTGCGGGACCCGGCCGATCAGGATCCGGGCCCCGGCGTCCTCGACGCGCTCCGGTTCGAGGCTGAGTTCGGCGGTGTGCCGGAACCAGTCGACGGCCAGCCGCACCTCGGCCCGCGCGTCGGCCAGCGGCTTTCCCTGCTCGAGCGTGAGTAGCCGGGCCATCTCCTCGACGTGTGCACCGAGGGCGGCGTTGCACCGCAGCAGGTGCGCGGCCCGCTCGGCCACCGTGCGGCCGGACCAGTCCGGCAGCGCCGCGGCGGCGTCCGCGACCGTACGGTCGACCGCCGGCCGCGCGGGAACCGGGATCTCGGCGAGCGTCCCGCCGGTCGCGGGGTTCTCCACCCTCAGGATGTCGTCCCGGGTCATGCCCCGGCTCCCGTCGTCGCCATCGTCCGGTCCGGCATCGGCGGCCGGCCCAGGGGTGGCAGAAGGGTCGCCAGCAGGCGGGCGACGGCCAGCGTGGTCATGTCCTCCAGGTGCCCGCCGGCGACCGCCACCCCGACCGGCAACCCACGGGAGTCCAGCCGCACCGGCACCACGGTCGAGGGCAGGTAGGCGACCCCGGTCAGGCCGGCCCAGGTGACCTGGTCCCAGTAGGGACGCTCGACGCCGTCGACGCGGATCCGCCGCGCCGCGAAGGGGCGGTGGTCGTGCGGGATCGTCAGGCTCGCCGACACCGGCAGCAGCAGCGCGTCGTAGGTCTGGAAGAAGCTCCGCCAGCGCAGCCGGAGCTGCGCCCGCCGTTCCTCGGCGTCGCTCCAGTGCCGGTACCGCTGTCCCACGTGCGCCGCGCCCAGCTCCGCGCCCGGCTCCCGCCGGCCCTCCCCGATCTGCTCGATCACGTCGAGCGGATGGTTGTTCACGGCGGCGGCGGCGAGGAGCCGCCGGAAGACGAGGTCGCTGGTCTCCAACTGGATCCCTCGTGGGGTGGCGTGCTCCACGGTGATGCCCTGCTCGGCGAGCGCCGTCGCGGCCTGCTCGACCGCGTCGCGCACCTCCCGGTCCACCGGGCAGTACGCGTCGTCGGACCAGACGGCGACCCGGCGTATCTCCCGGGGCGGCGGGAACGCCAGCTGCCAGGCCGCGCGGTCCCAAGGGTGCGGGCCGGCGATCGCCCGCAGCGCGAGCAGCACGTCGTCGACGCAGCGGCCCATCGGCCCCGGCACGGCGATGTCGAGCATCAGGTTCCGGAACGGTGCCGGCGGTACGTGACCGTACATCGACACCGTGCCGAAGGTGGGCTTGTGGCCGACGACGCCGCAGGCCGCCGCCGGGAGCCGGACGGAGCCGGCGATGTCGGAGCCCACCTCGGCCGGGGTGAATCCCGCCGCGACCGCGCCCGCGCCCCCGCCCGAGGAACCGCTCGTCGAGTACTCGGGACGCCACGGGTTGCGGGCTGTGCCGAAGACGTCGTTGAAACTCTGCAGGTCGGCGGAGCCCGCCGGCAGGTTGGTCTTGCCGAAGATCACCGCGCCCGCCGCGCGCAGCCCGGCGACGACCGCCGCGTCCTCCACCGGAGTGAACGAACGCAGCTCGGTCATGCCGCCGGTGGTGCGCAGCCCCCTGGTGGCCATGCTGTCCTTGACGGTCATGGCCACCCCGTGCAGCGGGCCCCGGACCTCTCCGCGGGCCAACGCGTCGTCCGCCCTCCTGGCCGCCGCCTCCGCCCGCTCGTCCAGCGTCACCACGAGCCCCAGCGGGCCGTTGTGCGCCTCGATCCGGTCGGTCAGCGCCCGCAGGTACTCCCGGGCGGAGATCCGGCGTCGGGCGATCGCGGCGGCGGCCTCCTGCGCCGACCACCAGCACGGGTCTGGGTCGGACATCGTCCCCGTCGGTTCCACGCCCCTCAGTCTGTGGCGGGTGGCGGGTGGCGAGGAGCTCCGATTAGGGATATGCCCACACGGTCAGGCCGGTTGTCCCGCCCAGATCGTCTTGTCGCACAGGTCGGCCGGGTCGCAAGCTCGGACTGCGATGCGGCTCATGGGGAGGACAAGTTGACGTCTCTCGCGGCGATGGCACACTACCTGCCTCGGACCAGGCTGCCGGTCGGTACGTACCTGAAGTCGCACGGCTTCACCGACGCGGAGATCGATATCTATCGGCGGTACTTCGGGTTCGACGAGGTGCGCTTCGACGCCGACGAGACCTGGCTGGACCAGGCGTTCGCGGCCGCCCAGCGGCTGACCGGGCTGCGCGCGGCCGAACCCCGGATCCGGTACCTGATCCAGGCCCGGACGATGCCGGTGGCGACCGTCGCGCCGGCGAATCCCCTGCACCGCCTGCGCGACATGTTGGGACTCCGTCACGCCGCCGCGTTCTGCGTCAACCAGCACGCGTGCGCCTCCGGCCTGCTCGCGGTGAGCCTGGCGGGAAAGCTCCTCGCCCGGGACGGCGATCCGGACGCGCTGGCGCTGGTTTTCGTCGGCGAGAAGTCCTTCACGGCGACGCCGGACTACATCGCGCAGACCGGCGTGATGGGGGAGGGCGTGGCCGCGGTCCTCGTCCAGCCGAGCGGGCAACGCGATCGGATGCTGGGCTACGCGAACCGGATGAGCGGCATGTCGACGCTGGAGGACCTCAAGAACGGCGTCGGCGGGGAACGGTACCGCGACATCTACGCCGACGGCCTCGCCGCGGTGATCCGGGGTGCGGTCGAGCGGGCCGGCCTCACCGTCGACGACGTCGACATGATCCTGCCGCACAACGCCAACCGGCTCTCCTGGGCCCGCGTGCTCAAGAAGCTGGGCATCCGCGGCACGGACCGGCTGTTCCTCGACACGCTGCCGCGACTCGGCCACTGCTTCGGCGCCGACGCGTTCATCAACTACGAGACGGCCCGCGCCCAGGGCCGGATCCGCCCCGGGGATCACTACGTCATGACGGCGGTCGGCCTGTGCGCCACGTTCTCCGCCATGGTCTTCGAGCACTAGGCGATCGACGGATGCGTGTGGAGCCCAGCAGCCTGGACCGGTGGCGGACGGCACTCACCGGCTCACCCGGGGGCCAACTCGTCCTGCTCGGCAACTTCGAGGTCGAGGACCGGTGGGGCGCGGAGGAGCCCGGGGTGTCGCGGCTGTCGCCCCGGCGCAGTCGCGCGGTGGAGAACCGGATGGACGAGTTCACCCTCCTCCTGGCCGGCCCGGACGACCTGGTCATCCTGAAGGAGGCGCCCGATCCCGGCTACCTGCGGTACCTCGCCGAGCTGGGCGTCGACCCGCCACACGTCTGCGTGCCGAGCCGGCAGGACCCGGAGGAGATCGTCACCGACGACGTGTTGCAGGACCCCCGGCTGGTAAAGGAGCTGTCCAGCGTGGCGCGACCGGGAGCGCACCTGTGGCCGCACGGCGTCTCCGAGACTGAGGAGCGGCTCGCCGAGCTTTCCGGCCTGCCGCTGGCAGCGCCCCCGACGACGGTCTGCAAGCGCGTCAACAGCAAGATCTACAGTAGGCGCGCCGCCGAGACGCTCGGACTGCGGCAGCCGGACGGGGTCGCGTGCACCAGCGTCGAGGAGTTCGCCGACGCGCTACCGGTCGGCCGGCGGTGGCTGGCGGACGGCGGGCGGTGCGCGGTCAAGGACGCCTACGGCGTCTCGGGCAAGGGGATCGTCCTGGTGGATGACGAGCGACAGCTCGACCAGATCCACCGGATGATGGTACGCCGGGCGGACCGCACCGGGCAGCACCGGCTCGGCGTGGTGCTGGAGCGCTGGGTGCCGAAGTCGGCCGACCTCAACTACCAGTTCACGATCGGCCGCGAGGGCGGTGTCCACCTCGACTTCGTCCGCGAGGCCGTCACCGAGCGCGGCGTGCATGTCGGACACCGGATCCCGGCCCGGCTCACCCCGGCGCAGCTCGACCGGGTCCGGGAGGCGACCCAGCTCCTCGGCGGCCGGCTCGCCGCCGACGGCTACTTCGGACTGGCCGGCGTCGACGCGCTGGTGGACCCGGACGGCGACCTGTACCCGGTCATCGAGATCAACGCCCGCAACAACATGTCCACCTACCAGGAGCCAGTCCGGGAACGGTTCGTCCCGGCGGAGGGCGCGGCGCTGGCCACCCGGTATCCGGTGCGGCTCACCCGGCCGCTGCCGTTCGCCGGCCTCCGCCGGCTGCTCGCCGGGCTGCTGTTCCAGCGGCCGGGGGACGACGGGCTGCTGGTCAACAATTTCGCCACCGTCAACGCGGGCCGCGGGACGGCCGGCGAACCCTTCGGCGGCCGCCTGCACGGGATCGTCGTGGCCGGTTCACCGGAGCGGGCGGCCGACATCGACCGGGAGATCAGGTCCCGGCTGACCGCACTCGACCGTGAGGGCGACCATGTCCAGTGAGCTCCGGATCGGCGGCGTCGCGGTCAGCGAGCTGGCCGACGCGTTCGGCACCCCGCTGTTCGCCTACGACGGCGACGTCCTGACGGCGCAGTTCCGCGACCTGCGCGACAGCCTGCACCCGGCGCTGGAGATATTCTTCTCGCTCAAGTCCAACCCCAACGTGGCGATCTGCGCCCTGCTGCGCTCGCTCGGCGCCCGGGCGGAGGTGTCCTCACTCGCCGAGCTGATCACGGCGCGCCGCGCAGGCGTACCGCCCGCCGACATCGTCTTCCCGGGGCCGGGCAAGGACGTGACGGAGCTGGCCGCCTGCCTCGACCAGCGCGTCCATGCGATCATCTGCGAGTCACTGGACGAGCTGCGCCTCGTCGACTTCCTGGCCCGGGAGCGCGGCCGGGTCGCCCGGGTGGCGCTGCGGGTGAACCCCAGCTTCACGGTCACCGGTTCCAAGCTCACCATGGGCGGCCGCAGCCGGCAGTTCGGCATCGACGAGCGGACCCTCCTCGACGCTCCGGAGGCGGTCCGGTCGGCGCACGTCCACGTCGTCGGCGTGCACATCTACATGGGTACCCGGATCCTGGACGAGCCGGCGATCGTGCGGAACACCGAGCACATCTTCGAGACCGCGGACCGGCTCGCGCGCGTCCTGGGCTTCCCGCTGGAGCTGGTCGACATTGGCGGCGGGCTCGGCGTCGCCTACTTCGACGGTGAACGTGACCTCGACCGGCAGGTGCTGACGGATGCGCTCAACCCGGTCGTCGACCGCTTCGCCGCGACCCACCCGCGGACCCGGCTCGTCATGGAGCTGGGCCGGTACCTGACGGCGCCGGCCGGCACCTACATCACCCGGGTCCGCTACGTGAAGTCGTCGATGGGGGAGCGGTACGCGGTGGTGGACGGCGGTACCCATCAGCACATGGCGGCGGTAGGCCTCGGCTCCTTCGTCAAGCGCAACTTCCCGATGCGCCTGCTCAACCGGCTGGACGAGGAGCCGGACGGCGCCTGGCACGTCGCCGGGCCGCTCTGCACGCCCAACGATGTCCTCGGCAAGGCCGTCCCGATGCCGGCGCCGCGGGCCGGCGACCTGGTCGGGGTGCTGCGCTCCGGCGCCTACGGTCCCACCGCGTCTCCGGTCCTGTTCCTCGGCCACGGCTACCCGGCCGAGGTGCTGGTGCACGGCGGGCGGGCACACCTGGTCCGGGCCCGGGACGGCGCCGGCGACGTGCTGCGCGGCCAGCTCCTGCCGGAGTTCCTCCAACCCGACGACGACAGCGTGATGAGCGAGAGGACGGGAGTCAGCCAATGAACGCCAAGGTAACCGAGAACCTCGTCGACGTCCTGGCCGAGATGGTCGACCGAGAGCCCGGTTCCATCTCGATGGAGACGCGGTTCTTCGAGGACATGGGCTTTGACTCGACCAGCATCCTGGTGCTGCTGATGCACATCGAGAACAACCTCGGCGTCCAGTTCGACCCGGACCTGCTGGAGCCGGACGACCTGGAGACGGTGGGCGCGCTGGTCGACTTCATCAACCGGCAGCCGGAGCGCTAGACCGCCATGTACCTCACCTCCGCGCCCGACCTCCACGGCACCAGGCGGTCCGGCTGGCAGCACCTGCGGCTCGGCCTGACCCTGATCCACCACCGGTTCTTCGCGGCGGACGGGGCGAGCTACAGCGCCGCCGACCGGACGTACTTCAGCGACCTGCTGGCCCTGCACCGCGTCCCGTACCGGCCGGAGATGCTCAGCGGTACCCGGACCACGTTCCGCGACATGATGGAGGGCCTGCTGCCGGCCCTGAGCCGCTTCGGGGGTGACCTCGGCGTCGCGGTGCAGGTCTCCAGTACGCCGGACGCGGAACCGGGGTGGCCGATGCCCTACCTGTCCGCCTCGGCCGCGCAGTCCAACCTGCTGTTCGCCCTCGCCGACCAGGGGCCCACCGCCCCGTTCACCGCGATGCGGGTGGCGGCGGACGTCGCCGAGCTCGACGGTGCCGGCCGGTCGGTGGTCGTGGTCATGGACCAGGCGGCGGTGCAGCACGGCGAGCCGATCCCGGAGCGGCTCCGGGCAACGCGGAACTCGGCCGTCGCGCTGGTGTTCGACGAGACGGCGGCGCAGGGCCGGGTGGCGGTCCAGCACCTCAGCGGGGCCGCCCCGGCGGAGGTGGCCGGCATCCTGGCGCGCGAGCTGGCGGCCACGCCGTCGACCGTCGTCTGCGGACCGGCGCTGGCCCGCCACTGCGGCACGACCGACGTGTACGTCGCGGAGCCGGGGTTGCCGTGCACCGGCGTGTGGGCGACGCTCGCCGCCCACCTCGACCAGCTCCGCGCGGCCGGCACCCGGACGGTGGTCTGCGACTACGACGAGGAGCTGGGCTACCTCGGGCTGTGTGCGGTCGACTGGGCCGTCCCGCGATGATTCCGCCCGTCGGAGCGGAGCTGCGTGACGTGGCCCGGGCCCAGGGTCCGGTGCCGGCGCTCACCCGCCTCTACACACGGGTCGGCCGGGACGCCGTGCACGGCGGGCCGCGCGGCCACGCGATCGTCCCGTCCACCGTGCTGGCGCGGGCCACCCAGGTCTGTCTCGGCGGTGTGCTCCGGGACCGGGTGCCGGCCACCGAGCGGCTCCTGCCCCTGCAGGGCGGCCCGGACGGCGGCGAGGTACGGGCCGTTCGGCTTCGCGCCGGGGCCCCTCCGTGTCCGGCCTTCCTCACCGGCCTCACCTGGGTGCGCTTCGGGTTGTCCAGGGGACTGCTCGACGCCACCGTCCGGCACGCGCGCACCCGGACGGTGTCCGGGGGGCCGCTGCTGCACCAGCAGCTCGTCAAGGGAACGCTGGCCGACGTCCTCGTCGAGCTGCTCGCCGTCGAGAGCGTCCTGCACGGCGAGCCGACCGGGGTGGCCCTGCGGGAGCTGCACGACCAGATCACCCGGGCCGACCGGATGCTGCTGCGGTTGCTGGGTGCGCGGGGATTCGTCACGGCGGGGCCGGGGTCCGCGTCCTACCTGTCGGAGTTGCTCGCCGACGCGTACGTGCCGGGCCGCGACGAGGAGCTCGTGGCGTGATCGTACTCGATGGCGCGCTGCTCGCCCTGCAACGCCATGCCCGTGGGTGGGCGGCCGAGATGGCGCCGTACTCGGCGGAGGTCGACCGGGACCCGGCGGCCGTGACGCGGCACCGGGACCTGCCGGTGTACGCCCGGATGGCCACCCTGCAGGTCCCGGAGAAGTACAACTCCGCGCCGCTCGTCGTCGACGGACACCGCTACTACCTGGTGAGTGCGCTGGAGCAGGTGCTGCACGCGGAGGAGTGCGCCGCGGTCGACCTTGGCATGACCCTCGGTGCGCCCGGCGCGCCGATGGCGGGAGCGACGGTCGCGATGCTTGGTGACGACAGGCAGCAGGAGTGGTTCTACGGCCGCCTGCTGGAGCGGGTGACGTGGAGCTTCTTCGCGCTCACCGAGCCGCACGGCGGATCGGACGCCGCGGCCACCAAGACGTCGCTGCGGGCCAGGGACGACGGCGAGGTCCTGACGCTCGACGGCGCCAAGCGCTACGTGACCAACTCGGTACGGGCGCGGCTCGGTGTGGTGTTCGCCCGCGCCGGAGCCGGGCCGCTCGCGCTCAGCGCGGCGCTGCTGGAGCTTCCCACGCCCGGGTACACCGCGGAGCCGATCCCGACCATCGGCCTGCGCGGAGCGCAGCTCGGCGCCATCACGTTCGACGCGGTCGAGGTGCCGCCGGACCGGGTGCTCGGCCGCCACCTGCCACCCATTCGGCGGGGCATGCTGGGCTGGCTGTCTACATTGCACAAGCTGCGTCCGGTGGCGGCCGCGATGGCGGTCGGCGTGGCCCGGGCCGCCTACGAGTACGTCGTCGCCAACCGGCGCGACCCGAGTGCGGCGGAACGACTGGAGCTGGATCGGATACGCCGGCGCATCGAGGGGGTCCGGCAGCTCACCTGGCGGGCGGCCGCGGCGGTCGACCGCGACCCGGCCGACGGCGCGCTCGGTTCGGCCGCCAAGGTCCGGGCCGTCCGGCTGGCGGAGGAGACGACGCTGGCGGCGTTGGGGTTCTTCGGCACCGGAGCGCGCCTCGACCACCCGGCCCTCGACAAGCTGGCCCGCGACGCGTGTGGGGTCGAGTACATGGAGGGGACCGGCAACGTCCAGCGGCTCGGCCTGTTCGGCAGCCTCACCCGCAACGAGGTGCGGTGGAGCTGACCGGTGACACCGTCGACGTCTGGCGGGTCGACCTGAGGGCCCCGCCGGCGACGGTCCGGTTCCTGGAACGGACCCTCGACGGCGACGAGCGGGAGCGGATGCACCGCCGGGGCGATCCGTCGCTGCGCCGCCGGTACACCGTCGCGCACGGGGCGAAGCGCTGTGTCGTGGCCGGCTACACGGGGGCGGCCCCGGCCGAGCTCCGCTGGCGGCGCGGCCGGTACGGCAAGCCGGAGCTGTGCGGCCGGCGCCCGGTCCGGACCAGCCTGACGCACGCGGGCGACCTCGCCCTGGTCGCGGTGAGCGCCGTCCGGGACGTCGGTGTCGACGTGGAACAGCCACGTGACGCGGAGACCGCCGTGCGGCTCGCCGACCGGTACTTCCCGGCGGCCGAGGCGCGGCTGGTGCGCGGCGCCGAACCGGCCGACCGGGCGGCGCTCTTCGCCCGGCTCTGGACCCGGAAGGAGGCCTGCGTCAAGGCGACTGGTGGGAAGCTTGCCCACGGCCTGCGCCTCCCGGTTGCCGCCGGCGATCCACCCCTGCTGACCGTACGGGACCTGTCGCTGCCCGCGCGCTGGGTGGCGGCCGTGGCGTTGCGCGGGGACGCGCCCTTCACGGCGGTGGTCCACGACTGGGCCGAGATCGCGTCAACCGTGGGATGCCAGGCCTGAACCGACCGGCCCGCCGGCATCGTCGGGCTCGACTGCCAGAACCAGGCCGGCAAGGTCCTCGTCGACGACCCGCAGCGCCAGCGCCCCGTCGCCGACCGCCACGTGCAGCCACCGGCCGTCGGCGCCGAGGACGGCTCCGGGCGGCGCCGGGCTGTCGGCGGGCAGCTCGCGGCAGGTGTCGACGCGCAGGTGTCGAGCCCCGAGGGCCAGGAAGGCACGCGGGTAGGGCGCGGACAGCGCGCGTACGAACGCCGCGACGGAGCGGCGGGGGGCGGTCGGGTCGATCCGGCTGTCCGCCGGTGTGCGTCGGGGCCAGGTGGTGGCGAGCGTCGGGTCCTGCGGGTGCCCGACCACGCGCCGCTCCGCCATCAGGTCGGCGATGTGCCGGCCCGCGTGGTAGTGGGCGTCGGCGAACCGCAGGAACAGCGACGACGCCGTCTCCGTGTCGCGGACGTCGACGTGCCGCTGCGCGATGACGGCGCCGGAGTCCACGGTGTCCTCCAGGAAGAACGTCGTCAACGCCGTGTGCCGGAGGCCCTTGATGAGGGTCCAGGGGATCGGTGCCCGACCCCGACCCTCGGGCAGTGGGGACGGGTGCATGCCCACCGCGCCGAAGCGGGGCGTGTTCCGGGGTTCCTCCACGGCCCCCCAGAGGCTCCGTGGGAGGTCGAGCACCTGCGGGGCGACGATCCGGGACCAGCCGACGACGAGGATGAAGCGCGGGGACACCTCGCGCAGCCAGTCGGCGAGGCTGAGCAGCGACCCGTCGACGGTCTGCCGCACCTCGACGTCGTGCCACCCGGCGAGTTCCTCCAGCCCGCCGTATCCGACGGTCCTGTCCTGCCTGCTCGCGCCGAGCTGCACGGCCCCGGCCCACTGGAGGTGGCCGGCGAGGAAGGCCGAGGACGTCACCATGCCCTCGACGGCTCGGCGGCCGAAGGTGTGGCCGGTGACGAAGACGAATTTGGTCGGCGCTGTGAGAGGGGTCGATGCGGTGTCATTCACGTCGAGTGCCTCCGCTGTCAGGATTTCACCGGCGTCGGCCAGGTGACGTACGCGCGTCCTGGAGTCCGGGAAAGGAGCGACCACAGTAGAGGATGATTCCTGATTCTACACCGCGTCCTGGTGCTGTGTATATGGATAGGGGCCTTTCGTGCGTCCCCATGTCACGCACCCGGCGGGCCGATGTGGTCGTGACTCCGTATTGAAGCCGATGTGAAGTCGCTGTGACGTACTGTCTGGCATGTACGACCAGCGGCCCGCCCGCCGCCGTTGGCGATGATGCACGAGAAACGGGGAGGTAATAGAGGGTGGTGAACGCGCGTCGCCGTGCTCGGCGCGCGTATTTTTGGTCGCACTCGCCGCGACCGGCCGCGGGTTATCCAGGCTCATCGTGGGGCCCGCAATGGCGTGTTTCCCACCTGGTGGGCGAATGGCGGCGGCCATTGTCTCGGCGGTTTCCTAGTCCGGGCACCGAGCGCGCAGGACCGCTGTTCCACCATCTGACCTGGGGAGTGAGATGCAGCCAAATCCGGGGAGTGAGATTCAGCTAAGAGTCGCCATCTACGCGCGGAGACTCGTTCTGGGACTGGGCGTGGGCGCTCTGGTCTCCGCGGTGTCCTCCGTCCAAGCGGTGCACAACTGCGACAGCTGGGAACGGGTCGAGTCGCTGCTGCGCGGAGGTGACGTCAACGTGCTGATCCTGCACGAGTCGGAGGCGTCCGCGCTGACCGACGACGCCGTGGCCCTGGTCAGCCGGAGCGTGAAGGTCCTCGTGCTGTTCGACGACTGTCACGCGACGCGGGTGTTCGAACGCGGGCTGGTGCCGGACGGCCTGCTGATGGCGGACGACCTGACGGAGAGGTCGATGACCGACGCGCTCCGGCGCGTCGCGGCCGGCGAGATCCCGATGCCGACCGGCCTGACCAGAGAGCTGATCGAGCGGGCCAGCGGACCGCCCCCGCGCCCGCGGCGGCGGGGCGGCGGCCACATCCTGACACCCCGGGAGATGGAGACGCTCGCGCTGCTCGCGGAGGGGTTGGGCAACAAGCAGATCGCGCGCCGGCTGCACATCTCCAGCCACGGGGTGAAACGTATCGTGGCGAGCCTGCTGCTGAAGCTGGGATCACCGAACCGGACGACCGCGGTGGTGACCGCCGTCCAGATGGGTCTCATCAAGATCGAGCCCGAGATCCGGTCCGGTCTGGACAAGACCGCATGAGGCGAGGAGCGTTGCACCATGCTGGCTGACCTTTCGCACGAGGTCGTCGACGGCATGACCACCTACCCGGGCATCCCCGCGCCGCGACTGCGGGTCGTCGTGGCGCGCGAGACGTCCGTGACCCGGTTGCGCGGCGGCGCGTCGTTCGAGATCGAGGAGGTTGCGCTCGTCGGCAACACCGGAACCTACGTCGACGCGCCCTACCACTACTACCCGGACCGCGCCGATGTCGCCGGGCTGGCTCTCGAACGGCTCGTCAACGTGCCGATCGTCGTGGTGCGGTCGGTCGACCGGCGATCGGTGACGGCCGCGGCGCTCGGGGATCCCGACCTGTTGCGGGGTCGGGCGGTCCTCCTGCACACCGGCTGGGACCGGCACTGGGGGACCGACCGCTACCTCGACACCGACTGCTCGCATCTGACCGCGGACGCCGTCGCCCTGCTGGTCCGGGCGGGCGCCGCGGTCGTCGGGATCGACTCCCTCAACATCGACGACCCGACCGACCTGCGGCGGCCGGCACACGCCGGGCTCCTCGGTGCCGAGATCCCGATCATCGAGCACCTGACCAACCTCGGGGCCGTGCCCGACACCGGGGCGTGTCTGACCGCGCTTCCCGCGCCGGTCCGGGGGATGGCGTCGTTCCCGGTCCGCGCAGTGGCGACCTGGCACGACGACTGAGTTGACCGGGGCGCGGCGGCCGGCCGCGGCTACCGGTCGGCGCGCCCCGTGCCCGTGGCCCGCACCGGCTGCCGCCGCCAGGCGTCCCAGTCGTCGCGGTCCTCCGGGACATCCGCGCAGATCACGTACGTGTGCGGGGTCATCGCCCCCGGCCGGTCCTCCAGCGCGGCCACGCAGGCGCTGTGCACCGCCTGCGGGGTCCACGAACCATCACCCAGGTAGCCGATCAGGCGGTGTCCGAGCCGCGGGTCCGGAACGGCCGCGACGAAGGAGTCGTCCCCGACCACGTCGGCGAGCAGCCGACGGGCGCAGGACAGCGGGACCCAGCCGGAGTCGACGGGGTACCAGTCGTCGCCCTGTACCCGGGGGGCCAGGCCGGTCACCGACCGGACGTCACACAGCTCCAGGTCGTCGTCGCCGGCCGCCACGAGCAGGGCCTCGAAGGCGTGGGCCAGGGCGACCGTCTCGGCCGCCGTGAAGCACCGGGGATCGGCCCAGAACGCCGCCGTCAGCTCGTGGTCGAGGCGGTAGAGGTCGACGGAGAGGCGCGATACGCTGGGCTCGGCCTCCAGCCAGCAGTTGCCCGCGCCTGGCGACACCCGGGCCCATGCGCCGTCGGCGGCCCCGGTGGCGCGGTCGGCGGCGACGACGGGCGTGCCGACCAGGCCGTACCGCTCCGGCAGTGAGGCCTCGCCGGGGCGAGCGGTCGCCGAGCCGACTCCGCTCAGGTCGTTGAAGACGAGCTCGCGGGCATGGGCGTGCAGGCCACGTTCGGTCGCGACCGTCTCGTAGAGCCGCCAGAGCTCGTCCGTGTCGAACCACCCGTGCCAGTACCCCCGGATCGACTCCCGCCGGACGGCCCGGGCCGCGGCGTCGAAGGTCGGCGTTCCGCGCAGGTCCACCCGGGTGAAGCAGTCCGAACCGAGTTGCCCGACATAGTCGCGCGTTTGCGGCAGGAAGCGGTTGGCGGACGGCATCGTGACCGGGCACACCGGCTGCCCCACGTAGTCGGCCACCAGCACGACCAGCGCGGTCAACGCGACGGCCGACCTGCTCGCCCCGATCCGCCGGGAGGCCCGGTCGAGGGCCTTGGCGGCGGCCGCGGACCGGACCAGCAGCCCGGGATGCAGCCGCCCGTCCTCCTCCGGCCACCGTTGCGGGAACAGCGAGTGGGGCGTCGTGCGCAGCTGTGTCTCCCAGTACCGCAGACTCGTCCGCAGCCGGTTCCGCATCGCGGCACCGTTCTCGACCGTCAGGAAGTCGAGCGGTTGCGGCCCGGGCGCTGACAGTGGCTGGCCCGTGAGCAGCTTCTCCAGCTCGCCGGCGACGATGGTCAGCGCGGCCAGGTCCGCAGCCACGTGCGACAGCGCCAGGACCACGTGGCTGAGCACACCGTCGGCCGACACCGCGGCGACCCGGAAGGGAAGCTCCTGCTCCGCGTCCGTGAACGGGCTGTCCCAGTGGATGCGGCGTACGTCCTCCAGCAGCTGCGGCGTGATCGGCGGGGCGACCTCGACCACGCTCATGACCAGCTCGCCGGCCTCCGCGACGACCTGCGAGGGCACGTCACCGACCCGGTACGTCGTCCGCAGCGACTCGTGGCGGGCCAGCAGCACGCGGACGGCCGCCGAGACGTCGGCCGGCTCCGTTCCCCGGGGCACGGGGAGCACGGCGTCCAGGCAGACCGGTGTCCCGGTCAGCATCACCCGGAGCAGGTTCGCCTGTCCCCGGGTGAGCGGACCGGCGCGGGTGGGAAGGCCGGAGAACCGGATCGGGACGTGCTGAACGGGGAACATGGCTCCGGCTCCTCCTCCGCCGCGGATCGGGTGTCCCGGCGGGCGGTCCACCGACCGGCGCGCGGCGGTCGCGTGCCGGCGCAGCGCCGTGCTGCCCTCACCGGCCGACGTGCACCAGTCAAGCCGCGACGGCCGCGCCGCACCATCCGTCCGTCCGGCTACGGCCGTCCGGGCAGCCCGTCCGCGCGCTCGTCCGGACCCTGCCGGGTCGGGAACGGGAGCAGTAGTTTCGCAGCAGCGGCCGTACACACTGAACCTTTTCCAACCTCACCTTGCGGTCCGTCGGAGCGCGAGGTCGGACGCGGTGTGTGAGTGCTGCGCGGTTCAGGGTGAAAGAGGTTCACTGGATGGCCGGGATCCCCTGCGGGTGAGCCCGGTCGGCGACGTCTGGGGGCAACCGGGATGACCGTCGACGCGGAGCTTGTGGCCGAGGTGGGCGCGGGCATCACCGGCGACGTCCCGGGCTGGTTCTCCGACACTGACCAGGACCTGTTCGAGTGGTTCCTCGACTCGGGCCGGCCCGAGGCGCCCGGCGACATCGTGGAGCTCGGCACCTACCTCGGCCGCAGCGCGGTCCACCTCGGTCGGTTCACGCGCCCCGGCGAGCGCCTGGTCGTGTGCGACCTGTTCGAGCAGGCCGGCTCGACCCGGTCGATCCTGCCCAGCGCCCGGGAGTTCTACGAGCCGCTGCGGCGTGAGCAGTTCGAGGCGAACTACCTCAGATACCACAGCGCGCTGCCGTCCATCGTGGAGGGCCTGAGCTCCACGATCCTCGACCACGTCCGCGCCGGGTCCTGTCGCTTCGTACACATCGACGCGTCGCACCGGTACGACGATGTCCGGGCCGACCTGCTGGCGGCCCGGGTGATGCTCGGTCCCGGAGGCGTGGTCGCGGTCGACGACTACCGGACCGCACACACCCCGGGGGTCGCGGCGGCGGTCTGGGAGGCCGTCCTCACCGGTGGGCTGCGCCCGGTCTGCCTGAGCGCGGACAAGTTCTACGGCGTGTGGGACGGCGCCGACGAACTGCGGGGGGCGCTGCTGGCGGCACTGGCCCGGCGACGCGACCGGTACGCCGTCGACGAACAGGACGTGCTCGGGCACCGCCTGGCCCGGGTCGTACGGCGCGGCGAGGCCTGAACGTCGGGCAGCGGTCGAGGCATGCCCGCGCCCCTGGCGGATCAGGGGGCGGAGCGGTCCGTGCCGCCGCGGGTACGGTCCGCGAGCGTGGTTAGGGTCAACCAGGGACCGTACGAGAAGGATCCCATCCAGTCGTGGAATTCGTCGCCGAGCCGCGCGTAGTACAGGCCGTTGGGTGACATGAGCCGGAGCAGGGTCACGGTGCCGGCGTGCAGCCGCATCCGGACCACGCCCTCCAGCGGGCGGTCCAGCTCCGCCAGACAGCGCGCCAGGCAGCCCGCGAGGTGGCCGAACCACCCGCCGTGCACCACCGTGGTGGTCCATTCGGCGGCGAGGCCGGCGCGGATGGTGTGTTCCCGCGCGCTGAACACGGCGTTGGCCAGGGCGCGGTGCGCGGCGGTGATGACGGCGGCCGCGGGTGACTCCCGGACCTCGTGGTTCTTCACTCCGAACGCGGTGTCCTCCAGACCGCTGAACCGACCGACCCCATGCTCGCCGCCCAGCTCGTTGAGCCGGGTCACCAGCTCGGCGAGGCCCAGCGCGGCGCCGTCGAGGCGGATCGGCAGACCGGCCCGGAACTCCAGGTCGAACTCGGCCGGGACGGCCGGACAGTCCGCGACGTTCCGGGTCAGCGTGAACACCGACTCGGTGAGGACGTTCTCCGGACTCTCCAGCGGCCCGCACTCGATCACCCGGGCCCACGGGTTCGCGTCGATGCTGTGGATCCCGGTGGCGTACTCGATGCCTGCCTCGCGCAGGCTCCGGACCTTCTCCTCCCGGGGGACGTCGGTGCCCAGGAACGGTGCGGCCACGTCCAGCCCCGGGGCCAGCGCGGCGATCGAGCGGGTCAGCCGGGCGGCGCTGTTCTGCATGTAGGTCGCCGTGTGGGCGACGCAGTCGCAACCCAGCTTCCGGGCGACCCGCACCGCGGTGCGCGCCATCAGCGGCCGGGACAGCGTGGATCCCACGGGAAACTGGCCCTGGTAGTAGGCGTCGGCGTGGATCGCGGCGGGCACGAACTCGGCGAAGAACTCGGCCGTGGCGTCGGCCCAACGTATAGCCACGCCCATCGACGCGGCATGCCGCGTCGCCTGATCCGCGTCGGGCTCGTCACCGAATCCGACGTGCAGCGCGGTGACGCGGATCCGCTGTTGCCGGAGCCAGCGCAACAGGTAGGTGCCGTCGACGCCGCCGGAATAGAGCAGCAGCAGGTGTCGCGGTGGCGTGCCGGCCAGGTCGTCGAGAGTGGTGACGAAGCGACCCATCAGGACCGCGTCTCCACCCGGGCGGGAGCCGCCGTCGCCGCCGGAGGCCACCCCGAGGTCTCGCCGGCCATCGTCGCCAGCGGGGCGCACACCGGCGAGCCGGCCGCCCGCAGGCCCCGCGAGGGGTGCAGGTCGGCGACCGCGAAGCACCGGCGCAACCACCGGTCGGTGCCGTCGTACCGGGCGGTGAAACCCGTGCGGCCGTGCACCGCAGCCCGGTTGTCCACCAGGAGCATGTCGCCCGGCATGAGCACGGTGCCGGTCAGGCAGTGGGCCATCGCCTCGCGCAGCTCGTCGAACGCCCGCTGCGCCTCCGCGGTCAGCGGCTCCGTCGCGTACATGTCGGTCACGAGCTCCGGCGAGGTTGCGGGGCCGGAGAGGACGGGCATCGCCGCCGAGTGTCTGGCCCGACCGGATCCGGTGAACGAGATGCTGTGCCGGATCCGGAACAGCGGTTGCCGGAGCGTCGCCACCGTTTCCTCGGCCAGCCAGGGGAGCACCCGTTGAGCAGCACACGTGATGGTGTACGGCGACGACGCGGGATCGCCGCGCATGCACAGCAGGGTGAGGAAGTCCGGCTTGAACGGGTGGAAGCCGTCCTCGGTGTGCAGTTCGAGGAACGTGCTGCCGCAGTTCTCCTGCCGTTGCTCGGCCCCCTTGACCGGCACGACGTCCTGGACGACCCGGCCGCCCTTCTCGTCGGCGTACGCGATGACCTCACCGAGCCGGGACACGACCATGAGCTGCGCGATGGTGGCCACCGGCACGCACCGCCAGTCCGACACGTCACCGCCGTCCGGCGTCGGCACCAGGCTGTCGTCTATGGGCACGTTCCGGATGCGGAGGGTGCCGAACGGGTTGCCGGAGCGCCGGAATCGGCTCAGCGCGCGCAACAGGCGCTCCGGAAGCGCCCCGGCGGCCACCTCCACGTCGGTCAGCAGCCGTTCGCTGTCCAGCGGTGCGTCGCCGACCTCGCCCGCGGAGCCGAGGCAGGTGCGGCGCATCCGGGCTGACTCGGCTGCCGTGAGCTCGATCGTCACCGTGGACATGGCTTCTCGGTCTATCGTCGTCGCTTCCATCCCAATCCTCGCGCTTCTCGACGTGAACGGGTTGAGACCCTGGGCATCGAGTTCCGGCCCGGGTGCGGTCAGTGCCGCAGCACCCGGTCGATCCGGCGGGTCGCGAAGTACAGCCCGAGCGGCACCATCGCGAGCAGGTACCCGACGTGGATCAGCAACCCCGGGTGCGGCGCACCGAGTGTCATGGCTCGTACCAGCTCGACCGCGTGGTAGAGCGGCGTCAGCTCGACGAGGCCCTGGACGACGAGCGGGTACTGGTCGACCGGCGAGAACGTGCCGGAGAACAGGAACAGCGTGACCTGGGCGGTGGTGACCAGCTCCAGGTCCTGCCAGCCGCGCAGCAGCGCCGCCACCGCCAGCCCCATCGCGCTGAACGACAGGCCGACCAGCACGGTGGCCGGCAGGGCGGCGAGCGCCCACCCGATGGTCGTCAGGTCCAGCGCCACCATCACGCCCAGGAAGAGCGCGCTGTAGAAGGCGGCCCGCACGGCGGCCCAGACGAGTTCCGCCGTGGCGATCTCCGACGGGCGGACAGTGGCCGCGAACGTCAGGTCGAAGACCCGCGCGTACTTCATCTTGCCGAAGAACGTGAATATCGCCTCGGAGAGGGCGCCGGACATCGCCGAGAAGGCGAGCATGCCCGGCCCGACGAACTCGGCGTAGCGGATGGCCTCGCCCCGGTACGACATCGGCCGTTCGATCAGCGCACCCACCCCGACGCCGATCGACAGGAGGTACAGCAGCGGTTCCACGATCCCGGAGAACAGGAGGACCCAGTACGACGGGCCCACCCGCATCGCCTTCACGTTCCGCTCGACCACCGCTCCCACCCGGCGCGGGAACGCCATTCTGGTCGGAATCATGAGAGTAACCATTTCGCTCCCTGCGGTCTCAGATCATCAGGCGCCGGCGGAAGGTCGTCTGTGCCACTGCCCAACCGAGCACCAACCAGCTCAGCAGGACTCCGATGTGGGCCACGCCCGGCCACGCCGTCGGCGTACCCAAAATCGCCGCCCGGTTCAGCTCCACGCCGTGCCACAGCGGCGACAGGTAGGCCAGCGGTCGCACGACGGCGGGCATCTGCTCGACCGGAAAGAAGACCCCGGAGAAGAGCGTCGCCGGGACGACGGCCAACCGAAACAACAGCGGGAAGTAGCTGTCGTTTCTGACGTGCGCGGAAAAGGCGGTGGTCGGCGCCGCCACGCTCACCGCGACGAGGCCGCAGATGAACGGGGTGAGGATCGTCCAGACGGATTTCAGGCCGCCGAACAGCAGGCCGACGATCAGGAACACCGTCACGGCTATCGCCAGCACGAAGAGCACGTACAGCAGCCAGGAGGCGATCATGTCGCGGATCCTGACCCTGGTGTTGCGCATGGTGAGGAATCCACCCGACCACTCGAACTCGGTGAGGATGCCGTAGGTGGACTCGCTGACGCCGATCTGGAAGGCCAGCATGGCCATCAGCCCGGGCAGGATCCAGTGCGTGTACCGGATCCCGTCGAAGTCGCCCACATAGGCGCCGACGCCGAGGCCGATGCTGACCAGGAAGAGGGTCGGCACGACGAAGAACGAGAAGACGGTCGCCCGCCAGAGCCGCCTGTACAGCAGCAGGTGCCGCTCGAGGACCGCGATTGTCGGGTGTGCCATCGGTTACTCCACCAGGGTCCGGCCGGTCAGCCGGAGGAAGACGTCCTCCAGGGTGGACCGGCGCGTCAGGACGCTCGACGGGGTCAGCCCGCGCCGGTGCACCTCGGTGATGATCCCGTCCTCGTCCGAGCCGTAGATGAGCAGCCGGTCCGGCAGCGCGTCCAGGTGGTCGCCGATGCCCTCGAGCTTGCCGCTGTAGGTGTTGGCCGCCTCGGTGCCGAACCGCAGCTCCACCACGACCGGGCTGGTGTGCTGGGCGATCAGCGCCCGGGGCGCGCCCTCGGCGACGATGGTGCCGCGGTCGAGGATGATGAGGCGGTCGCAGAGCTGTTCCGCCTCGTCCATGTAGTGGGTGCTCAGCAGCAGGGTGATGCCGCGCTGCTTGAGCCGGAACAGTCGTTCCCAGAGCAGGTGCCGGGCCTGGGGGTCGAGCCCGGTCGTCGGCTCGTCCAGTATGATCATTTCCGGGTCGTTCACCATCGTCCGGGCAATGGTCAGGCGCCTCTTCATGCCGCCGGACAGCGTTTCCACCCGGTCGTTCATGCGCTCCGACAGCTGTGCGAACTCCAGCAGTTCGGTCGCCCGCTGACGCGCGTCGACCCGGGATATGCCGAAATACCGCGCGTACGTGACCAGATTTTCCCGGACGGTCAGGTCGTGGTCGAGCCGATCGGACTGCGGACATATTCCGAGCCGGCCTCGTATGCGCACCTCGTCGGCGACCGGATCCATTCCTAACACCCGCAACTCGCCCGAGGTCGGCGGCGAGATGCAGCTGATGATGTGCATTATTGACGTTTTTCCCGCGCCGTTGGGTCCGAGTAGGCCAAAGGTCTCGCCCCGCGCCACCTCGAAATGCACGCCGTCGACCGCGATCAGGTCACCGAAGTGCTTCGTCAGCGCGGAGGCGAAAACAGCCGCTCCAGCCATGGCATCCTCCGATCTCCACCTTTCGGTATGCGAAGCAACGTTACTGGGCAGCCGTCAGAGCGGATAGGCTGCCGCGTTCGGAAATTCGACGAATTCCCATCGGGTCCCGCCGGTGCTCCACCGGCCGGGCTGACGTACGCCGATGTGAACGTCACCGCTGGTCGGGCCCGCTTTCTTCGTTCTGCCGCCGGCCCGGGCGGCGGTGCCGACCCTGGTGTCCGCCGGCGTCAACCGGCGGATCGTCGGGGCCGACCGATGGGCGTGACCCTGCTTCGAAAGACGTCAACGCGTCCTCCACCCGGGGTTCGCCCGGCGCGGTTGCGATGGGCTCGAAGGAGACTTTTCGGGAGGGTGCCGGCTTCGGACAATGCTCAGACGGCGCGGCACAATTGGGCTGGCCAATTGGACATAGCCCGACGGGGTCCGGTCCCGGCCGGCCGCGGTGAAGACTGTCTGGTGTCGTTGGCGAAGCGAGACGGCTTGTCCTGAACGCGGAGGGATTACTTCGATGAACGCAGTTGCTCCGCTGACCGGAGAACAGGTCCGGGCGTACGCCCGGGACGGGTATCTCCTGCTCGGGTCCGAGTTCCTGGCGCCGGACGTGCTGGCGGAGGTCAAGGGGGCGGTCCCGATGATGCTCGCGGAGGACGGGCCGCGCCGGGTGCTTGAGCGGGACGGTCGCACCGTGCGGTCGGTGTACGGCGTGCACCAGACCAACGACGTCGTGGCGCGGGTCAGCCGGCTGCCCCGGCTGCTGGGCGCCGTCCAACAGCTCATCGGCGACGGCGTCTACGTGCACCAGTCGAAGGTCAACGTGAAGGCGCCCTTCGCCGGCGACCAGTGGGAGTGGCACCAGGACTACATCAACTGGCTGCGCTGTGACGGCATCGACCGACCGGACCTGGTCAACGTCGCCGTCTTCCTGGACGAGGTGAACGAGTTCAACGGGCCGCTGACGTTCATCCGGGCATCGCACACCGAAGGCATCCTCGCCGGCAGCGACAACGACGGGATGCCGGCCGGCTACGAGGAAGCACCGTCCTGGACGGCCACGTTGACCGCCACCGAGAAATACCAGATCCGGCACGACGTCATCGCGGACCTGGCCAACCGTGGCGGACTGGTGAACGCGAAGGGGCCGGCGGGCTCCGTCCTGCTGTTCCACCCCAACGTCCTGCACGCCTCCGCACCGAACATCTCACCGTTCACGCGGGGGGTACTGCTGCTGGTCTACAACACGGTGCGGAACCCGCCCCGGGCGAGTGACCCACGGCCGGACTTTCTCGCCGCCCGGGACCTCGTCGCGCTGGCGCCGCTGCCGTGAGCGCGCGCCGGGTGCCCCGGAGGGTCGATGGCTGACGCGGTCGATCTTGTCCTGCCGAACATCGCCGAGTTCAACCTCCGGCACCCGTCACTGCGCTTCGACCCCGCGGCTGCGCAGGGGTTCGCCGGGACCGCCGCGACGCTTGCCGACCCGGCGGTGTTCTGGAGCGCCGGGCGCCGGATCGTGGTCCTGCCGCCGGGCTACGACGAGACCTGGTTCGCCGACGTGCACACGGCGTTGGGTACGGCCCTGCCGCCGGTGGTCAGCCCCGCCCACCGCAGCGGGCTCCTGGTCAGGGACCTGCTGCACGACGGTGCCGCGCTGGCCGCGCTGCGGGCGGCGGTTGCTCCGCGCCGGCTGGTCCGGCTGGTGTCCTGGGGCGCCACGCCCGAGCTGTACATTCTGGCCGCGACGCTGACCGGTTGGGGCAACGAGGTCGAACTCGACATTCCAGAGGAGGCCGACTACTGGTCGAGCCTGTACCTCGACTCCAAGGCGAGCTGCGTCGACCTCGCCGGATTCCTGCCCGAGCTCCGGGTGCCCCGCCCCATCACGGTCAACGACTGGGTGGAGCTGCGGGGCGCGATCCACGCCGTACACGCCACCGGGCGGCCCGCCGTCGTCCGGAGCATGTACGGCGCCGGCGGCGAGGGCTCGGTCCGGGTGCCCGCCGAGCGACGCGCGCTCGCGCGGTTCTGGTCCACCGCACACCGGGACCCCTTCTTCCGCTCCTTCCCGCTGCTGGTCCAGGAGTTCGTCGACCACGCCGCCGAGCAGAGCTGCCCGGCGGTGGACATGCTGCTCACCGCCGACGGGGTCGAGCGGATCGTCACCAGCGCGATGATCGTCGACGGGTTGCGGTGCGGCAGCGTCAACGTCGGCACCGGGGCGGTCGCGGCGGCGCCCGCCACCCGTATCGCGCGGCTCGCCGAACGGATCGGCCGGGCCGCGATCGACCTCGGCTTCCGCGGCTGGTTCTGCGTGGACTACCTGGTCGGCGCCGACGGCGAGGTCTACGTCACCGAGTTCAACGCCCGGCGCAGCGGCGCGATGGGCGCGATCACGCTGGCCGATCGCCCGGGGATGGCGGGGCTCGGCATGCACCTCAGCCTCGCGCTGCCGATCGGCGTCGGCCCAGGGCGGTCGTTGTCGTACCGCGCCGACATCAGGCCGCTGTTCCGGCGGCTGTGGGACGCGGGCGTGCGCGCGTACCCGACGACCGTGCGCGGGCTGTCCCAGGCCCGTCCCAACATCGGCGTGCTCGCCGCGGCGGAAACGGCCGCCGACGCCGAGCGGATCGTCACCGAGATCCGGACGACTCTGTCCGGGAAGTCCCGGGACGTCGGGTGCGGCGCCGGCCCGGCGGAGGTGGGCGGGGACCGGGCGCCGAGGTCCGCGGGTTCCGAACGCAGCCGCGGCACGTCCCTCGGCACCTGAGGCCCGGCCGCGTCCGCCGGCAGCGGCCGCCGGGCGCGGCCGGCCGGGACCGACCGAAACCTGACATTCGCCATGAGCACTGCGGACGGCCGCCGGCAACTGACCGTTTCCATCAACCCCTGGGGTGACGGCGACCTCGACGGGCCGCTGGCGGACCTGCTACTCGCGGCGTTCGCCGAGCCGGCGGCAGCCACCCGTGCCGGAACGCCGCTACGGATCACGTTCCCCGACCGGGTCACGGGATAGGCGTCGCGGCGGGGCGCTGGCGTCGGCCGGGGCTGGTGCGCCGGCGTGCAAGCTCACCGACGAGCAGATCCGCCAGCTCACTGCGGTGTTCGACGACGTTCTCCCGCAGGTGCGCCACGGTTCCGCGCCGTGCCGCCGAGGTCGAGGTAGGCCACCGGTCCGCTCGTCCAGCATTGCCAGCGAACCGGAGAGGCCCTTCGGGGAGGGGTTGACGTGGCTGTCCGGGCCCAGCAGTGCGGTGGCCACGAAGAGAATCCTCTGGGCCTCGGATGAAGGACCGGAGCCGCCCGTCGATCCGCTCATAGGTTTCCCAGGGGCGAATTTCTTTCCCCTCGGCACGGCCGGGGTAGAGAGCGTTCCGGCGGGACAGGTCAGGCGCCTGTCGGCTTGGGCCCGGTGTAGCGCAGAATCCACACCCCCTGGTTCTTGTCGGTGATGTAGATGTAGCCGCGGCGGTCCACCACGACATCCTCGGTCTGGAGTACGAGCTGGTCGGCGGGCAGCGGCCCGTACCGGCGGGTCGGCTCCGGCGGCAGGAAGTAGCCGACCTCGCGGACCAGCCGGTTGTTGGAGACGTCGTAGACGCGCAGCCCGGCGTTGAAGTGCGCCAGGTAGAACAGGCCGCCCTGCGGCTGCACGTCGGGGTGGTGCTGGTGGTGGTTCATGTTGTGCGGCCCGCGCCAGCCGCCTCGGGTGGCGAAGTCGGCGTACGGCGCCCCGGGCGGCGGCACCGGCTCGGGGAAGAGCGACAGCAGGTACGGGTTCGCCGGGTCGGAGATGTCGACGATCGACGCGTGGTGGGCCGGCCCCTCGGCGTAGGTGACGTTCTCGGAGTTGGCGAAGGCGATTCCCCGGTCCGGCACCGGCAGCACCCCGTGCACGCCGAACTGGGCGTGGAACGGCGGGCTGAAGGACAGGTGGCCGACCTGGCGTGGCCGGGACACGTCGGCGATGTCCAGGACGACGAGCCCGGCCCCGCCGTAGGGCAGGTAGGCATGGTTGCCGACCACGTAGGGCGGCCCGTGCAGCGAGACCTGGTGGCCCGAGGCGCAGCAGGGGTTCGGGCTGGTCAGGTGGCCGTCCTGGGCCGCCCGCGGCGTGCTCGGGGTCTCGGTCTCGTGCTGCCCCGGGACCCACCAGCGGCCGGCCTCGACCGGATTTGTCGGGTTGGCGATGTCGAGGATGACGTAGATGTTGCCGCGATAGCCCGGCATGCCGGCGGCCAGGTGCACGTACCGGCCGCCGGGGTAGAGGTTGCGGTGGGTGCCGGCGCCGCCGGTGCGGTAGTGGCCGAGCCGCCGGGGTCGTACCGGGTCGGCGATGTCCCAGAGGTAGACCCCGTCCGCGAACGGCGCCTCCGGGTCGCCGCCGAAATTGGGGAAGATCTGCTCCAGCGCCGTTACCATGAGGTCCCCGGAGAGATCGACCTGGAGGGTCCAGGTGTTCTCCGGCCCCGGCACGAAGGCGGCCACCTCGGGCCGGGCCGGCCGGGTGACGTCGAGGACGGTCCAGCCGGAGTGCCAGACGTGGCCCAGGTAGAGGTACCAGCGTCCGCGCTTCTGTCGTACGGCCATCTTGAAACCGGGTCGATGGTTGAGGTCGCTGTAGCCGACGACCTCGACGTTGCGGGCGTAGCCGCCGCCCGGCCGACCGATGGCGTCGGCGGAGGCGGCGCTCCCGGTACCCACCGCGCCCGCTACCGCCGCCGTACCGAGTAGGGCATGCCGCCGCGAAAACCGGTTTTCCGTCATACCGATCATGTTCGTTCGGTCCACGACTGCCGCCCAGGCCAGGTTCGTCCGTCGGACACTGCGACCCTGGGTTCCGCGGTACCACCCGGAGCGGTGCCGCGCACGGCACCGGCGGACGGAGTTGACGATCAAGCGGAGCGGATGTCCGTACAATCGGCGATATGCCGCACCGTGCCGATCTCGGCGGGTTTCTCAAGTCGTGCCGGGCACGGCTCGGACCGGTGGAGGTGGGGCTGCCCCCCGGTTCTGGGCAACGACGGGTCGTCGGGCTGCGCCGGGAGGAGCTGGCCCTGCTCGCGGGGATCAGCGTCGACTACTACGTCCGGCTGGAGCAGGGTCGCTGCGGCAGCGTCTCGGAGAGCGTGCTGGACGCGATCGCGGCCGCGCTCCGGCTGACCGAGGACGAGCGCGACCATCTGTACCGGCTCGCCCGGCCGGGCCAGCTCCGGCCCCGTCCACCCGTACCCCAACAGGTCCGCCCGGGGTTGCGCCAACTGGTCACGGCGGTCGGCGCCGCCACCCCCGCGTTCGTGCTGGGCAGGCGGATGGACATCCTGGCCTGGAACGAGCTGGCGTCTGCCCTCATCACCGACTTCGCCGCACTCGCGCCGTCCGAGCGGAACCTGGCGCGGCTCGTCCTGCTCGACGACAAGGTCAGCCGGCTCTATCCGGACCGGGAGCTGGTGGTCCGCAACAGTGTCGGTTTCCTCCGCCTCGACCTCGGCCGCCACCCGGACGACCCACGGTTGGCCGCGCTCGTCGACGACCTGTGCCAGCACAGTCCGGAGTTCCGCGAGCAGTGGCAGCTCCACACGGTGAGCCGGAAGCGGTACGGGGTCAAGCGGTTCGACCATCCGGTGGTCGGCCAGTTCGAACTCGACTACGAGTCCCTGTACCACCCGGACGACCAGGACCAACTGGTCATCGTCTACTCGGCGCCGCCCGGTTCCGCGGCGGAGGCGAAGCTCCGCGAGCTCGCCCGACGGCATTGACCAGGAGATCCACGCCCTACTGATCACCTGTCAGCTATTGCGCACCGCCATGGTCGACGCCACCGACAGCCAGCCCGGTCTCGATCCGGACCGGGCCAGCTTCACCACCGCCCTCACCACCGCCCGCGACCAGGTCGTGAACGCCGCCGGTGTCATCACCGACACCGTCATCGACCTGGTCGGTGGCATCGGCAAACGTGTCCTGGCGAACCTGCTGCCGGCACTCGCCTGGTGATCGGTGGTTTGTCGACGAGACGTACGTCAGGGTCAACGGGATGTGGCGGTACGTCTACCGGGCTGTTGACCAGCACGGGCAGGTGATCGACGTGCTCGTCTCGGCTCGCCGTGATGCCGCTGCGGCTCGGCGGTTCTTTCAACAGGCGCTGCGGGTGACTCCCATCGAGGTCGTCACTGACGCCGCCCCGGTCTACCCGGCGGTGCTCGATGACCTCGTCCCGTCGGCCTGGCATCACGTCGAGCGGTACGCCAACAATCCGATCGAGGCTGATCACAGCCAGCTGAAACACCGGTTACGACCGATGCGCGGGTTGCGCATCGACCAGACAGCACAAGTGATCATCGCAGGACACGCTTCATGCAGAACCTACGACGCGGCCACTACGAACTCACCGTCGATGCCCCGCCAGCCAAAAGGGTCGCTGCCGCGTTTACCGAGCTGGCCCACGCGATCTGACCGCCGGACCCGTAAGGTGTTCGGCATTCCCCTTGATCCCGTAACGCAACAGCGCTGCTCAGGCCAAGTGACAGGGTTTTGAACCCCACAGGCTGATCCGGGACGGGCAGCGGATCCGCGTGCATGGGACCGACGGGTACGTCGAGATCCTGTCTTGACCGACCACACCGAGAAGGCCCAGCCGGAGCTTCCGGCCAAAACAACGCCAGACAGCTGATCGAGGTAGTCGCGCAGCCTCTTCAGCGACCAGCAGGAGGACGGCCGGCCGAGGAAGCGGGGATCGCACCGGGCGATGACGCAGATCCAGGTTGTCGCCGAGCGTCCTCGGCGGAGGTACGGGCGGGCCGGGAAGCGCCGAACGCTACCAGGCCACGACGCCCTGGGTGCTCGGCCGGATGGTGTCGAGCCGCAACTTGCGGGATCACCGGATGCCGACCTATGCCGTCGGAGCGGCGAAGGCCCGGAGGAAGGTGTCGACTGCGGCCACGACGATTTCCCGCGATTCGCTGTCCGGCACCGGGCGGGTGCCGAACCGCGCGCGGATCTCCACCGGGCCGGTCAGCAGGCCGAAGAACTGTCTCGCGGCCTGGTCCGGATCGGTCAGGCGCAGCCGGCCGGCGAGTGAGAGCCGGGCGAACCGGTCGGCGAGTGCCCGGGCGACGGTGGCTGAGCCGTCCACCGGCTCGAGGTCGACGAGGTCGGGGAAACGGGCGATCTCGGCGTAGAGCAGCCGGCGCAGCGACCACGACCGCTCGTCACAGTAGACCCGCAGCAGTTCGTGGGCCACGTCTTCGAGCGTCGTGCGCAGGTCCTCGTGGCGCTCGGCGAGCCGTTCGACCGCGGCCAGGTTCTCCGCCGTCAGGCTCTCGGCCGCCGCCTCGATCGCGTGCCGGAACAGGTTGGCCTTGTCGGTCAGGTGGTTGTAGACCGTGGGCTTGGCGACACCGGCCTCGTTGGCGATCTCGTTGACGCACGCCTGCGCGTAGCCCTGACGGGAGAACACGGTGAAGGCGGCGTCCAGGATGGCTCGCCGTTTGTCGATGCGTCCACGTGGAGCCTTCCGTTCGGAAGTCGCCAGGGCCCTCGCGTCGGTCACGCGGGTAGCGTACCTGCAGCTTTCGTACTGAACAATCTGGTTCAGTTGTGTGAACGAGCTTGTTTGGTACCCGGTGGAGCATTAACTTGAACTTGTTAGTTCAATCATGCTCACCTACCCGGAGACCTCGATGACGCAAGCGCGTGACGACAAGCTGGACCCCGCACTGCTGCGACTCATCAGCGTGGTCCTGCTCGGCGGGATCATGGGCATCCTCGACGGCACGATGGTCGCGGTCGCGGTCGACACCCTCACCGACAGGTTCGTCACCTCGGTGAGCACGATCGGTTGGGTCTCCACCGGCTACCTGCTCGCCCTGACCGTCACGATCCCCGTCACCACCTGGGCGGTCGACCGGTTCGGTGCCCGCCGACTGTGGCTGTTCGGCCTGCTGTTGTTCCTGTTCGGCTCGCTCACCTCCGGGCTGGCCTGGAACATCGAGAGCCTGATCGTGTTCCGGCTGTTGCAGGGTGTCGGCGCGGGCATTCTCGACCCGCTGGTGCTCACGCTGCTGGCCCGGGCCGCCGGCCCGCGCCGGGCGGGGCGGGTCATGGGCCTGATGGGTGCGGTCCTGCCGCTCGGCCCGGTGCTCGGCCCGGTGCTCGGCGGCGTCGTCCTCGACGGCTTCGGCTGGCGCTGGATGTTCCTGGTCAACCTCCCGATCGGTGTGGTCGCGTTCCTGCTCGCCCTGCGGGTGATCCCGGTCGACGCGCCGGACGCTGAACAGCCGCGGAACCGACTCGACCTCATCGGGCTGACGTTGAGCGGTCCGGCTGTGGCGGCGCTGATCCTGGCCCTGACCCAGGTGGCCCATACCGGTGAGTTCGCGTCCGGTCCGGTGCTCGTACCGCTGGTGCTCGGCATCGTTCTGCTCACCGGGTACGTGGTGCACGCGCTGCGGGTACGCGACAGGCCACCACTGATCGACGTACGCCTGTTCCGGAGCCGGAGCTTCTCCGCCAGCGTCAGCGTGCAGGGGCTCGTCGGGGTGGTGACGTTCTCGGTGCTGTTCGTGCTGCCGCTCTACTACCAGCAGATGCACGGCCAGGGGGACGGCGCGCTCGTGGCCGGGCTGCTGGTGGCGCCCATGGGCCTGGGCTCCGTCCTGGCCATGCCGGTGGCGGGGCGACTCAGCGACCGGCTCGGTGCGCGGGGCCTGGCCCAGGGTGGAGCGGTCGTGGCGGCCCTGAGCGCCTTTGCCTTCACCCGGATCGGGGCGGACACCGATCCGGTCTGGTCCGGAGTAACCGCGTTCGTCATCGGCGTCGGGCTCGGCTTCGTCGCCGCGCCGACAATGGGATCGCTCTACCGGACACTCCCCGGTCACCAGGTACCGCAGGGCAGCTCGGTGCTCTACATGCTGAACCAGCTCGGCGCCTCGATCGGCATTGCCGTGGTCGCGGTCATCGTGGACACGGCGGGCGAGGATGCCATGCGCGGCTTCCAGGGCGTGTACTGGTGGGTCTTTGCCGCAGTCCTGGTCATCCTCGCCGGCAGCACGTTGCTGCCCGGTCGGCCGGAGGAACAGGCCGCCACAATAGTTGGTCCGTCCGATTCGGCCAGGGTGTCCACGGACGCGTAGTGATCATCAGTGACGCGGAGCGGGCCGGATCCCATCTGGCCCGCTCCGGCCGCCTGCGGGCACGGTCGAGACGGCCGGCCCGGCGTGGCCAATCTTGCGATCGATCCGCGGTCGCCGGGGATGAAACCAATGCCGTGACCTCGCACCGAGAGGGCGTCGTAACACTTTGGACATATTTAGCCCCCGTATAGGTATATGTGAGATCTTTCATAAAAGGGTTGCTAGATACATAAAAAGACGTGTATAGATCGATTAGCAAGTTTCGGAACCCATTCCGGCGCTGCAACTGGGATGCGGCGCAGGGGCGGACGGCCCAGCGGCTCCGACACTCACCAGGGCGGTGGCCGCTCCGAGCTTGGATCGCTTCTGTGGGCAAGGCGAATCGGACGGGGGAACTCATGCAAATTCTCGTTGTCGAAAAGCAGACGCGAACCATCAAGCCGCTCGGCGATGATCTGGCGCGCAATGGTTACCGGACGAGGACCGCCAGCACCGGGGCGACGGCGCTCGAGGCGTACGAGGACGCCGAACTGGTCGTTCTCGACGTCGATTTGCCGGACATTGACGGGCTTGAGGTATGTCGGCGGATCCGGGCACACAGCCAGACGCCCGTGATCGCCCTGACCGACGGCGACGCCGGTGTCGACCGGGTACTGGTGCTACAGGCCGGTGCCGACGACTGCCTGGACAAGCCTTACGAGTTCCGGGAACTGCTGGCCCGCATCGAGGCGGTCATGCGCCGGTCCCACCGTCCCGGACAGCCCCGAGCCCGGCTGGGCCACCTCTCGATCGACGGGCTGTGCATCAACCCCGCGTCCCGGGACGTACGGATGCACGGCGAGCCGGTGGACCTGACCCGCAAGGAGTTTGACCTCCTCTACCACCTGGCGAGCAACCCGGACAACGTGCTCAGCCGGGAGCGACTGATGGCCGAGGTCTGGGGCGACTCGACGCTGCACGCGCGCAGTTCCCGGGGCAGCCGCACCATCGACACCCACGTCAGCTCACTGCGCAGCAAGATCGGCAGCAACTGGATCCGTACCGTCCACGGGATCGGTTTCCGGTTCAGCGGCGCCGATCGGATCCGCTGAACCGCTTCCGCTGCCTGAACAGGGGACCCGGGAAAGGGGACCAGCGTGCGCAAGGTACCTATTGCCAACCGGGGAAGATCGCGGTCCGGACCGTCCGCGCCTGCCGGGATGAGGTGATCGCCAGCGTGGCCGTCCACGCGGACTCGGACCGGGAGCCCCGTACGTGCCACTGGCCGCAGCGAACGCCTCGGCGGCGACACCGCCGAGGCGGGCTATCTCGACATCGACAAGGTCTTGGCCGCGGTCAAGACCGCCTTCGGCGGCGGCGGACGTGGACTCAGGGTGACCCGTGCGGTCGACGAGATCCCGGGATGCTGTGAGTCTGCGGTCCGCGAGGGGGTCACCGCGTTCGGCCGGAGCGACTGCTTCGTCGAGCGCTACCTCGACCGGCCCCGGCACGTGGAGACGCGGTGCCTGACCGACCGGCACGGCAACGTGCTGGTCGTGTCCACCCGGGACCGCACGCTCCAACACCGGAACCAAAAGCTGGTCGAGGAGGCACCCGCGCCGTTCCTGACCCCGACACAGACCGCGTAGCTCTACGCCGCGTCGAAGGCGATCCCGCGGGAGGCGGGGACGCCGGCGCGGGTACCTGCGAGTTCCTCGTCGGACGGGACGGCACGGCGCCATGATCTGTCAGATCGAGATCGCATGGATTTGACAATCCCCTGACATTCCTCTGCGCATGTTTTTGACATCGGCCGCTTGCCTCGAACCCCGAAATCCAACAGGATAAAAGCATCTCCTGGAGCTGTTTTCCGGACCACGTCCGCCAGTGTCCGCCCCCTACAGGAAATTGTGCATCTATCGCGAGCCGTCACACCCGGGAACTGCACGCGTACCTCCATGTGAGTCGGGAGAGGCTTATGGACGCTTCGGTCATCATTGTTGGAGCAGGGCCCACCGGTCTTATGTTGGCTGGCGAACTGCGCCTGGCCGGGATCGACGTCATCGTCCTGGAGCGCCTTTGTGAGCGTACCGGGGAGTCGCGAGGAATCGGTTTCACCGTCCGGACGATGGAGGTCTTCGACCAGCGCGGGCTGCTGCGCCGCTTCGGTGACTTTCAGACCACGACGGGCGGCCACTTCGGTGGGCTCCCGCTGGACATCGGCATCCTCGGCAACGTCCACGAGGCAGCCCGGACCGTCCCGCAGTCGGAGACCGAGCGGGTCCTGGAGGGATGGGCTGTCCAGCTCGGCGTCGACATCCGGCGCGGGTACGAGCTCGTCGGGCTGACTGACGACCGGACCGGTGTCGCGGTCAACGTCCGGAGCGACGGAGGTGAGCAGGTCCTACGTGCCTCGTACCTGGTCGGCTGCGACGGCGGCCGGAGCACGGTTCGCCGCGCCGCCGGATTCGATTTCCCGGGTACCGCCGCCACCACCGAACTGTTCCTCGCCGACCTGCGCGGCGTCGAGCTGGAGCCGAGGATGAGCGGGCAGCAGTTCGCCGGTGGAATGGTTATGGTCGCCCGGCTGTCGGACGGGATTCACCGCATCATCGTCGGCGAACGCGGCGCCCCGCCACAGCGTCGAACCGCCCCACCGGCCTTCGAGGAGGTGGCCGACACCTGGAAGCGGCTCACCGGCCTGGACATCTCGCACGCTGAGCCGGTCTGGGTCAGCGCCTTCGGTGACGCCACCCACCTGGTCACCGAGTACCAGCGCGGCCGGGTGCTGCTCGCCGGGGACGCCGCACACGTGCACCTCCCGGCCGGTGGTCAGGGGATGAACACCGGCGTCCAGGACGCGGTCAATCTGGGCTGGAAACTGGCCGCCGTGGTCGACGGCACCGCGCCGGAATCGCTGCTGGACACGTACCACAGCGAACGCCACGAGGTCGGCCGGCGGCTGCTCGCCAACACCCGGGCGCAGGGGCAGCTCATCCTCGGCGGCGCCGAGGTGCAGCCGCTGCGGGACGTGCTCTCCGAGCTGATCGGGTATGAGGAGGTCAGCCGGCATCTGGCCGCGAAGGTGAGCGGGCTGGACATCCGGTACGACGTCGGTGACGGCGCCAATCCCCTGCTGGGAATGCGGATGCCGCACCTAGACCTGATCGCCGGCATCCGTCGGACCAGCAGTACCGAACTGCTCCGCCGGGGCCGCGGCCTACTGCTGGACCTCAACGACAACGCGGTGCTGCGGTCCCGCGCGTCGCGCTGGCGCCGGCGGGTCGACATCGTCACCGCGACCGCGCCGACCGTCGCTCAACACCCCACGCTCGCCGGTACCACGGCGGTACTCGTACGACCCGACGGCCACATCGCGTGGCTCGCCCCCGGCAGCCACCACGACCTGCCCACGGCACTGGACCGCTGGTTCGGGCATGCCCGCTGACCCTTCACGAGAGGACATCATGCACAGCACCCTGATCGTGGCCAGGATGGCACCCGACTCGGCCGATGAGGTCGCCCGCCTCTTCGGCGCGTTCGACGACACCTCGATGCCGCACCTGATGGGCACCCGCCGCCGTCAGCTCTTCTCCTACCGGGGCCTCTACTTCCACCTTCAGGACTTCGACGACGCCACCGGCGGTGAACGGATCGAGAAGGCGAAGACCGAGCCTCAGTTCATCTCGATCAGCGAGGACCTGAAGCCTTTCGTCGCGGCGTACGACCCGGCCACCTGGCGATCGCCCGCAGACGCGATGGCCCGGCGCTTCTACCACTGGGAGGCGGCGTGACCCCGGCCGGCGACCGGCGGGTCGTCATCACCGGCATCGGCGTGACCGCCCCGGGCGGGTCGGGCGTGAAGGACTTCTGGCAGTTGCTCACCGACGGGCGTACCGCGACCCGGCGGATCTCGTTCTTCGACCCGTCGCCGTTCCGGTCACAGGTCGCCGCCGAGGTGGATTTCGACGCTGAACTGTCCGGCCTGCGTCCGCAGGAGATTCGTCGGATGGATCGGGCGGCACAGTTCGCGGTGGTGACCGCGCGGCACGCGATTATCGACAGCGGACTGGAGTTCGACCGCCTCGACCCGCACCGCACCGGCGTGACCATCGGCAGCGCGGTCGGCGCGACGATGGGCCTTGATCAGGAGTACCGCACCGTCAGCGACGGTGGCCGGCTGGACCTGGTCGACCACGAGTACGCCGTGCCGCACCTCTACAACTACCTGGTACCCAGTTCGTTCGCGGCCGAGGTGGCCTGGACGGTGGGTGCCGAGGGGCCGAGCACGGTGGTGTCGACCGGCTGCACGTCAGGGCTGGACGCGATCGGGTACGCGACCGAGGTAATCAGGGACGGCGCCGCCGACGTGATGATCGCCGGCGCCACGGACGCACCGATCTCGCCGATCACGGTCGCCTGCTTCGACGCGATCAAGGCGACCACGCCGTGCAACGACGACCCCGAGCACGCGTCCCGACCGTTCGACGCGAGCCGGAACGGGTTCGTACTTGGCGAGGGGGCGGCCGTGTTCGTGCTGGAGGAACTGGGCAGTGCCCGTGCACGCGGCACCACCGTCTACGCCGAAGTGGCCGGCTACGCCACCCGCTCCAACGCGTTCCACATGACCGGGCTGCGGCCGGACGGCCGGGAGATGGCCGAGGCGATTCGACTGGCCATGGCCGAGGCACGGATCAACCCGGAGGACATCGACTACGTCAACGCGCACGGCTCCGGCACCAAGCAGAACGACCGCCACGAGACCGCCGCGTTCAAGCGGAGCCTGGGCGAGCACGCCCGCGCGGTGCCGGTCAGCTCGATCAAGTCGATGGTCGGGCACTCGCTCGGCGCTATCGGCTCGATCGAGATCGCCGCCTCAGTCCTGGCGATGACCCACCACGCCGTACCGCCCACGGCCAACCTGCACACTCCCGACCCGGAATGCGACCTCGACTACGTACCGCTGGTCGCCCGCGACTGGCGGACCGACACGGTGCTCTCCGTCGGCAGCGGGTTCGGCGGATTCCAGAGCGCGATGGTGCTCGCCCGACCTGATCGGGATCCGCGGTGAGCGTCTCCACCGTCGTCACCGGGCTCGGTATCGCCGCACCCAACGGCCTCGGGCTGGAGGAGTACTGGTCGGCGACGCTCGCGGGTCGCAGTGGCATCGGCCGGGTGAGCCGGTTCGACCCGTCGTCGTACCCGGCCCGGCTCGCCGGGGAGATCGCCGGGTTCGAGGCAGAGCGGCACCTGCCGAACCGGCTGCTGCCGCAGACGGATCGGATGACGCGGCTCGCGCTCGTCGGCGCCGACTGGGCGTTCGCCGACGCGGGGATCGTGCCGCACGAGGTGTCCGAGTTCGAGATGGGTGTGGCCACCGCCAGCCACTCCGGCGGGTTCGAGTTCGGGCAGAACGAGCTGAAGGCGCTCTGGAGCAAGGGTGGCCAGTACGTCAGTGCGTACCAGTCCTTCGCCTGGTTCTATGCGGTCAACAGCGGGCAGATCTCCATCCGCAACGGTATGCGGGGACCGTGCAGTGTCGTGGTCAGCGACCAGGCCGGCGGACTGGACGCCGTCGCGCAGGCCCGCCGCCAGGTGCGCAAGGGCACTCCGCTGATGGTGACCGGTGCGATGGACGCCTCGATCTGCCCGTGGGGCTGGGTGGCGCAGCTCGCCAGCGGGCGGCTGAGCCTGAGCGGGGACCCGGATCGGGCGTATCTGCCGTTCGACGCCGCCGCCTGCGGGTACGTGCCCGGCGAGGGCGGTGCGCTGCTGGTCTTGGAGGACGCCGACCATGCCCGGCAGCGTGCTGCCGTCAACATCTACGGCGAGGTCTCCGGGTACGCCGCGACCTTCGACCCCCGACCGGGCAGCGGCCGGGCCGGCGGACTGCGGAAGGCGATCGAACTGGCGCTGCGGGACGCGGACGCGTCACCGGGCGACATCGACGTGGTCTTCGCCGACGCCGCCGGGGCACCGGAACCGGACCGGGTCGAGGCGGGGGCGATCACCGGCGTCTTCGGGCCCCGGGGGGTACCCGTCACCGCGCCGAAGACGATGACCGGACGGCTGTACTCCGGCGCGGCGCCACTCGATCTGGCCGCGGCGCTGTTGAGCATCCGCGACGGCGTGATCCCGCCGACCGTCCACGTACACGTCGCCGACGAGTACGACATCGACCTGGTCCAGGAGGGCCCGCGCGCGCTCCCGGTGCGCGCGGCGCTGGTTCTGGCGCGCGGGCACGGCGGGTTCAACTCCGCGATGGTGGTGCGCCAGGTCGACCGGTGAGAGATCCGGAACCCGGGCAACCGGAATCGACGTGACGAAAGGAAGTGTGGAGATGGCCACGGTACCCGCCGGCTCGTTCGACGACGAGGACCTCAAGCGGATCCTGCGCGAGGGAGCCGGCTCGGACGAGAGCATCGACCTCGACGGCGACATTCTCGACATCTCGTTCGAGGAGCTGGGCTACGACTCGCTGGCACTGCTGGAGACCGGTGGTCGGATCGAGCGCGAGTACGGCATCAGGCTCGACGACGACGGGCTCTCCGGCGAACACACCCCCCGCGCACTGGTGGAGCTGGTGCGCGGCCGGCTTGCTAGCGCGGGCTGAGCCGACGGTCGCACTCGCCGGCCAACCCACATCGAGGAGTGGACATGAATCAACAGGCGTCGAAGGTCGTGCTCGTCACCGGCGCGACCAGCGGAATCGGCCTGGCCGTGACGAGGCTCTTCGCCGGGCGGGGAGAGCGGGTCTTTCTCTGCGCCCGGACCGCGGACCGGGTGGCGGGCACCGTCAAGGAACTCCAGAACGAGGGGTACGACGTGGACGGCGCTGCTGCCGACGTGCGGTCCCCGGAGGACATCCGGAGCATGGTGCGGGCCGCCGTGCACCGGTTCGGGCCGATCGACGTGCTTGTCAACAACGCCGGCCGCAGCGGCGGCGGCGTGACCGCCGAGATCACCGACGAGCTGTGGCTCGACGTGATCAACACCAATCTGAACAGCGTCTTCCTGATGACACGCGAGGTGCTGACCACCGGCGGGATGCGGGCCAGGGCCTCCGGCCGGATCATCAACATCGCGTCCACCGCAGGCAAGCAGGGTGTCGTCCTCGGGGCGCCGTACTCCGCCTCCAAGCACGGGGTGGTCGGTTTCACCAAGGCGCTCGGCAACGAGCTGGCGCCGACCGGCATCACCGTCAACGCCGTCTGCCCCGGCTACGTCGAGACGCCGATGGCCGAGCGGGTCCGGCAGGGGTACGCCGCGGCGCACGGCACCACTACCGACGAGATCATGCGGCGGTTCACGGCGAAGATCCCGCTCGGCCGGTACTCCACTCCGGAGGAGGTCGCGGGCCTGGTCGGCTATCTCGCCTCGGACACGGCGGCGTCGATCACCTCGCAGGCGCTGAACGTCTGCGGCGGCCTGGGCAACTTCTGATCGTGCCGTCGACACCCGTCCGTGCCCCGCTACCTCTGGCCGGGTCGCTGACTTCCGCCGTGCCCGCCACGGCTTCTGACGAGAGGAGACCGATGTGACCCGAAACGAGGCGCGCGAGGTCGAGCACGAGGTCACCGTGCACGCCGCCGGCACCGAGGTGTACCGGCTGCTTGCCGAGGTGGAGAACTGGCCCCGGCTGTTCCCGCCCTCGGTGTACGTGGACTACCTGGAGCGCGACGGTAACGAGGAGCGGATCCGGATCTGGGCCACGGCCAACGACGACGTCAAGAGCTGGTCCTCGCGCCGGATACTCGACCCCGGGGCGATGCGAATCGAGTTCCGCCAAGAGGTGTCGGCACCGCCGGTGGCCGAGATGAGCGGTACCTGGATCATCGAGCCGCTCGGCGAGGAGGACACCCGGCTGCGGCTGCTGCACCGGTACCGGGCGATCGACGACGACCCGGACGGGGTGGCCTGGATCTCCCAGGCGGTGGACAGTAACAGCCGGGCGGAGCTGGGTTCGCTGAAGACCAACCTGGAACTGGCCGCGGGTGCGGCGGACCGGCTCCTCTCGTTCGAGGACAGCGTCCAGGTCAAGGGATCGGCCAAGGACCTCTACGACTTCATCAACGAAGCCCAGCTCTGGGCCGACCGGTTGCCGCACGTTGCCCGGGTGGAGCTGACCGAGGCGACCCTCGGCCTGCAGGTCCTGCAGATGGACACCCGTACCCGGGACGGGTCCACGCACACCACGAAATCCGTGCGGGTGTGCTTTCCACACCGGCGCATCGCGTACAAGCAGATCACGCTGCCCGCGCTGATGACGCTGCACACGGGCTACTGGGAGTTCACCGAGGACGAACCGGGGATCACCACCGCCACCTCGCAGCACACCGTGATGATCAACACCGAGAACATCGGCCGGATCCTCGGACCCGACGCCGGCCTGGCCGAGGCTCGGACGTTCGTCCGGGAGGCGCTCGGCAACAACAGCGGTGCCACCCTCAACCACGCCAGAGAGTACGCGGAAGCTAGGCGCTGAGCCGGTGGACGGCGCACTGGACACCGACGTCATCGTCGTCGGGGCGGGGCCGGTCGGGTTGACACTCACGGGCGAGCTGCGTACCGGCGGCGTCCGGACCGTGACTCTGGAGCGGCTCACCGCGCCGACCACCGAATCCCGGGCGTCGATCCTGCACGCCCGGACGATGGCCCTGCTCGCCGAGCGCGGGGTGCTGGACAGGCTGGGCCCGCTGCCCGGCGGCGGGTCCGGCCACTTCGGCGGGATCCGGCTCGACCTGGCGGCGGCCACCTCCGGCCACCCGTTCGCCGGTCAATGGGAGTGTCCGCAGACCCGGGTCGAGGCGGTGCTCCAGGAATGGGTCACCGACCTCGGCGCCGAGGTACGACGCGGGCACGCGGTGACCGGACTGACCCGGCACGCCGACTGGGTGCAGGTCAACGTGCGGGTGCCCGGTGGAAGACCGTGCCGGCTGCGCGCCGCGTACCTGGTCGGCTGCGATGGGGAACGGAGCACGGTGCGGCGACTGGCCGGGTACGACCTGGCCGGCGTGGACGCCACCCGACAGATGTTGCGGGCCGACGTCACCGGGATCGACATTCCCGACCGACGGCTCCAGCGCCTGCCCAACGGCGTCGTCACCGCGTACCGCCGTGCCGACGGCACCACCCGACTCATGGTGCGTCGTCACGGTCGCCACCCGAGGGCCGGTGCCGGTGTCCCCGACTTCGCCGAGGTGGTCACCGCCTGGGCGGAGGTGACCGGCGAGGACATCGGCCACGGCGTACCCCGGTGGCTCAACCGCTTCGACGACACCAGCCGCCAGGTGAGCCGGTACCGCTGCGGCCGGATCCTGCTCGCCGGTGACGCCGCGCACGTTCAGATGCCGATCGGCGGACAGGCGCTCAACCTCGGCCTCCAGGACGCGATCAACCTCGGCGGCAAGCTCACCGCCCGGGTGACCGGCGGCGCGGGCGAGGAGGTCCTCGACTCGTACCACGACGACCGGCACCCGGTCGGGACGCGAGTCCTGACCAACATCCGGGCACAGGCACTCCTGCTGTTCGGGGGCCCAGAGACGGACGCGCTGCGGGACACCGTCGCCGAGCTGATGGGCATCGACGCCGTCCGGAGCCACCTCGCTCGGATGATCAGCGGCCTCGACATCCAGGAGACGACCCCGGTGACCGATGTCCGCACCGGGTCGGGAACTCCGGCCCCGGGCGACCGGACGAACCGATCCGCTTCGACTGACAGGAGTTCCACCATGGACAGGCTCAACGGCAAGACCGCGCTCGTCACCGGCTCCAGCCGGGGTATCGGCCGGGCGACGGCCCAGCGGCTCGCCCGGGAGGGTGCCCTGGTCGCCGTGCACTACGCGGCCAACGAGGACGCGGCGCTGGAGACCGTGACCTCGATCGAGTCGGACGGCGGGTGGGCCTTCCCGGTCCGCGCCGAACTGGGCGTACCGGGTGACGTCCACAATCTGTTCTTGGCGCTGGAGGAGGGACTCAAGGAGCGTACCGGCGACACCACGCTCGACATCGTGGTGAACAACGCGGCCGAGACCGCGCCGGCCGGCATCCCACCGGAGGACATTACGCCGGAGCAGTTCGACCGGTACTTCGCGGTGAACGCGAGGGCGCCGTTCTTCATCGTGCAACGCGCGTCGAGCCTGCTGCCGCAGGGCGGGCGGATCATCAACATCTCCTCGGGTCTCACCCGCTGCGCAAACCCCGACCAGGCCGTGTACGCGATGACCAAGGGCGCGATCGAGCAGATCTCGCTGCACTTCGCCCGGCACCTGGCCCCGCGCGGAATCACCGTCAACACGGTGGCACCCGGCATCACCGACAACGGCAGCGCGGTCTTCGGCATGCCCGAGGTGGTGGAGCAGATGGCGCGGCTCTCCGCGTTCAACCGGGTCGGCGACGCGGGGGACGTCGCCGACGTCGTCACCTTCCTCGCCACCGACGAGGCCCGCTGGATCACCGGCGCGTTCATCGACGCCAGCGGCGGGACCCTGCTCGGTCAGTGACCCATCCATCCACCGGAGTCGAGAGGAAGCCATGACCTCCAGCAGCACCCGCGTCGCGCTGGTCACCGGGGCGAACAAGGGGATCGGCCGCGCGGTTGCCCGACAACTCGGAGCCCGGGGGATGTGCGTCTACCTCGGGGCGCGCAACGAGAGCCGGGGACGGGCGGCCGAGCGCGAGCTGTGCGCCGAGGGCCTCGACGCCCGTTTCGTACGGCTCGACGTCACCGACGAGTCGTCCGTGGCCCTCGCCGCCAAACGCATCGACGAGGAGGCGGGGCGGCTCGACGTGCTGGTGAACAACGCCGGTACCGGCGGTCCACCGACGCCGCCCAGCCAGACCTCGACCGACCAGGTGCGGCGTACGTTCGAGACGAACGTGTTCGGCGTGGTCACGGTGACCAACGCGATGCTGCCGTTGCTGCGGCGCTCCCCGTCCGGCCGGATCGTGAACGTCAGCAGCCTGCTCGGATCGCTGGCGTACGCCGCCGAACGGACCGATCCGACAGGCCTGTTCCCGCCCGGTGTCTTCCCGGTGGTGCTGGACTACAACACCTCGAAGGCGGCCCTGAACGCCGTCACCATCACCTACGCCAACGAGCTGCGCGACACCGGGATCCTGGTCAACGCGGTCTCCCCGGGTTTCGTCGCCACCGATATCAACGAGCACCGGGGCATCCTCACGCCCGAGCAGGGCGCGCGCATCCCGGTACTGCTGGCGACCCTCGGCGACGACGGCCCGACGGCCACGTTCGTCAGCGAGGACGGCACCGCAACCGGTCTGCGGCTGGCCTGGTGAGGGGCCGAAGAGGAGGACACGGTGACCAGCGACGTGGTGTTCGACCACCTGACCGAACTGGAGGGTCTGAGGGAACAGGTACCGGTACCGACGAGCGAGGGAGGTGTCCACCGACATGAGTACGGCCATCCCGGCCCCGGGCACCGGCACGCGACCGGTCCGCTGGGACCGGCGCGCGTGGGCGATCCTTGTCATCCTCTCCGGCAACATGGTGCTGGACTCGATCGAGGTGTCGGTGGTGCTCGTCGCGCTGCCGTCGATCGGCGCCGATCTCGGCCTGTCGCTGCCGACCGTGCAGTGGCTGATGAGCGGTTTCGCGGTCGGTTTCGCGACGCTGCTCCCGCTCGGCCGGCGGATCACCGCCCACTGGGGTGCCCGCCGCGCCTATCTGGCCGCGATGCTCGTCTTCGCCGCTGCCTCGGTGATCGGCGGTCTCTCCGACGACATCGCGATACTGATCGCCACCCGGGTGGTCAAGGGATTCTGTGTCGCACTGACCGCCCCGACCGGGCTGGCCATCATCGGTACCACCTTCGCCGGCGGGCCGCAGCACCGCCGCGCGGTGTCGATCTACGGTCTGTTCGGCGCGGCCGGGTTCACCGTCGGCCTGCTGCTGTCCGCGGTGCTCCTGGAGGCGGGCTGGCACTGGACGTTCCTCTTCCCCGCCCCGGTGGCGCTGGTGCTTCTGCTGTTCGGCCTGCGGGTACTCCCACCCGACCCGCCCCGCGACGTCGTACCCCGGACGGTTGCGGTCCGGGACGGTGCGCTGGTGCGGTCCGCACTCGGCGCGGCCACGCTCAACGGCACGTACCAGAGCCTGCTGCTGCTCGTCACCTTCCAGATCTGGGACGAACTGGGCTGGCGGCCCTGGCAGACCGCGCTGGCACTGCTTCCGGCCTGCGTACCCCTGGTGCTGACCGTTCCGTTCGCCGGACGGATGGTCGCCCGGTTCGGCGCCGCCCGACTGATCGCCCTCGGTGCGCTCGCGGCATTCCTCGCCCCGGTCTACTACCTCTGGCGGCCGTGGGTGGACGCGTACCCGACCACGACCCTGCCGGCCCTGCTGCTGGTCGAGGCGGGGTTCGTACTCTCCTTCGCCGCGTTGAACATGCAGGCCACGGCCGGTGTCGCGGTCGAGAACCGGGCGCGGGCGGTGTCGTTGTACCAGGCCGCTGTCCAGATCGGGGCCGTCGTCGTGCTGCCACTCGTCGCGCTGCTGCGGACGGCCTTCGGCAGCGACCGGCCGGCGCTGCTGCTCATCACCGTGGTCGGCGCGGCAGGTCTGCTCGTCGCGCTGACCGGGATCCGGCATCGACGACCCCTTCCGATCCGACGAAAGGTCCCACTGTGACGGACAACCCGATCAAGCTCGTCGTCGTCATCGCCAGCGTCCGGGACGGTCGGCTCGGCCCGACCGTGGCCGACTGGTTCGTCGGCCAGGTCATGTCGCGCGCGGACATGGCCGTCGACGTGGTCGATCTGCTCGACCACCCGCTGCCGCTGGTGATGCCGGCAAGTGGCCAGCGGCCGGCCACCGGTGTCGCGACGGCACGGGACGCACTCTCCGCCCGGCTCTCCGCCGGTGACGCGTTCGTCGTGGTCACACCCGAGTACAACCACAGCTTCCCGGCCGCGCTCAAGAACCTCCTCGACTGGTTCCTCGACGAGTGGGCGGCGAAGGCGGTCGGCTTTGTCTCCTACGGCGGCATGTCGGGTGGTCTGCGCGCCGTCGAACACCTGCGACAGGTCTTTGCCGAACTGCACGCGGTGACCGTGCGCGAGTCGGTCAGCTTCCACGACGCGTGGACGCGGTTCGACGGGCACGGCCGCCCGTACCGGACCGAGGAGTGCGAGGCCGCAGCGAAGGCCCTGCTGGACCAGGTGCACTGGTGGGCCGTGACACTGCGCGACGCACGGACGAGGCGCCCGTACCGGCGCTGACACCGGGCCGGACACCACGCCGGCCGCCCTCCACCGAACCGGGAGAACCTGTGACTCTGCCGATCTCGACCGCCATGCCCGACGTACGCCGGACCGACGCGCCGGTTGCCTTCGTCAGTACCTGGTACGTGCCGGACGCCGAGGCGGCTCGCCGCCTGCTCGACAGCCTCGGGCGACGGTGGTCCGGTACCACGTGGCCGGCGGAGATCCGTTCGTCGAGCTGCTTCCTCGACGTGCGGGGGGACACCGTACTGGCGTACACCCGCTGCCTGGACGGGTCGGACCGGAGGACGATCCGGTCGCTGCACGGCGCGTCGGGGGCGGGCCCGGTCGAGTACCGACTCGGGCGCAGCGTCGTCCGGGACGGCACCCCGCCCACCTGTGTGGTCATCGCGACGTTCGACGTCGACGGCCCCGACCGGCAGGAGCACATCATCGACTCCATCGCCGATTCGATCGAGCAGGCGCCGCCCGACCGGAACCGGGGCCTGCTCGCCGCCAACTTCCACGTCAGTACCGACGGCAGTCGGGTGCTCAACTATGCGGAGTGGACCTCGGACGAGGCACATGAGGTGTTCCTCGCCGGGTCCACCCGGGCGACGACGCTGCGGATCAGCAACGCCACGCCGGGCGTGCGCCCGATCGGCTTCAAGCGGTACCACCTGCACGGAAGCGTGACGGGACGCGGATAGACCGGAAACATTGAACTTATTAGTACAGTTTTCTGAGCCTTCCGGTACGATGCTGGCGTGTGGACGTTCGCGGCCGGCGGCCAGGATGCCCGTGCACGTACCGACCGGGTTGCGTACTCAGGCCGTTCAAGGAGATCGTCCGTGAAGACCATCGTGATAACTGGTGGGACCGACGGAATCGGTGCCGCGCTCGCGGTCACCTATCGACGCCGCGGCGACAACGTCGTCATCGTCGGCCGGGACGCGGCGAAGGGGGTGGAAGTTCTCGACGCCGCCGGAGATATCGGCGGGGAGGGGCTCGTGGTCCCTGCGGACCTGAGCCTGATCGGCGAAAATGATCGGGTCGTCAAAGAGATCAAGGCGAAGTTCCCGACGGTGGACGCGCTGGTGCTCTGCGCGCGCTACTTCAATTCGAGGCGCACGGTGACCGCCGACGGATTCGAGCACACGTTCGCGCTCTTCTACCTGAGCCGGTTCCTGCTCGGACACGGCCTGGCCGACACCCTGGCGGAGACGAGCAGTCCCGTCATCATGAACGTGGCCGGGCCCGGCCCGAACCCCGTCGAGATCCAGTGGGACGACCTCGAAATGACCCGGGGCTATCAGGGCGTCAACGCGTTGATGCAGGGCGGAAGGCTCAACGACCTGCTCGGGGTCGCCTTCGCCGAGCGGCACCCGGGCAGCCCCATCCGGTACGTGCTGCTCCACCCCGGCAGCACGGCGACCAGCTTCGCCGGTGAGTACGACCCGCCGACCGCGGCGCAGATCGAGTCGATGAGGCGGCTCGGCAAGCCGGTGGCGAAGAGCATCGTGCCCATCGTCGCGGCACTGGACGAGCCGCCGCCGGAACCGTTGAGCGCCATCGTCGAGGGTCGGCGGATCGGCATCGAGGGCGGCGGCTTCGATCGGGACAAGGCGCTGCGGCTGGACCGCATCACCAAGGAGTTGCTGTCCCGCTGACGCGGGACGCTTCACAAAGAATTGACGAGTCCCTTTATGTGTCCTGACCGGGCCCGACCTCTCGAACACATAGCATCGAAGGCGTCCGGGTCGGACGTAGGGCTTTTCCGCCGAACTCACCACTCCCTTCGCGTCCCAGGAAGGGCTCTTCTCGTTGCCCCGGTGGCGATGATCCCGAGGAGGCTCGCACCACATGAAGTCCCCGCAGGTGGAATCCCGGCAGGTACGGAGGGACCGGCGGTTGCCGGAACCGCGACTCATCCTCGCCAGCGGTGAGGTGCGCCTCCGGACCAGGTGTGCTCCGCGTGCCCTGCTCACGTCGTCCGTGCAGTGGTAGCGGCGAAGGTGGCGCTGGTCACCGGCGCCAACACGGGAATCGGGTACCACGTCGCCAAGCAGCTCGCCGAGGCCGGCGTGCACGTCCTGCTCGGCTCCCGGGACAGCCGACGCGGACAGGCCGCAGTCGACACGCTGGCCGCCGACGGCGTGACCGTCCAACTGGTACAGCTTGACGTCACCGACGCGAACTCCGTGGCCGCGGCGGCGAAGACGATCGAGACCGCCACCGGCCGGCTGGACATCCTGGTCAACAACGCGGGCATCGCGGCCGGGTTCGCGCCGCCGTCCCAGGCGGGCGTCGACGACGTCCGCGCCACCTACGAGACGAACGTCTTCGGCGTCATCGCGACCACGAACGCGATGCTGCCGCTGCTGCGGCGTGCCCCGTCGGCCCGGATCGTGAACGTCACCAGCGTGCTCGGCGCGATGCACACGATGACGGACCCCGCAGCGCCCTGGGCCGCCCTCACTCCGCTGGCGTACCGCTCGTCGAAGGCGGCGCTGAACGCCGTCACCGTGCTCTACGCGACCGAGCTGCGCGACACCGGCGTGACCGTCAACGTGGTTTGCCCCGGACTGCGCGCCACAGGGTTCGGCGGCGGCCCACCCCCACCCGGCGCCGCCGATCCCGCCGAGGGAGCGGCCGGCATCGTCCGGCTGGCGCTGTCCGGCGACGGCGTTACCGGGACGTTTCGCAACTACGACGGCACCCCGTACCCCTGGTAGGCGAAGCCGTCGCCAGGTTCCCGCATCTTCCGCATGGCCCCGACCTGTCCCGAGGAGGCGTCAACCACATGAACTCCGCGCACACCGAGCCGCCTATGTCCGTCGGCCCCGGGCCGGTGATGGCGATCGTGACCGGCCACTGGCAGACGAAGATCCTGGTCACCGCCGTGGAGGCCGACCTGTTCAGCGAGCTGTCGGGTACCTCGGCGACCCCGGAGCAGCTCGCCGAACGCCTCGGATTCCGGATGCCGGGTGCCCGGGACTTCCTCCTCGCCCTGGCGAACCTGGGATTGCTCGAACATGAGGACGAGCGACTGCGGAACTCTCCCGCCGCCGAGGGATACCTGGTTCGTGGCCGGCCCGGATACATCGGCGGCTACCTGCGGTTCTGCGCCAGCGAGTTGAACCCCGCCTGGGACGGCCTCGCCACCGCGCTGCGTACCGGACAGCCGCAGAACCGCGCCGCCGTCGAGGGGAACCCGTACGACTCGCTGTACCGGGACGAGGCGGCCACCGAAGCCTTCCTGGACAGTATGGACATGTTCAACACCCCGATCGGGCTGTGCATCAGCGACCTCGACTGGAGCCCGTACCACTCGGTCGTCGACGTCGGAGGTGCCCGGGGCAACTTCGCCCGGACACTGGTGGCCAGGAACCCGCACCTCACCGCCACCGTCTTCGACCTGCCGCCGCTGGAGCCGGCGTTCACCAGGCACATGGCCGGGCTCGGCGCCGCGGACGTGGTCTCGTTCGTCGGCGGGGACTTCTTCACCGACCCGCTGCCCGAGGCCGATGTGCTGATCTTCGGTCACATCCTGCACAACTGGGGCGAGGAGGACCGGATTCGGCTGTTGCACAACGCGTACCAGGCGGTGAAGCCCGGGGGAGCGGTATTCGTCTACGACCCGATGGTCGGCGGGGACAACCCACCGCTCAACGCGGTGCTGGCGAGCCTGAGCATGCTGGTCTGGTCTGCGGGCGGCCGCGAGTACTCGGTTGAGGAGTGCCACGGCTGGCTGGCCAAGGCGGGTTTCCGCCCGGAGACGGTCGGGCTCACGAACACGCCGGACGACGTGCTGGTCGTGGGCCACAAGGACCGCTGACCGCCAGGGTCGTCGTACGTCGTGCACCGCGAGGAATCCGGCCACCACACCCGAGGAGTCGAGGATGTCCAACCCGCCCGCCGTACAGCCGGTCATCAACCGCCCCGATGTCACCACCGTGCTCGTCGCCGAGGTGATCACGGGGGGGCCCGAACGTCAGCGGGCCCTGGCCGAGGCGATCGTCGCGCACTGGCAGGCCATTCAGTGGCCGTCCCGCCTAATCTCGCTCAACTGCTTCGTCAGCACCGACGGCGAGTCGGTGCTGACTTACGCCCAGTGGTCGTCGGACGAGGCGTTGAGCGCATCGCTGCGGGACGAGGGGAGTGTCTCGCGGCCGCCCGCACCGGGATGGGGCATCCCCGGCGTCCGGTCCCCCGAGCCGCAGCGGTACCGGTTATACCGGGTGGTGCGTGGCGGCGCCATCACCGGCCCGGCCCCCGTGGCCCGGTGCTTCCCGGCCGCCATCTTCAAGATGGAGAACCACGAGGCGGCGCGTGGATGGGTCGACGGCCTGCTCGCCTCGGAGGAGGCGACCGAGGGCGAGGAACGGGACTATCCCGGAGCCATCGCCGCAAACTTCCACATCAGTGTCGACGGCACCAGCGTCTTCTTGCTGTCCGAGTGGGCCTCCGAGGAGGAAGCGGTGTCCCACATCGCCGAGGTGATCGAGCCGATCCTCGAACAGGTGGGCAGCGGCGACACCGGTGCCGGTGCCCGCTACCAGCACCACACCAGCCTCGTCGGGCCACCCGCGTCGTCGTAGGGGTACACGGACGCCCCGGTTATCACGACTCACCTGACAGCGAGCGGGCCGGAGAGCAGGCGGCACAGCGTGGGGTGCGGCTCAGCCCTGTGCAGGGGCCTGCTGGCGTAAGGCTTCGATCTTGCGCCAGGACTTGGCAGCCCGCCGATAGTTGCCGTCCGCCTCGTAGCGCTCTGCCGCTTTGCGCTGCCATTCGATGGCTTCGTCGATGCGGCGGATCCGTTGCAGCGCGTCGCTCAGCCTGGCGAGGGCGGTCACCGTCTCGCTGCCGTTGACCTGCTGGGGTCGGTCGAGCAGCTCCGTGTAGAGCCTGGCAGCCTCGGCCGGATTGCCGGCGGTGAGTTCGTAGGGCGCTGTTGCGTTACGGGATCAAGGGGAATGCCGAACACCTTACGGGTCCGGCGGTCAGATCGCGTGGGCCAGCTCGGTAAACGCGGCAGCGACCCTTTTGGCTGGCGGGGCATCGACGGTGAGTTCGTAGTGGCCGCGTCGTAGGTTCTGCATGGAAGTGATGTTCCCCGGGTTTGGTGGAGTCGGTTTGGTTGACTTTCCCCGTTCACCACTGCTACCTCAACGATCACTGCCTGGAATGCGAGCAGCCTGTGCATCACCGTGCGGTTGGCTTTCCGCCCCGCTGGCGGAGCATCGACCTGCACCCCGTCCAGTGCCGCGCCCCCTGCCACCCGCAGAGCCCGACCAGCGCGGTCGGCGGATCCGCATCCGGCACCAAACCGGCGTGGTGCGTTCGGCCCGGGCAATCTGACCGCTCAGGCTTCGACTGCTTGACGGCGCCGACGTCGGCGTCGAGGACCGGTAGCGCGATGCCTTGAGTATCACCGCTGGGAAACAACGCGCGGGTTAATCACAAGCTCACGGGAAATCCGGACCGCAAACACGATTGCCGTGCGGCTGTTACCAACAGTCGAGTACGAACTTTGCCAAACAAAGACCTGTGGACCACTGATTGATTTTGTAAAAAATCAGTTACTGCTGCCATTAAACCGGGAGCACCGTCGCCAGTTGGGTGATCATCGATCTGGCCGTTGGCCAGGGGGCTCGTCAAAGCGTGAAACGCCACCCGTTATACTGACGCCCCAATGACCTTCCTTGACTACATCTCCGGCCTGCCCGCATACCTGGAACGAGAGTGGCCTGACCTGCTCGGGCTCACCTTCGAGCATGTATTGGTGGTCCTTGTCACTATCGTGCTGGCGACCGTTATCGGGCTCGGGCTCGGGTTGGCAACCTATCGCAATCCGAACGGAGTCAGGGCTGTACTTACGGTGACTGGCACCTTCTTGACTATCCCGTCGTTTGCCCTGTTTGGACTTTTCATACCTATTTTCGGTCTCGGTGCCGTGCCCACGGTCGTCGCGTTGGTGCTGTACGCGCTGCTTCCCATCGCGGGCAACACGATCACCGGACTGCGTTCGGTCGATCCGGCTGTCGTCGAATCGGCACAGGGCATGGGGCTCTCCCACCGCCAGCGCTTGCTCCGCATCGAGTTGCCGCTCGCCTGGCCAGTCATTATGGTCGGCATACGCGTGTCGACACTGATGATCGTCGGGATCGCCGCCATCGCGGCGATCGTCAACGGCCCCGGCCTCGGTGGTCCGATCTTCCAGGGGCTCTCGGCGATCGGCACCCAGCGCGGATTCAACCTTGCCTTCAGCGGAACTCTATTTGTCGCGATGCTGGCGCTGCTGCTGGACGGCGTCCTCGGCGTGGTCGCCAGGTTGACGACATCGAAGGGGCTGTGATGACCGAGCACAAACAGCGGACCGTCGCGGCATCCATCCGCCTCGAGTCGTTGACCAAACGCTACCCGGGGCAGGCCGAACCGGCCGTAGACGGCCTCACCATGGATATAGCGGCTGGCGAGATCGTGGTTCTGGTTGGACCCTCCGGTTGCGGCAAGACCACCAGCCTGAAGATGATCAACCGGATCATCGAGCCGACCGCGGGACGCATCTTCATCGACGGTGAGGACGTAACCGACGTCAACGCGGATCAGCTACGCCGCCGGATCGGCTATGTCATCCAACAGATCGGCCTTTTCCCGCACATGACGATCGCCGAGAACATCGGCCTGGTGCCCAAGCTGCTCGGCTGGAGCCGGCCCCGGATCGCCCGGCGTGTCGACGAACTGCTGGATCTGGTGGGTATGGAACCGTTGGCCTACCGCGGGCGTTATCCGAAGGAGTTGTCAGGCGGTCAGGCCCAACGGGTCGGGGTCGCCCGTGCGATGGGCGCCGATCCTCCGGTGCTGCTGATGGACGAGCCGTTCGGCGCCATCGACCCGATCGCCCGTGAGCGCCTCCAGAACGAGTTCCTCCGGCTACAGAGCGACATTCGGAAGACCATCGTCTTCGTGACCCACGACATCGATGAGGCGATCAAGCTCGGTGACCGGATCGCGATCCTCACGAAGGGGTCGAAGATCGCACAGTACGACACACCCGAGACGATCCTGACGGCTCCGGCCGACGACTTTGTCGCGGACTTCATCGGCTCGGGCGCGTCGCTCAAGCGCCTGAGTTTGAGCCGGGTCCGGGACGTGGAGCTCAACCAGTGGGCGGTCGGTCGGCTCGGCGACGATCGAGCGCACCTGCGCCAGGCGCTCACCGACAGTGATCACGGGTCGCTGTTGTTGCTCGACGAGAACCAGCGGCCGGTGCGCTGGGTCACCGGCCACGACCTGGCTCGGACGGACGAATCCCTTGACCGGGTGGGGCTCCCTGCGGCGGCTACCGTGGAGCCGCACGCCACGCTGCACGACGCGCTGAACGAGATGGTCACCTCGCGGGTCGGGTGCGCCATCGTCGTTGACGGCCAGCGGCGGTACCGGGGCGTCGTCGACATGCGCACGGTCATGCGGGCCGTCGACGAGATGCGGGAGAGTGCCCAAGCCCGGGACCGGGACGCGGCGGGCCGGCCGGCGGAGGCGGCTTAGGTGGCCGTTCCAGGATTCGGGGGCAGGACCGACGCGGCCGCACCCAACGCCAACGACCTCCTCGCCGAACTGGGCGGACCGTCCCGGTTCTGGCGCTGGTTGGGCACCCCGGCGCTGCTCACCGCCGTCTGCGTGGCGCTGTATCTCTACGGGCGGACCCAGGAGCTCGACAGGATCTCCCAGGCGAGCCTCAACGCCGACACGATTCGCGAGAAGCTGATCGAGCATGTGCAGCTCACCTTCGTCTCGACGCTGATCGTCGTCCTCTTGGCAGTGCCGCTGGGGGTGGTACTGACCCGGCCAGGGATCCGCAGGTTCTCCCCGGCAGTGCTCGCCGTCGCCAACATCGGTCAGGCGACGCCGTCGATCGGGGTACTGGTGTTGATGGCGATCACCGCCGGCATCGGCTTCGACCAGGCCGTCTACGCCCTGGTCATTTACGCCGCGCTGCCGGTCCTCCGCAATACCATGGTCGGTCTGAACCAGGTCGATCGCACGCTGATCGAGGCGGGCCGGGGAATGGGTCTGAGTGGCTGGCAGGTGCTCCGCCGCGTCGAGCTACCACTGAGCGTGCCAGTCGTGCTCGCCGGCATCCGTACGGCACTCATCATCAATGTCGGCACCGCCACCCTGGCAACTTTCGTCGGTGCCGGCGGCCTCGGCTTCCTCATTGACCAGGGGATCCGTTTCGACCGAATGCCCGTTCTCATCACCGGAAGTGTCCTCACCGCAGTTCTGGCGCTGCTCCTTGACTGGGTGGCCGGCATTGTCGAGGACGTTCTGCGCCCCAAGGGTCTTTGACCTTTGCGGCTTCGTCTGATGTCACCGTTTATCTAGGAGGAAAGCATGGGGAACGCGAAGAAGCGAGGCCGATGGCCGGTGCTCGCCAGCGCGCTCGCGCTGGTGATGCTTGTCGTCTCGTGCAGTAGCGACGGCAACGACGGCGACGTCGCGGGGACCGGAAGCATCGGGGAGAAGTTCGACCTCGCGGGCACGACGCTCACAGTCGGTTCCAAGGAGTTCACCGAGCAACTCATCCTCGGAAACCTGACCAAGCTCGCGCTCACCGCCGCCGGTGCCGAGGTGGAGGACCAGATCGGACTGCAGGGCAGCACGACTGTCCGCAAGGCTCTGACCTCCGGCGAGATCGACCTGTACTGGGAGTATCTCGGCACCGGCTGGGTCACGTACCTGCAGAACGAGAAAGGCATCCCCGGGGTCCAAGCACAGTTCGAGGCGGTCCGCGACGCCGACGCCGTCAACGGTGTCGTCTGGCTTGAGCCGGCCCCGTTCAACAACACCTACGCGATCGCGGCGAGCAGCGAGACCGCCGAGCGGCTCGGTGTCGCCTCGATTTCCGACCTCGCCGCGCTGATCGCACGTAACCCCGCGGACGCGACCTTCTGCGCGGGTGGCGAGTTCGCCACCCGGCCCGACGCCCTTCCCGGGCTCGCGACGGCATATGGCTTCACACTCCCGCCGGCCAACGTCTCCAACGTGCAGGACGCCCTTGTCTACACCCAGGTTGACAAGGGCGACTGCGCTTTCGGTTCGATCTTCGCCACCGACGGCCGGGTGAGTTCTCTCGGTCTCACCGTGTTGACCGACGACAAGAAGTTCTTCCCGCCCTTCAACGGCTCGGTGAACGTCCGGGCCGAGGTGCTCGGCGAGCACCCTGAGATCAAGGAGATCCTCGCTCCGATCGCCGGGGCGCTCGACGACGCCACGATGGTCGGGCTCAACGCGAAGGTCGACGTGGATGGTGAGGATCCGGCGGATGTCGCCAAGACCTGGTTGACACAGAACGGCTACATCGGCTGACAACTCTGCCACGACGTGTACGAGAACATGGTCCGCAGGTCCGGGTCCACGGCTCGCGGCAATCGACGGATCACGACTTCCGATGGGCGCGGGTGTGGGGCGATGCCCAGCGCGAGCGTGGTCGCGCTGGGCCATCGCCGGCCCACTCAGCGAGCGGGCGTACGAGCGGCACCCCGGCGACCACGGCACGCCGCCACGGTCACCACCACCGTCCGCGCTGCCAACCCGGCGGGCGCGCATGAGGATCGGGCATCTTCTCCGGAGCAGCCAGCAGCCCAGCGGCAGTTTTCGGGGACGTGACAGTCGATCGGTGTGGCCGACAACGATGAGATCAGCGATGGCGGCAGCGCGGGCATGACTCACTTCGGACAGATCACAAGGCGTCGGAACCTCGATGATCTTCTGAACCGGTCATGCCCGCCTTGCCGTCACCAACGAGGGTGGGTCCACACCAACCCGATTAATCCGGACGCCTCACGACGTTGCCAGGGCCTTGTCCTGTTCAGTCAGGAAACGGATCCGCTGTCCGGGGGACCAGCTTGCGTAGCGGATACTGAGCCACGTCGCGCTCTGGGCGGGAGAGATAGAAGTCCGCATAGTAGCGTCCGTCGGATTCCATTGAGGCCGGATCGAGGCCGCGTGAGGCGACCTCCGTAGTCGCCCACTGCTGCTCCGCCTCGTCGACGAACCGTCGCTGTGGGAAGCTCTGGCTGGCCTTCTCGGTTGCCAGGCCGCGCTCGGCGAGGGCGTGCGCGATGGGCTCGTAGTCGTACGCACGCAGGCAGAACGCGGCGACCCACGGCGTCTGCTCGGAGGAGTCGAGAAGGCGCCCAAACGTCTGCTCCGTGACGTAGCCTACACCGCCAGTAGTCGTGATCATGTCCACGTCGCGCATCTGTCGAGCGAGGTCGGCCGAGGGCTCGGATGTCTCCAGGTTCTCGGCGTACGCCTCGTCGACTGCTCCGATCGCCTTGGCGTATCGGGTCGCGTTCTCGGCCACGTCCAGCCCGATCACCCGCGGCGCGCCGGGGCGCCCGCGCCGGCTCAACAGTTCGATATCTTCTCTGATCAGCTGGTCGCCGGTCAGGCCCTTGCCAGCTGCCTCCTGATAGTGCTGGTAGACCTCGTCCAGGGTGAGATCGGTCTTCGCCAGCATTCCCCCGATCCCGTACGAGCAGCACACGTCGAGGATGGTGGGCGGGCGTCCGTCGTCGTGGTGGCGGACGTCGACCAACCGGCTGAAGAGATCGGCGCCATGCTGCGGGATCTCGTACTGCACCGCCTGCAGAGCCGGGTAGTACCCGAGGGCATCCATCTCGTTGTAAATTCCACTGAAGTCGGCCTTACCGGAAGTCGTGGATTCCGTCATGATCCTCCTACTCCTGGGCTGCCGCCACAAACCTGATCTTCGATGACAATAGCCCGTGCCCGTGCCCGTGCCCGTGCCCGTGGAGAGTCACGGTGTTCACGTTGCGGACGTCGACGATACCGTCTGCCAAGGCTGAAGATCCCGAAGGCTGGGTTGAGCCGGCCGTAGCCCGAGTGCGCCGCCACGGCGGCAGGCGGTCTCGGTGTGCAGACGCAGCAGCAGGGCGTCGAGGATGACGTCGTTGCCGCTGGCGCGAGCAGCGAGGTTGATTTCCCATCGGACCGATAGACAGGCGGCTGTCGTGACTGATCTGGCGTGATGGCGGCTGCGGCTGGAGCCGCAAGCTGTCCGTAGGGATCAGATCCCTATGCACCGCGCGGTAAGTCCTACGACCGTCGGTACGGTCACTGCCGCAAGGCCGACAATGCTCTGATCGGGCGCTGGGATGCCGCCATCACCAAGATCGGTGCCACAGCTATGCAACAACATCATCGAGTTTGCCCAGCCCGGTACCTGGCGCTCCGGCCGGCTTGCCGCTCCATAGGGCAGAGCCGGACCAATCGCACGCCGATCAGCACGGTCCGGCACACCGCCGGCACGCCGAGGCCCGCCGCATGACCGGTCAGCCGGCGAGGCGCAAATCTTGCGATGACGTACGTAGCTGTCAACGTCGGAGCGAGAGGTCCTTCCGCCGAGCGGCGCATGGTGACCCGTGCGCCGAGTGATTGATTACACGGCTGCGCCGTGGGGGATGGGGCGCTCGGTGCGTGCGCGGTGCCGGTAGCGCAGGGGCGATTCTCCGGTCTCTCGTTTGAACGCGTTGCTGAATGCGGCCTCGGAGGCGTAGCCCAGGTCGACCGCGAGGGAACCGACGCGCACGTCGGCGCCGCGCAGGGCGCGCTGGGCCAGGAGCATCCGGTAGCGGCTGAGGTAGGTCAGCGGCGGGACGCCGGCCACCGTCCGGAAATGCCGGGCGAACGAGGAGCGTGACATCACGGCGGCGCGCGCCAGGTCCTCCAGGCCCCACGGCTTTCCGGGCTCGGAGTGCATGAGTTCGAGGGCGGGGCGCAGCCGTTCGTCGGTCAGCACCCGGAGCCATCCGGGCGGTGCCTCGGCCTGGTCGAGGTAGGCGCGGAGGGCTGAGAGCACGAGGAGCTGGGCGTATTGCCGGATGGCGAACGCGGAGCCGGTGCGGTTGCCGGCGATCTCGTCGAACAGCTGGTCCAGGAGGCCACGCATGCTGGTCGCGGCCGACGCCCGGACGTGTCCCACCGGCGGCATTGTCTGCAGCAGCAGCTCGCGGCCGGCCGGGTTGATGTCCACGGCGGTGCCGATGACGATGTCGTCGGTGCTGCGGTCGGCCTCGGTGAGGCCGGTGAAGTTCTCCTCGGGCCCGATCTGCCGGGGTGGTCCGGTGCCGGTGCCGCCCTCGTGCTGCAGCCATGACCGGTTGGTGAGAATGGCGACGTCGCCCGGCGCGAGTTCGATCGGCTCGTCGACGCCGTCGGTGAGCAGCCGGCCGTGCCCGGACACCATGGCGATGAGCTTCAGCGAGTCCACGCAGGGCGACCGCGCCACCCACGGGCCACGCGCCGCGAACCCGCCGGCCACGACACCTCGGATCTCGACGAGGTCGAACACCTCGGACAGCTGGTCATTCCGCATGGTGACACTCTCGCGCAAAAAGTATGGACGGACAAGTATTCAGCGTCCAGCAACGGTTGCCCAGACTGGAACCACGCCGCGTCGGCAGACCGAGGAGTCGGTTCGAATGTCACATCAGTTCATGGACGGATCCCGGACGACTGTCATCACCGGCGCAACCAGCGGTATCGGCGTCGCAGCCGCCACCGCGATCCTGAGGTCGGCGAACGGGCCGTGGCACATCGTGCTGCCGGTCCGGGACGCGGGCCGGGGCCAGGTCGCCGTCGAGACGCTGACCGCCGGCGCCGCAGCGGGCAACACGGTCGAGGCGATGGCGATGGATCTGTCGTCGCTCGCCTCGGTCCGGGCGTTCGCCAGCGGGCTGACCGCCCGCGTGGAGTCAGGCGAGATCCCCCGGGTGCACGCTGTGGTGTGCAACGCCGGCGTACAGATGGGGACCCGCCTGACCCTGACCGCCGACGGCTTCGAATCCGCCTTCGGGGTCAACCACCTGGGCCACTTCGTGCTGGTCAACGAGCTGCTGCCGGTGCTGCAGGCGCCCGCACGGGTTGTCGTGGTCTCCAGCGGCACCCACGACCCGGCCGCCCTGAAGGTCGGCCCGGCCCCCGCGTGGAGCAACGCGGAAGCCCTGGCCCGCGGCATCCTCGCGCCGTCGGCCGCCGGCGACAACGCGTTCATCGCCGGTCAGCGCCGCTACAGCACCTCCAAACTGGCCAACATCTACTTCACCTACGCCCTGGCCCGCCGCCTGCCCGACGGCGTCACCGCCAACGCCTTCGACCCCGGCATGGTCCTGGGCACGAGTCTGGGACGCTCGCTGCCCACCCCGGTGCGGTTCGTCTCCCGGCACGTCCTGCCCCACCTGACGTGGCTACTGCGCCGGGCGGTGACCCCGCACATCTACTCCGCGCCGGAGTCGGGCAGTGCGCTTGCCTGGCTCGCGACCGCGCCGGAACTGGCCGGCACCACGGGTCAGTACTTCGCCGGGCGCACGGCAATCCGCTCGTCGGACGAGTCCTACGACACCGTGCGCGCGGACGACCTGTGGAACGACAGCCTCTCGCTGACCAGCGTTCGAGCCTGACCGACTTGCGACATTGCGGCCTAGAACTGTGAAAGGAACACCATCATGAGTGAATCGAGTTATCCGGCCGACTCCGTCGGCGGGCCGGCCGGGATGTCGCGGCGAACGGTGCTGTCGGCCGGGATGGGTCTGGTCACGGTCGGTGGGGTAGCTGCGGTCGGGGCCGATGTGGCCGAGGCGACGGTAGGCACCGATCGGTTCGGCGCCGGTCATCCCGGCGGGCCCGGTCGGATCATCTCGGTCAGCCCGGTAACGCTGCCAGCGCCCCGCCGTGCCGCGCCTCTGGAGGTGCGGGTCTCCGCCCCGGTGACCGGACGCAACCTGCCGATCATCCTCTTCGCCCACGGCCACGGTCAGGTGAACTTCCTCAACTCCCACCTCGGCTACGGTCCGATCGTCGACTACTTCTCCTCGCACGGCTTCGTGGTTGTCCAGCCCACCTTCCTGGACGCGATGTCGCTGGGCCTGCGTGACGCCGATGACCCAGATGCGCCCCTGTACGCGCGGGCGCGGGCCGAAGACATGTCCCGCATCCTGGACCAGCTGCACGCGATCGAGAAGGCCGTGCCGCAGCTTGCCGGGCGCCTGGACCGAAACAAGGTCGCCGCGGTGGGCCACTCGCTGGGCGGGCACACGGCCGCCCTGCTGCTGGGCATGCAGTTCGACGATCCGTCCCAGGGCGGCCGGAGGGTGAGTCTCGCCGACCGCCGCATCAGAACGGGTGTTCTGATCGCCCCGCCCGGCCGGGGCGGCGATGCGCTGCACGACCAGGTGGCCGAGCTCTACCCCGCTCTGAACGCCCCAGACTTCTCCACGATGCGGACGCCGGCACTCGTCGTCGCGGGCGACAGGGACCTCTCCACCACCTTCACCGACCTGGGCGCGAGCTGGCGGATGGACGCGTACTTCCTCTCGCCGGGTCCCAAGTCGCTGCTCACCGTGTTCGACGGGGAGCACCAACTCGGCGGAATCTGCGGATACGACTCCGTCCTGACCACCGACGAGAACCCACAGCGGGTCGCCGCGGTCGGGCGGCTGACCTCGACCTACCTGCGCACCGCGTTCGACCGCCGGGATCCCGCCTGGCAGCAGGCGCGTGACGCGCTGACGACCGGAGCCAACGCGATCGGACGGGTCGACTCCAAGTAAGCCCAGTGATACGAGCCAGTTCGTGAGGCGGCGGGTGGTGAGGCGGGTGACAACCATTGCTGCACCACCACCCGCACGCTTGAACGCTTCCCCAATCGCTCCCAGGGCTCAGCCCAGTTTTCCGACGATCTTCGCTACTTCGGCAGGCATGGACAGGAACGGCGCGTGTGAGGAATCCAGCGTCACGACGGAGGTCGGATTCTGCGGGAAGGCGGCGTCGGCTTCCGCGATGAACAGCCGCTGGAGGGCCGGGCGGATCGCCATGTCACGCGCACAGAGGACGTAGGTACGGGGTACGGAACCCCAGCCGTCACGGGTCAGCTCGGTGGTGCCGCGCATCATGCTGGCCGGGGCGTCCGGGGTCAGCAGGCCCAGGGCGGCGTCGGCGACGATCGGGGCGACATCGCCGTAGAACGCGTCGCGAAGCTGCTGACGATAGGCGAGGTCGTTCGAGGCGAGGTCGAGTCGCAGCGCCCCGATCAGGTCGGGATCGCCTCGAAGCGCGGACAGGACCAGCGCCTCCGCGTTCTCTGGCAGCGTGAAGTACGGGCCGGGCGCATTGCCCGACGCTGGCATGACCGCGGCGACGTACACCGCGTGCGCCACCAACTCGGGAACCTGCTGCGCCACCCGGGTCAGGACTGGGCCGCCCATGCTGTGGGCCACCACCGTGACCGGACCGCCACGTCCGAGCTGTTTCATCTGGAGACCCAGCAGATCGGCCGCGTGGTCGAGGTCCACAGTGGCTACTGGCGAGACTTCGGTGGCCAGCGCCGCCGGGTCGAACGGACGCATGGTCAGGCATTCGGGCCGGCGGGCACGCAACCCGTGTCCAGCCATGTCAACCGCCAGAGCCGGCCGTCCATCCGGCACGAGGTGGGCGATGACCTCGTTCCAGCACCAGGCCCCATGCCAGGAACCGGGCAGGAAAAGGATCGGCGTAGAGCCGAGAGACATGGCCACTCCGTTGATATGAGGGTCGGTCACAGGAGTTTGTCCTGGGTGAACGGGACATCCCGGAGGCGGAGGCCGGTGGCGTGGTAGATCGCGTTGCCGATCGCCGCGGGCACCCCTGTTCCAGGAGTCTCACCAAAGCCGCGTGCGCCAAGTGAGGGTTTGTGGTTGTCGTCCGCGCGATCGACGAACAGGGCTTCCACCGACGGGACATCGGCGCAGACCGGGACCAGATAGGCGGACAGGTTGGGGTTGACGACCCGGGCCGTGTGAGGATCCACCATCGTCTGCTCCATCAGCGCGAAGCCCAGGCCCCATGTCACGCCGCCGATCACCTGTCCGCGCGCGGTCCGGCGGTTGAGCACCCGCCCTACGTCGTAGGCGGCCACGACGCGGCTCACCCGCAACGCGCCGACCCGTGGCCGTATCCGGACCTCCACGAACACTGCTCCAGACGTGTGTCCGGGTACGTTCCGCCTTTCGCCCTGCACCTCGAGCACACTGCCACGGCGACGCATGACGCCACGGAAGGTGTCACGGCGACGGCGGTCGCCTCGGGCGTACAGTCGACCGTCCTCCACGACGACCTCCTCGGCCGGCACGCCATACAGATCGGAATGGGGGTCGGCGACGGCGAGACGTACCACGGTGTCTCGCGCGGTCCTCGCTGCCTGATCCACCGGACCGACCACGCTCGGCATCGTGGACGAACCCGCCGAGATCGACGCACGGGGAAACTCGGTGTCGCCGAGCAGCGTCGTGACGTGGTTGAGCGGTACGCCGAGCCCATCGGCAGCGACCTGAGTCAGCACGGTGTAGGTGCCGGTGCCGATCTCCTGGCTCGCGGTCCGCAGGGTCGCCCGCCCGTCCAGCCCGACGGTGAGCGAGGCTAAGGACTCGATCGAGTTGAAGCTGTGGAACGCGGTAGCCATGCCCCAGCCCACGTACTCGTCGCCAACCCTCATGGACCCCGGCCGGGGATCGCGCCGCTCCCAGCCGAACGCCTCGGCCCCCATCCGGTAGCACTCCAGCAGGTGGTCGCTCGGGTCGATCGTGGTGTGGTTGCGTACCCGCACCTCCACGGGGCCGATGCCGACCTCGTAGCTGAGCTCGTCAAAGGCGGTCTCAAGAGCGAAGTGAGCAGTCGTCTCGGGTGAGCGCATGTAGCTGGACGTGTGCAGATCCAGCTTGACGCCCATCTGCCGTACGTGGACATTCGGGCAGGTGTAAAGGTTGATCGTGGAATCACTGGAGTTGTAGACCCCGTTCTCGGTGCGGCTCAGCTGCTGCGTCGAGGTGTCGACGATCGCGGTCAGAACACCCTGCCGGGTCGCGCCGACCTGCAGCCGGCGACTGAACTCGGAACGGTGGCCGTTCGAGGTGTACATCTGCGCCCGGGACAGCACCAGCTTTACCGGGCGTCCGACGAGCCTCGCCACCTCCGCGGTGAGCAGGGTGTGGGGATAGACGGGCCCCTTGGCGCCGAAGCCTCCGCCGAGGTAGGGCGAGACCACCCGGACCTTGGTCAGATCGATGATGTTGAACGCTTGAGACACGATCATGCGGGTGAAGACGACGCCCTGTGCGCTCTCGTAGAGAGTCAGCTCGTCGTCCTTCCAGACGGCGGTGGTGGTGTGGGCTCGATCGGATTGTGATGCTGCATCGGGCTGCTGTAGGACCGCTCGATCCGGACCGGCGCCTGCCCGAAAGCTGCCTCGGCGTCACCGCGGACGTACTCGTTCTCCCTTTCACGGAACGCGGGCGGCAGGAACGCTTCGTCCATCGCGTCTGCCAGCCGTACGACGGCCTCCTCGGCGCGGTAGCGCACGCGCACGAGATTGGCGGCCTCCTGTGCCTGCTCCAGGGTTTCGGCCACGACGTAAGCGACCGGCTGCCCGTTGTGGTGGATACGGGTATCCTGCATCGGCACGAAGCCCTTGGTGTACGGGAATGCCGGCACCGTGAACCTCCGCATGTCGCGGTGGGTGTGGACCGCCACGACTCCGGGGTGGGCCAGCGCCGCACGGGTGTCGATCTCGAGGATCTCCCCCCGGGCGATCGTGCTCATCACCATGAACCCGTGCAGCGCGTCGGTCAACTCGTTGTCCGCGGCGTAACGGGCCGCGCCGGTGACCTTCACCCGGCCGTCCACCCGCTCCACGCCCTGACCGACCAGCTCGGTCATCGCATGCCTCCGAGATCGCTGAGGATGCTCGCCAGCGCCCGCTGAACGAGTTGGACCTTGAACCTGTTGTCCTCGTACGGCCTGGCCTCCCGGACGAGGGCCCGACCCGCGTTGTCGATCGCCGCCTCCGTGAGCGGACGGCCTCGTAGCGCGGCCTCGACGCGCGGATCCCGCCACGGACGCGTGCCTATCCCGCCGAACGCCAGTCGCACGTCCTGCACGACACCGCCTCTCAACTGGAGCGCGGCCGCCACGGACACCACAGCGAACTCGAAGGTCGCCCGGTCGCGCAGCTTCAGGTAGCGCGAGTGGGTGGCCAGGGACGTGCGTGGAACGTCCACCCCGGTGATGAGGTCTTCGCTGCGCATCACCGTCTCCTTCGTCGGGGTCGACCCGGGCAGGAGGTAGAAGTCGGAAATGGGGACGGCCCGGGCTCCGTCAGGGCCGAGCAGACGTACCCACGCGTCCAGCGCCGTCAGCGCCACCGCCAGATCGGAGGGATGCGTAGCGATGCAGTGGTCACTGCAACCGAGAATCGCATGCCCGCGGCTATACCCGATGACCGCCGGGCAGCCACTGCCGGGAGCACGCTTGTTGCACGGTGAGGCCGGGTCACGGAAGTACCCGCACCTGGTGCGTTGCAACAGGTTCCCGCCGATCGTGGCCATGTTGCGTACCTGTGGGGAAGCCGAGGCCAGCAGCGCCTCCGACAACACCGGGAACGCCCCCCCTCAGCCCGGAATGCTCGGCGGCCTCCCGCATCCGGGCCAGGCCACCAACGCGCAGCCACCGGGAGTCGAGAGTGATCCGGTTGATGTCCAGGTGGCTCACATCCACCAAGTGGTCGTGAACCTCCGCTCCGTCCCGCATAAGGTTGAGCAGGTCGGTGCCGCCGGCGATGAACGTCGAGTTCGGTGTTCTGGCGGCGATTCGTACCGCGTCGGCCGGATCTTCCGCGACCGTGTACCCGAATGCCCTCACCGCCCGATCTCCTTTGCCGCGTCGGCGACAGCCGCGACGATGTTCTGGTAAGCCGCGCACCGGCACAGGTTTCCGCTCATCCACTCCCGGATCTCGGCCTCGGAACCCGTGTGATCTTCGTCGATACAGGCCACGGCGGACATGATCTGACCGGGAGTGCACGCACCGCACTGAAGCGCGTCGTGACGGATGAACGCCTCCTGTACCGGGTGCAGGTCGTCGCCTCGCGCCAGTCCTTCCACGGTGGTGACCTCGGCGCCCTGCGTCATGACCGCCAGGGTCAGGCAGGACTTGATTCGCTCACCGTCCAACAGCACCGTGCACGCGCCGCACTCGCCCCGGTCACAGCCCTTCTTCGTGCCGGTCATGTGGAGGCGTTCACGGAGCGCGTCCAGCAGGGTCACTCTCGGCTCCACTGTGACCGTGTGGCGCTGCCCGTTGACCGACAGGGTGATCTCGGCCGACGCGCCGGCGGCGACGGGGTACGCCCGGGCGGCTGTGGCGTGCGATGTTCCGGCGACAGCCGGACTCGCGATGGGTCCCACTGTTGCCCCCACCGTACCCGCTGCGGCCGCCGTGACGGACATGAGAAACGTGCGGCGGCTGAGGTCCCCGTTTTCGCGGCCGGCTTCCCCGTCTGTCAGGGCTGAGGCATTCTCGTCACTGGGGGTTTCCATGACTCGCCTTTCGTAGCGGGACCGGGCCGACGCCGCCGGAGCTGCCGGTCACGAGGTCTGTTGTTCACCACGGCGCGGGGCGACGGCACGGCGGCCGTTCCTCTCTAGACCGCTCGTGATGACGGCGAGGCGCTGGGCGCCGCCTGAACTGGTCTGTGATGCGGTCATGCCATCAACGCTGCGGTGTGGCCGCATGCGGTAACAGTTGCTCCCGAAGGAGGGGATGACATCCCCTCCTTCGCTCCCGTCGCGACCAGGTCCATCCCGCCGCGTGCGAACCAGCAGCCATGCCGGGCGCCTGCGGTCGCGTGATCAAGACGTGCTGGTCGCGAGTCAGGGCCGTCATGCCCGGCAGTCGCCGCCGGTCGAGGGGCATCTCGACGGCGGATGAACCCCGGCCACAGACGGCGGCCGTGGGCATCGACGAAGGCATCCGGCGGCGGCGCCGAGCGCCCACCGGCGCTTCGGCGGATGGCTCCTCGATCAGGTCGAGCGGGTTGCCGGGCGCGTCGTGCAGCTGACGGCGTACGCCGTCGGACAGGCCCGGTCCATTGCCGCGAGCAGAGTCCCGGAATCACTGCGTGGCAGCAGCTGCACGACGTTCTCCGACCATCCAGATCGGACCGAGCAGGTTCGCCGGGATGTGTGATGGCGACCCGCTCGAGCTGCTCGAGACGGCGACCGTGACGATCGGTGCATCGGGGACGCTCGGCCAGCTTCGTCTACCGCTGGTTCATCGACGCAGGGTCGAGGCAGGTCTATCCGGAGGAGGACCACGCGCGACAGTCCCGTTCCTTCGTCGCTGACCTGCGCGCAGCGATCGGGCGCCGCAGTCCCAGCGACGCCGAGGCGACGCACCTGATCGACGAGCTGCTCCAGCGATCACCGGAGTTCTCGGCGCTGTGGGCCGAGCACGACGTGGCGGTCAGGCGGGATGAGCGCAAACGGATTCTGCACCCGGCGGTCGGGTTGCTCAACCTCAACTGTCTCAACCTGTTCAGCGAGGACGGCCGGCAGCGGCTGCTCTGGTTCACCCCGACCGCCGGCACCGACGCCGCCGACAAGCTGGCGCTGCTGACCGTCGTCGGCACGCAGTCGATGGAACCCGACCGGGACGGCCGGTCCGATGACGACGTCGAGGAGGAGCAGGCATGTGCGCCAAGGTGAACCAGGCAGGAGCGACCGGTAGCGCGCTACGGACGGCGCGATCTGCTTCTCGCACGGCCCTTCGGACTCGGTCGACCTGTACGTAGACCGGCGCCAGCGCGACCATTGATGTCAGCACCTGAACCTGCTCGAGCCTCCCCACCCGAAGGGCTATCGCCGTCATCCTCACGAAGCTTCGACAGGGTCCCGGACACGGCGCGTCGGTTACTGTAACCAGCTCCGCGCCACCCACTGGGCGATCATCTGCATGCCAAAAGGAATGCTCACAAGGCAGGAGGCGAACACCTGACCAAACGTGAAACCCCTTGATGGGGGTTAATGTGTCCGAATCGATACCGTAAGCCCACACGAAACGGTGCCAGCAGTGAGCCTTTTCCAACCTGATCTTGCAGGTCAGCACGGGTAGGCGGGGGTCGCAAGGCTTGACAATCGAAGATGATCGATTAGCGTTGGTGCTCGCGAGGCGAACCGGACGATCAGCGGCGACTGGCGCCCCTCGTTCCGCCGCGCTGCTGTACGCCGATCTCCGGAGGAATCGCAGCCACCATGAGACTGAAGAGCAGCCTTCTCGGTGTCGCCGCAGCGGCCGTAACGCTGACCGCCGCCCTGGACGGTGCCAGCGCGCCGGCCACCGTGCCGGCCAGCACGGCTCCGCCGGCCAGCACCGCCGCGCCGACCGGGACCGCCGCGCCGACCGGGACCGCCGCGCCGACCGGGACCGCCGCGCCGACCGGGACCGCATGCAACGTCCGCTACTCGGTCTACACCTGGGACACCGGCCTGACGAGCAGCATCACCATCACCAACACCGGCGCGACCACGATCACCTCCTGGGTGCTGAACTTCCCGCTGCCCGCCGGACAACGCATCACCAGCGGCTGGAACGCGGTGTACGCGCCGTTCAGCGGCGAGGTCACGGCCCGTGGCCTCGACGACCACGTCATCATCGGGCCGGGCGCCGCGATCGCCATCGGGTTCGTGGCCACCCACACCGGTGGCACCGGCAGCCCGTCCTCGTTCACCCTCAACGGGACGCCCTGCTCGCTCGGCTGAGCCGCCGGTCAGCCAGGGCGGCCGAGCCGGGCTACCGTTGCCGGCAGGCAGCCGCCGTGCCGGAGGCGGGTTCCGGCACGGCGGCTTGGTCGGCGAGTACGGCCGGTCGAGAAGGTCAGCCGGTCCGGCGCAGTCGCCCGAACATGCCATTGAGCCTTTTCACCCTGCGTAGCGATTGGCTTCGACGCGGTGCAGAACGCATGGCAAGTGACCGGATCCGGCGAGGCTCATGCGTTGGCTGTCGGCCAACGCTTGATGCAGCGAGTCGACGGCCCAACGGGGACGGATGTCGTCGGTTCCGTCGATGATCAGCACGGGCAGTTCGAGCGCACGGCACCGCGTCGCGAGGTCGTTGTGGCCGAGTTCTTGCCTGACCTCGGCGTTGATGGCCTGGTTGCAGTCGTGCTTGATGCCCAGCCATAGGGTGGCCATGCGTTCGGCGTGTTGCAGTGCGCTGCCGTGGTCGGCGAACTCGGCCGACCATTGCAGTACCGCCCATTCGCGTTCCTCTCCGCCCAGCAGGCCCGCGCCCTGCTGGGCCCGGTTCGTCCGCGCGACGTGGTCGGCAAGACCCGCCGACGGCTGGCCTCCGAGCTGATCGGCAAACTCGTCGTCATCGACAAGAAGATCAAAATCGCGAAACAGGAACTCACCGACCTGGTCAACAGCACCGCAAGCCGGCTGATGGACCTGACCGGCATCGGACCGTCCGACGCCGCCCGCCTGCTCGGCGACATCGGCGACATCGCCCGGTTCACCAGCCGGGCCCACTTCGCCTCCTGGAACGGCACCGCACCAATCGACGCCTCGTCCGGCGACCAGCAACGCCATCGTCTGTCTCGTGCCGGGAACCGGCGCATCAACCGGGCGCTGCACATCATGGCCATCGTCCAGCTTCGCCGTGACACCGAAGGCCGCCGCTACTACCGCCGCAGACTCGCTGCGGGCAAGACCCCGATGGAGGCCCTACGGGCACTCAAGCGGCGTCTGTCCGACATCGTCTACCGGCAGATGGTCGCCGACGCCAAGCAGCTCGGGACGGGTCCGGGAGGACACGTGGGGACGACTCTGCAATCCAGCGCGGCCGACCCGAACCCCGAGATCGACACTTCGGAAAGTCACTTCCCGGACCCGCCACACCCCGGCCTAGAACAACCCCCGCCGCGGCCGTTTGACGCAGAGGGGTGCCTACCTGTTCGGCGCCGGTATCCTGGCATCCTTCCTGCCTGGTGCCGTCGCCATGGGCCGGACCGACCTCGGCTGAGCGGCGTCACCAGTCTTCGGACGTCATGTCGCTCGCGATGGTCTCCCAGACAGCATCGTCATCGCCCTCGGGGCGCTCGTCGACCTCGTCGCACGGTTCGTCGGCTGGCTGGCTCATGCACCTCAGCAAACACCGCGAACCTCGGGAACCGATGACGAGGAACCTCGGGGAACCGATGACGAGACGATCTCGGTCGTCGTCCAGCCGCCGGGCGTCTCAGGTGCGTCTCGGAAGTAAGGTTCCGAGACGAACTCGTGAGACAGCCGGTCCAGGCGGTACGAACAGGCGATGTCGATGTCCGAATCCGCCTGCACAGATGACCGGACTAGTCTGCACGGGCCGCAGCCGGGGAGGGCAGAGGGGGACATTGCTCGCCGGCAGCGCGGACCCGTGAACATTTCGATGAGTGCCGGACTCCGGGGGCGTGCCGTCAGGACGTCGCCGACCCGGTCGCCAACTGCCTGGTCTGCTGTGCCGCCCATTGGGCGGCCGCCGCGGCGACCGGGATCGTCGGGTCCACCAACCACGCGGCCTCGAGGCCGTAGCAGAAAGCGATGATCTCCATTGCCTTGAGCTGCGGGTCGATGTCCTTCCGCATCTCGCCGCGCTCTTGTGCGGACCGCAGGGTCGCTGCCACGCGGTCGATCGTTGTTCGGTAGCCATCGACCAGCCGTGGGTGGAGGTCGGTGTCGGGGCTGACGCTTTCGCCGAGGACGACGATGTTCATGCCGAGCAGGCTGGCCACCTTGCCGTCGTGCTGGCTGGGCCAGTTGGCCACGTGCTTGGCGATGATGTCGACGATCTTGACGCCGGGGTCGGGTCCGTCGCCCCACAGCCACTCCTCGGAGAAGGCCAGGTGGCGATCCATGACGGCGTTGAGCAGGGCCTCCTTGCTGCGGAAGTGATAGAGCAGCCCGGTCTGTGACACGCCGGCCTCGGCCGCGATGTCGGCGAGGCTGGTGCCGCGCGCTCCGTTGCGGGCGATGAATCGTACGGCGACGTCGACGATGCGGTCCCGTGTCTCTAGGCCCTTCGCTGAGGTCTTGGGCTTCTGGGCAGGGGACACGGTTGATCTCCTCGCGATGGTGGGGACGGGGCGCCGTCAAGCATAGACAACAGACTGAGTACTCGGTAACCTCTGCGAAACAGACTGAGTGCTCAGTCTGAACTGTGGCGAGAGGCGCGATCGAATGAGTGCAGCTTTCCAGCGGGGAACCCCGGTCGTCCGCGAGGAAGACACTCCGCTGCGGCCGCACGAGCAGGTTCAGGCCTTCCTGGACAGCTCCGGATCATCACCCGACCCGTGGGCCGCCGACATCGCGGCCGTGCGGGCGGACGCACGCGCGAAGGTCCTGGCCGTGACTGGCGAGCCGGCGCCGGTGGCCGCTGTCGAGCCGGTTGACGCGGACGGCGTACCGGCTCGGCTCTACCTGCCCACGGGCGCGGAACAGGAGGTGCTGGTCTGGGCGCACGGCGGCGGCTGGATTCACGGAGACCTTGACACCGCCGATGGTGTCGCCCGGGCACTCGCGAACCGGGCCGCGTGCGGGGTCCTGTCCATCGACTACCGGCTCGCGCCCGAGCACCCGTTTCCCGCCGGCTTCGACGACACGTGGACGGCCGTCACCTGGGCACGCCACCGCTTCGGCAGCGTGGCCGTCGGTGGGGACAGTTCGGGCGGCAATCTCGCCGCGGCGGCCGCGCTCAAAGCGCGTGACGAAGGCGTTCGGTTAGCCGCCCAACTCCTCGTCTACCCGGCACTCGACAGCGTCGAGAACACCGACTACAAGGTCGCGTTCCGGCGGCGGTACGAGACCTTCGCGGGCCAGTCGGGTCTCGGCTCCAACAGCTACCGTCGGCTCCAGTACATCTGGGCGACGTACGTTCCCGACCCAGCACACCGCAAGGCGTCGTATGTATCCCCGCTGCACGCTGAATCCGTGCGCGGTGTCGCTCCTGCGACGATCATCACGGCCGAACACGATTTCCTCCGCCGCGAGGCCGAGGACTATGCCCGGCGTCTGGAGGCGGCCGGCGTGCCGGTCGAGTTGACCGAGTACGCGGGGCAGATCCATGGCTTCTTCGAGATGTTCGCCGTGATGACCGACGCGCATCACGCCGTTGGCAAGGCTGGCGACGCCGTACGCCGCGCGTTCCAGTCAACCCACACCATCGAGCCTTAAGGACTTCTCGTGCGATCGCTCACCCATTGCCGCGGAACCTTACGGGCGGCCGGCGTCGCCGCGGCGGCTGCCCTGCTGCTGGCCGCCTGTGCGCCCGGCGGCAACTCCGACGCCGGCCCGGTGCCGTCCAAGCCGGTCTCCACCGGTCTCGGCAGCGAACCGGTCACCCTGAAGCTGCTCGTCACCAGCGGCGTCGACGTCCCGTTCTACACCGCTCTCGGCAAGCTGTTTCGCGCCAAGTACAGCAACGTGACCGTCAAGGTGGAGAACCAGGACTACGCCACCTTGACCACGACCATTGCGCGTACTCTCGCCGGGAACAACGTGCCCGACCTCGTCCGCGTGCCGCAGCTCGGCAACCTGACCAAGGACCACCTGCTGATCAGCCTTGACCCGTATGCGGAGGCGTATGGGTGGAACGAGTGGCCGCAGTCGCAGTTCGACTCCACCCGTGTCGGCCCGGACGGCACACAGCGGGGGACAGGCTCGTTGTACGCTGCGGGCGCTGGCTTTGGCCTGACCGGGGTGTATTACAACAAGGCGCTTGCGCAGCGGATTGGTATGACGCGGCCACCGGCGACCGTCGCCGAGTTCGAGCAGTTGCTCGCCACCGCGAAGGACGCCGGGCTGCAGCCGATCATGACCAACGGCAAGGACGGCGGCAGCGTCTATCCGCTGCAGAACCTGGTGATGTCGTACGCCGGTGACGCGCAAGCCGTCCAGGACTGGAACTACACCAAGCCCGGCGCGAGTATCGACACCGCGGCGACGGTCAAGGCCGGCACGACATTGCAACGCTGGGGACAGGCGGGGTATCTGCCGGCCGACGTGAACGACATCGACCAGACCCGGGCACCGGCCGAGTTCGTCAAGGGCAACGGCGTGTTCTTCCCGAGCGGCAACTGGCAGGCTCCGGGACTCGACAAGACCGGACCCGGTCAGTTCGGGTTTTTCCTGTTCCCGCCCGGCGTTGCCGGTGGGCCGTCGTACGCGATGACCGCCGCCGCCAACCTGGGGATCCCGGCGAAGTCACCCAACGCAGACGTGGCGGCCGCGTTCCTGGACTTCGTGCAGACGGACCAGCAGGCGCGGCAGGAGACGGTCACCCTCGGCGGGCTGGTGCCGGCGGGCCCGTCGGACGCGCCAGCTCCGACCGCGCCCGAGGGGTCGGCGGTCGCCGCCACCGTCAGCGCGTTCCAGGAGTTGCTGAAGAGCAACAGGCTGGTCGGCTTCATGGCTGATGCGACGGTTTCGATCCACGTCAACAGCCTCATACCGCAAACGCAGCTGCTGCTGGCCGGCAGGACGACGCCCGAGGCGTTCGCGACCAAGGTGCAGTCCGACTACGAGCGCGATCTCGGGCGATGATCGCGGCGAGCCGACCCAGGGGTGGTGTGGTGCCGTGCGTCCCGACCCCGGAGGCGATGCGGCAGGCTTCGACTACGACCGACCCGTCGAGCGTTCCTGCGGCACGACAACCCGCCGTACGGCGCCCATCCGCACGCCGGCGGCGGAGTTGGAGCGCGCTTTTCTGGGTTGCGCCAGCGTTCGGTATGTACGGCGTTTTCGTGCTGTTCCCGATGCTCCAGTCCGTGCAGTACTCGTTCTACGACTGGGACGGCATCGGGCCGGCGACGCCAGCCGGACTGGACAACTGGAAAGCGATCTTCACCCAGCCGGAGCTGCTGCAATCCGTGGTGCACGCGTTCGTCCTCGTCGTGTTCTACACGGTCTTGCCGGTCGGGCTCGGTCTAGTCGCCGCGTCGTTCATTCGCGAACTGAAGCCCGGCGCGTTCAGCACCACCGCCCGGGTTGTACTGTTCGTCCCGCAGGTGCTTCCGCTGGTCGCGGCCGGTGTCGCGTGGACGTGGATGTACTCCTCGGACGGCCTGGTCAATCAGGTCATGCGCGCGGTCGGCCTCGATCAGTACACGCGGGCCTGGCTCGGTGACTTCACTTTCGCTCTGCCCGCGGTCGGTGTGATCGGGGTCTGGGTCATGCTCGGCTTCTGCACGGTGCTGCTGCTCGCGGGCATCGGCAAGATCGACCCGGCGCTGTACGAGGCGGCCCGGCTGGACGGGGCCGGGCCGGTCAGTGAGTTCTTCGCCGTGACGCTGCCCGGGTTGCGGCGCGAACTCGTCGTGTGCACGACGTTCACGATCATCGCCGCGCTGGCGAGCTTCGACGTCGTCCAGATCGCGACGCAAGGCGGTCCCGGCTACCAGACGATGGTGCCCGGCGTGCAGATCTACCGGTTGACGTTCCTGCAGCAGCACGTCGGCCAGGCCTCGGCGCTCGCGGTGTTCCTGGCCGTCGTCGTGCTGGTGGTCATCTGGCCGATCCAGCGTCTCGGGAGGGAGAAATGACCACATCAGGTTTCGCCCATCGAGTAACGCGCACTGGGATCCTGCTCGCGCTGATGCTGTTCGCCGTGGTGCCGCTGCTGAGTATGTTCACCACGGCACTGGCGGCGCCGGGCAGCACGCCACAAGGCCTCAGTTGGCCGAGCGACCCGCACTGGCACAACTTCGTCGACGCGTGGAGCGCGGCGAACTTCGTCGCGCTGTTCCGCTCGAGCACCCTCATCGTGCTTGGCGTCGTACCGGCCACGGTCGCGATGGCCACCGCCGCGGGCTACGCCCTCGCTCAGCTGAACGTGCCCTTCGGTAAGGCGATATACGGTCTTCTCCTCGTCGGACTCACCCTGCCGTTCGAGGCGCTGATCACCCCGTTGTACTACGACCTGCGCAGCATGGGACTGCTCGGGACGCGGCTGGCGATCGTCCTGCCGCTCATCGGACTGCTCATGCCGTTCGGCGTCTTCTGGATGCGCGCACACTTTCTCGGCGCCGAGCCCGCGCTCACCGAAGCCGCGAAAGTCGACGGCGCCAACACCTGGCAGACGTTCCGCCGCATCCACCTGCCACTCGCCACCTCGGCGTGGTCCGCACTATCTGTGCTCTTCTTCCTCGCCAGCTGGAACCAGTACCTGCTGCCCCTCGTCCTCGTCGACGACCCGACGAAGCGGACCGCGGCCGGCGGGCTGGGCGCCTTCCAGGGCCAGTACGGCACCGACATCGTGCTGCTCTGCGCCGGATCCCTGCTGATCATCCTGCCCTCGCTGGTGATCTTCCTGATCTTCCAGCGCAACTTCGTCAAGGCGCTGATGCAAGGAGCCGTCAAGTGACTGCCCGAGTCTCGCACCTGGAGGTCCCATCGCATCTGGTCGACCGACTGCTTCAACGACCCGGCAGGCCAAGCCGCCGCGGCCGTCGCCGCCTACGAAGCCGCCCTCGCTGCCGACTCCCCACCCAGGACCACCGTGATCGAGGAGAAGCCGCACAGGGCGTCTTGGACATTGCGACCAACAGGCGCACCCACTCACGTCCATCGTTCACGCCAGGCCAACCCATCACGGCCTACGATCACTACACGCCCATGGAGCTCGTTCGGCACGTCCGCAGCGACTGGGTGCTGCGCAACCGACATGAAGAACTCAGCGTGCTGATCGGCGAGCTTGGCTTCATCAAACGGGGCAGCCGTATCGTCACGGGCCCCAATGAGCTACCCCCGCCTTCATGGAGCTTCTGATGTTCCCCCGGTCTGGTTGGTCCGGCCACGTCATCGATATCTTCCTGGTTCGTTGGACAGGGTGAGGTATTGCATCGAGGTGATTGCCATGGGCGGTGCGGCGAGCGTCAATCAGCCCGATCTCCTGGTCGGGTGGCTGCACACCACGCAAGCCCAGCCCAAAGTGCGAGGGCACCGATCACCACCTGCTGTCGGTCTCCTGCGGTTCGCGTTCTACGGACGGATCTCCACCGCCGAGTGACCGAGCCGGTTGTGGAAGGCGCCGCTGTCGTCCTGGGCGTGGGTGAGGAAGGTCAGGTAGCACTCGGCGAGTTGCAGTACGGCGTCGGGCGGATCGGGTTCGCGGCTGGTGACGACCAGTCCACGGGCGACGTCGTCGGTGCAGTAGCCGTGCTCGCGGCGTACGGTGGCATTCCGGGCATGTTCGAACAGGCCGGTGTCGTCGGTCAGCCGGGCCAGGTGCGCGAAACTGGGCGCGGGCACAGGCACGCGGGATGCGGCTGCGGTCATGCCGGTGCGGCGGTCACGGCAGGCGAGCCACCGGCGCGGACCCTGTCGGTGAGGAGCCGCTCGGCGAGGGCGTGGTATCGGGCCGCCACCGCAGGCCATCGGAGTGTCGAACTCCTGGTGCGGGTGCGATCGGCGAGGCTGCTGGCCAGGCCGGGTTCGGTCAGGATCCGTCGGATGGCGGCGGCCAGTGCCGCCGGATCCTCGTGGGGTACGAGCAGGCCGGGACCGTCGGTGAGCAACTCGACGGCGTGCGGGAAGGGCGTCGCGACGACGGGGACTCCGGCGGCGACCGCCGCGACGAGTACGCCGGAGGTGACCTGCTCCCGAGAGTCGTAGGGCAGCACGACGGCGTCAGCGGAGCGGATCAACCGGCCCAGCGCGCTCTCCTCGTGGTAGACCGGCTGGTAGTCGACGGCGTGCGAGACACCCAG
>NZ_JAWQRR010000050.1:0-152380 GCF_033446045.1 Plantactinospora sp. KLBMP9567 | reverse complement strand
CTCCAGGTGGCCGGGGGTCAGCTTCAGGAAGCTGAACGGGCCCGCCGCCAGCAGTTCGGGGCCGAGATCCGCCATGTCCAGATCCGGAGCCGCCAACCACACCCGCTGACCCGACACCAACGGCGCCCACACATTCGGCACCACCAGGTCGAACGCCACCGACGAGAACAACGCCGAACCACCCGCACCACGACCAGCCAACTCCCGCGCCGCCCACGACACATGGTTGACCAACCCACGATGCGACACCGCCACACCCTTCGGCCGACCCGTCGACCCCGACGTGAAGATCACGTACGCGAGGCGATCGAGATCGGTCGGTACCGAGAGCGGCGTCGCGGGCTGGTCCGCGATGGTCGGCGCGTCCCGGTCGACCAGGACCCGCACCGGGATCTCCGGGAACCGGTCGGCGTAGCCGGAGCCGGTCACCACCACCCGGGCACCGGCGTCGGCCAGCATGTCGGCGAGCCGGTCGGCCGGGTGGGCCGGGTCGAGCGGCACGTACGCGCCGCCGGCCTTCCAGACCGCCAGCATCGCCACGAGCAGGTCCGGACCCCGGTCCAGCAGCACCCCGACGACCGACTCCGGTACCACGCCGCAGGCGCGCAGGTGCCGGGAGAGCCGGTTCGCCCGGGCGTCCAGTTCGGCGTACGTGAGCTGCTGGCCGGCGCACTCGACCGCCACCGCGTGCGGGTTGGCCGACATCTGCGCGACGAACCGCTCCGGCACGGCCGGTCCGGCCGGCTCGGCCGTGGTGCGGTTCCACTCGACCACCAGCCGCTGCCGCTCCTCGTCGGCGAGGAAGGTGCCCCGGGCGTCGCCGTTCGGGTCCGCCGCCATCGCCTCCAGCACGGCCCGGTACATGGCGCCCATCCGGTCGCCGTTGGCCCGACTCAGCACCCGGGGGTTGACCGCCATCGTCACGTAGCCGAGCCGGACCGCCACGGCGAGCGGGAACTCGGTCGGGCTGTCGTCGATGCTGGCCATGTAGTCGACCAGATCCCGGTCGACCTGGTCGAAGTCGTGGTAGCTGAACCGGACGTCCATCAGTCGCTGGCCGTCGCCGAACTCGCGCTGGATCTCCGGCATCGGGAACCGGCGGCGCGGCCAGATCTCCATCTCCCGGGCGTACGTCCGCTGGACCAGCTCAAGCCAGGTCCGGGCGCCCCGGTCGTAGCCGAACGGCAGGCTGTTCAGGTACATCCCGTAGACCCGGTCGGCGCCGACCTCCTCGGGCCGGCCGTGCAGCACCAGGCCGGTCAGGAACGACTCCTCGGCGGTGAGCTGACTCATCACCTTCAGATGCGCGGCGAGCAGCACCGTCTTCAGCGACGCCTTCGCCCGGCTGGCCAGCTTGCGCAGGTCGGACTCCAGGTCGTGGAACGGCACCCCGAGCATCAGCGACTCGCGCGGCGCGTCCTCGTCGCCCCAGCCGGTCGGCAGGGTGAACCGGGCGTACCGGCCGACGATGTCCCGCCAGTAGTCCCGGTCGTCCGCCGAGGCCAGCGAGCGCAGTTCGGCGCCGATGAAGTCGGCGAACCGCACCGGCGGTGCCTCGACCGGGGCCGGGGTGCCGCCGTCCCGGATCTCCCGGTAGAGGTCCAGCACCTCCATCAGCAGCGAGTGGTGGCTCCAGCCCTCGATGATCGCGTGGCACTCGGTGACCGACAGCCACCAGGTCTTGTCGTCGCAGACGTGCGCGTAGAGCCGCATCAGGGTCGGCTGGGCCAGGTCGAAGACGTCGGCCCGCTCCACCGCGGTGAACTCCCGCAGCGACCGGTCCAGCTCGGCGGCGTCCAGGTGCCGCAGGTCCCGCTCCCCGACCGGCATCTCGGCGGTCGGGTACACCACCTGCATCGGCACCGAGTACGTGGTCAGGTCGATCGCGGTACGCAGCACCTCGTGCCGCTCGACCACGATCCGGGCCGCCTCGCGCAGCGCGTCCAGCGCGAACGGCCGCTCGTCGCGGATCCGGAACGAGGTGACGTTGTGGTACGCGTGCAGCTCCCCGTCGGAGAGCATCTCCACCACCATGCCGGCCTGCACCCGGGACAGCGGATACGCGTCGACCGCGCCGGTCGGCACCTTCGCCCGGTCCTCGGCGGAGAGCAGCTCGAACGGCGCCACCGGGCGCTCCGTAGCGGCCGGCGCCGACCGGCCGTCGAGGATCCCGCACAGCTCGGCGACGGTACGGTGCGCGAAGACGTCCCGGACGGAGACGTCCAGCCCGATCGCCCGCAGCTCGCCGACCAGGGCGACCGCCCGGATCGAGTGGCCGCCGAGGTCGAAGAAGCTGTCGTGCACGCCGACCCGCTCGACCCCGAGCACGTCCCGCCAGATCGCCGCGACCCGCTCCTCCACGGGGGTACGCGGAGCCACGTAGACCTGCTCGCCGGAGAGTGCGGCGCGGTCCGGTGCGGGCAGCGCGCGGCGGTCGAGCTTGCCGTTGGCGGTCAGCGGAATCCGGTCCAGTGGCACGAACGCGGCCGGCACCATGTATTCCGGCAGGCCCCGGGCGAGGAACTCGCGCAGCTCGGCCGGGCTCGGCACCTGGTCGCCCTCGGGCACCAGGTAGCCGACCAGCCGCTTGTCGCCGGGGATGTCCTCCCGGACCACCACCACCGCGTCCCGGACCCCGGGGTGCGCGGCGAGCACGGTCTCGATCTCGCCCAGCTCGACCCGGTAGCCCCGGATCTGCACCTGGTCGTCGATCCGGCCCAGGAAGTCCAGCCCACCGTCGGGCCGGCGCCTGGCCAGGTCACCACTGCGGTACATCCGGGCCCCCGCCTCGACCGCGAACGGGTCCGGCACGAACCGCTGCGCGGTCAACTCCGGCCGGTTCAAATAGCCCCGGGCCACGCCGGGACCACCCACGTGGATCTCGCCGGGCACCCCGACCGGGACCAGGTTGCCGTACCCGTCGAGGAGGTAGATCCGCAGGTCGCCGAGGGGGTACCCGACCGGGTTGCCCGGGTCGGTGATGTCCTGCGGGCGTACCTGGTGGAAGCTGGAGTGCACCGTCGTCTCGGTGATGCCGTACATGTTGAGCAGCGCCGGGCGGTCCAGGCCGAACCGGTCGGTCCAGGGCGCCAACTCGGCCATCTCCAGCTTCTCGCCGGCGAAGACCACCGCCCGCAACGCCAACCGGTCCAGCCTCGGGTCACCGTCCCGGGCGAACCCGACCAGGCTGCGGAACGCCGACGGGGTCTGGTTGAGCACCGTGACCCGTTCCCGGACCAGCAACTCCAGGAACTCGTCCGGCACCCGGGTCACCTCGCGCGGCACCACCACCAGGCGGCCGCCGTAGAGCAGCGCGCCCCAGAGTTCCCAGACGGAGACGTCGAAGGCGTACGAGTGGAACAGCGGCCACACGTCGTCGGCGGAGAACCGGTAGTGGGTCTCGCCGACGGTCAGCAGCCGGAGCACGTTGGCGTGGGTCAGGCAGACGCCCTTGGGCCGGCCGGTCGAACCCGACGTGTAGATCACGTAGATCAGGTTCTCCGGTCCGGAGAGCGGGACCGGGTTCTCGGCCGGCAGCCCCGACAGGTCCTCCTCGTCCAGGTTGACCACGGTGCCGCCGGAGAAGCCGGCGACCGTCCCGGCCAGCGACGCCTGCGTCACGATCACCGACGCGCCCGCGTCACCGACCATGAAGCCGAGCCGGTCCACCGGCTGCGCCGGGTCCAGCGGCAGGTACGCCGCACCGGACTTCAGCACGCCGAGCAGGGTCGGGACCAGGTCGATGCCCCGCTCCAGGCAGACCCCGACCAGGGACTCGGGCCCCGCGCCGAGCGCGCGGAGCCGGTGCGCCAGCCGGTTCGCCCGGGCGTTCACCTCGGCGTACGTCAGCTCGGTGCCCTCGAAGGCCACCGCGACGGCGTCCGGCGCGGTCGCCACCCGCTCCTCGAAGACCTGGTGCACGGTCCGGGTCGGCGGCACCGCGTCGATCCGGAACGGGTCGGCGACCCCGCTGACCTCGGCCCGCTCGGCGTCGTCCAGCAGGTCGACCGCGGAAAGCGCCCGACCCGGATCGGCGACGGCGGCCTGGAGCAGCCGGACCAGGTGCCCACCCATCCGCCGCATGGTGGACCCGTCGAAGAGCGCGGTCGCGTACTCCAGGTGGGCCCGCAGCCCACCGTCGGCGCCCTCCTGGATCTGGAGCGTCACGTCGAAGCGGGAGACCTGGGAAAGCGCGTCCAGCGGGGAGACCGCCAGCCCCGGCATCGCGTACCCGCCGGCGCCCGACTCGTGCATGGTGAAGGCGACCTGGAACAGCGGGGTACGGGACATGTCCCGCTCCGGCTGGAGCTCGTCGACGAGCTGCCCGAACGGCACCTCCTGATGGTCGAAGGCGGCCAGCACGGTCTGCCGGTTGGCGGCCAGCAGCTCGCCGAAGGTGATGTCGGAGTCCCACCGGGCCCGCATCACCAGGCTGTTGATGCCGTAGCCGATCAGCCGGGACAGCTCCGGCCGGTTGCGCCCGGAGACCACCGTGCCGACCGGGATGTCGGTGCCGCCGGTGTACCGGGACAGCAGCGCCTGGTAGCCGGTGAGCAGCACCATGAACAGGGTCGCGTCGTGCCGCTGGGCGAGGTCGCGGAGCTGGCCGCCGAGCCCGGCCGGCAGCTCCACCTCGACCACCGCACCGGCCCAGTCCCGGGTCGCCGGGCGGGGCCGGTCCGCCGGCAGGTCCAGCGGCGGCACCCCGCCGAGCTGCCGCCGCCAGTAGTCCAGGTGCCGCTGGTGCTCCGCCTCCGACCGGTTCCGTTCCCAGGCGGCGTAGTCGGCGTACTGCACCGGCAGCGGGGCGAGGGTGCTGGGGCGGCCGGCGAGCGCGGCCGCGTACAGCTCGCTGAGTTCCTCGGCGAAGACCCCGACCGACCAGGCGTCGCAGGCGACGTGGTGGAAGACCACGACCAGCAGGTGGTCGTCGTCGGCCAGCCGGACCAGCCGGGCCCGTACCGGCCACTGGGTGGCCAGGTCGAACGGGATCGACGGCTCCTCGGCGGCCCGCTCGAAGCCGCGGCGCTCCCGCTCCGCCTCGGGCAGGTCGGTCAGGTCCGAGACCGCCAGCCGCACCGGACCGGCCGGGTCGATCACCTGGATCGGCTCGCCCGCGACCAGCGCGTACCGGGTACGCAGGATCTCGTGCCGGCCGACCAGCTCGGTCAGCGCCCGGCGCAGTGCGGCGGAGTCCAGCGGGCCGCGCAGCCGCAGCGCGAGCGGCACCAGGTACTCCCAGCTACCCGGGTCCAGCCGGCTCAGGAACCACATCTGCTGCTGCCCGAAGGAGAGCGGCAGCGGGCCGTTCCGGTCCACCCGGCTCAGCGCCGCGCGACGGGCGCCGCGCAGCCGCCCGGCGAGCCTGGCCCGCAGCAGTTCCTCGCGGGCCGCCTCGACACTGCGCTCGATCGTGCCCTCGCCCGTGCTCATCTGTTCTGCTCCTTCAGCAACGCCAGGCCGGCCAGCAGGTCGGATTCGGAAAGCTCATCGATCTCGGCGCGGATCCGCTCCTCGACCGCCTCGGCGATCCGCGCGATCGTGGGCCGCTCGAAGACGGTCCGGACCGGAAGGTCGATCTCGAACTCCTCCTGGATCCGGGAGGCCAGCCGGACCGCGAGGATCGAGTGGCCACCGACGGTGAAGAAGTTCGTCTGGGTACCGGCGTCGACGTCGAGCAGCTCGGCCCAGATCTCGGCGATCCGCTCCTCGACCGGGCCCTGCGGCGCGACGTGGCCCGCCGCGTCCAGCTCGGCGACGGTCCGGGCCGGGGTCGGCAGCGCGCGGCGGTCGAGCTTGCCGTTGGCGGTGAGCGGAATCTTCGCCAGCGGCACGAACACGCCCGGCACCATGTAGTCGGGCAGCCGCCTGCCGCAGTGGCCGGCCAGGTCGGGGACGACCGGTGGGTTGTCGGCGTCGGGTACGTAGTAGGCGACGATCCGGGGCTGCCCCGGCTCCGGCTCGTCGGTCAGCACCACCGCGTCCCGGACCCCGGGATGCGCGGCGAGCACGGTCTCGATCTCGCCCAGCTCGACCCGGTAGCCCCGGATCTGCACCTGGTCGTCGATCCGGCCCAGGAAGTCCAGCCCACCGTCGGGCCGGCGCCTGGCCAGGTCACCACTGCGGTACATCCGGGCCCCCGCCTCGACCGCGAACGGGTCCGGCACGAACCGCTGCGCGGTCAACTCCGGCCGGTTCAAATAGCCCCGGGCCACGCCGGGACCACCCACGTGGATCTCGCCGGGCACCCCGACCGGGACCAGGTTGCCGTACCCGTCGAGGAGGTAGATCCGCAGGTCGCCGAGGGGGTACCCGACCGGGTTGCCCGGGTCGGTGATGTCCTGCGGGCGTACCTGGTGGAAGCTGGAGTGCACCGTCGTCTCGGTGATGCCGTACATGTTGAGCAGCGCCGGCCGGTCCAGCCCGAACCGGTCGGTCCAGGGCGCCAACTCGGCCATCTCCAGCTTCTCGCCGGCGAAAATCACCGCCCGCAACGCCAACCGGTCCAGCCTCGGGTCACCGTCCCGGGTGAACCCGACCAGGCTGCGAAACGCCGACGGGGTCTGGTTGAGCACCGTCACCCGCTCGGCGACCAGGAGCTCCAGGAACTCGTCCGGCAACCGGGTCACCTCGCGCGGCACCACCACCAGGCGGCCGCCGTAGAGCAGCGCGCCCCAGAGTTCCCAGACCGAGACGTCGAAGGCGTACGAGTGGAACAGCGGCCACACGTCGTCGGCGGAGAACCGGTAGTGCGACCGGGTGGTGCTGAACAGCCGGAACACGTTGGCATGGGTCAGGCAGACGCCCTTGGGCCGGCCGGTCGAACCCGACGTGTAGATCACGTAGATCAGGTCTTCGGGGTGGGAGACCGGCGAGGGGTTCTCCGCCGGCAGTCCCGACAGGTCCTCCTCGTCCAGCACCAGCAGCTCGCCGTCGAAGAACCCGGAGACGGTGCCGACCAGCGACGCCTGCGTCACGATCACCGGTGCACCCGCGTCGGCGACCATGAAGCCGAGCCGGTCCACCGGCTGCGCCGGGTCCAACGGCAGGTACGCCGCACCCGACTTCAGCACCCCCAGCAACGCCGGAACGAGGTCGATCCCCCGCTCCAGGCAGACCCCGACCAGGGACTCCGGCCCCGCACCCAACGCCCGCAGCCGGTGTGCCAGCCGGTTCGCCCGGACGTTCACCTCGGCGTACGTCAACGAGACACCCTCGAAGGTCACCGCCACCGCGTCCGGGGCGAGCAGCACCCGCTCCTCGAAGACCTGGTGCAGGCAGCGGTCCGGGGTACCGGTACGGAACGGGTCGCTCCGGCCGGTGCCGATCAGCTCGTCGACCGGGTCGAGGAAGTCCACCGCGCCGAGCCGCAGCTCCGGATCGGCGGTGACCGCCTGGAGCAGCCGGACCAGGTGCCCGCCCATCCGGTCCACGGTGGAGCGGTCGAAGAGCGCGGTCGCGTACTCCAGGGCGCCGAGCATCGTGCCGTCTTCCTGGATCCGGACGAAGAGCGTCAGGTCGGTCTTGGCGATCTGCCACGCCTCGGTGAACGCCGCCAGGTCGTCGGCCCGCACCGCCCCGCCGGTCAGCCCCTCGTCATGCAGGTCGAACGCGACCTGGAACAGCGGGGTACGGGACATGTCCCGGTCCGGCTGGAGGTCGTCGACGAGCTGCTCGAACGGCAGCGTCTGGTGCGCGAACGCGGCCCGGCAGACCTCCCGGGTCGCCTCCAGCGCCTCGCCGAACCGCATCCCCGCGGTGAGGTTCGGCCGCAGCACCAGCGAGTTGAGGAAGAACCCGACCATGTCCTCCAGCTCGGGCCGGTTGCGGCCGGCCACCGGGGTGCCGACGGCGACGTCCCAGCGTCCGGCGTACCGGGCGAGCAGCGTGCTGAACGCGGTCAGCATCGTCATGTACGGCGAGGCGCCGTACCGCCGGCCCAGGTCGCGGATCGCGGCGGCCAGCTCGGTCGGGATGGTGAACGGGGCGAGCGCGCCCTTCGGGTCGCGGCGGGCCGGTCGGGGGCGGTCGGTCGGCAGGTCCAGCGGCCCGAGCCCGTCGAGGGCCTTCCGCCAGTACGCCAGCTCGGCCGCCAGCACCTCCTCGGTCAGCCAGCCCTGCTGCCAGTGCGCGAAGTCCGGGTACTGGACCGGCTGCGCCGGCAGTTCCGGGGCACGCCCGGCCGCCACCGCGGCGCAGAGTTCCCGCAGCTCCCGTTCCAGCACCACGGACGACCAGCCGTCGCAGGCGATGTGGTGCAGGGTGAGCAGCAGCACCGACTCGCCCGCCGGGGCACGGCCGGCGGTGGCCGGGATCCGCACCGAGGTCGGCGGGGTGGGCGTCGGCGTGCCGGGGAAGCGGACCAGCAGTGCCCGCCAGACCGGGCCGGTGGCCAGGTTGAAGCCGCGCTCGAACTCGCCCCGGAACACCGTCTCCAGGTCGGCGGCGTCGGCCTCGACCACCCGCAGCTCGACCGGTCCCGGTGCGTCGATCACCTGGCGGGGCTCGCCGCCCTCCTCGACGTACCGGGTACGGAGGATCTCGTGCCGCCCGGCCAGCGCGTCCAACGCCCGCCGGACGGTACTCTGGTCGACCTCGGGGCCGAGCCGGACGAAGAGCGGGGCGACCCACTCGGTGTTGCCGGGCTCCAGCCGGTCCAGGAACCAGAGCCGGCGCTGCCCGAACGACAGCGGCAGCGGCCCGGTCCGGGGCACCGGAATGATCGGCGGGCCGTCGTCGGACGGCACCGCGATCAGCTTCGCCTGCTGCTCCACGGTGGGCGCGGCGAAGAGGCCGCGCAGCGCGACCTTGCTGCCGGAGGCCGCCCGGAGTTGGTTGGCGAGCCGGGTCAGCAGCAGCGAGGAGCCGCCGAGCGAGAAGAAGTCGTCGTGCACGCCGACCTGGTCGACCCGGAGCAGTTCCGCCCAGGCCCGGGCGACCAGCCGCTCGGCGGCGTTGCGCGGCGCCACGTACGGCGGGCGGCCGTCCTCGGCCGCGGCGTCCGGCGCCGGCAGCGCCGCCCGGTCCACCTTGCCGCTGCCGCCCAGCGGGAACTCCGGCAGGGCCACGAAGGCGGCCGGGATCATCGGGTCGGGCAGCCGGTCCCGCAGGAAGGTACGCAGCCGGTCGGCGGCCGGCACCCGCTCCCCGGTGACATACCCGACGAGCCGCTTGCCGCCCTCGGCGGTCTCCACCGCCAGCACCACGGCGGCACTGACGTCCGGGTGGGCGACCAGCGCCGACTCCACCTCACCGGGCTCGATCCGGACCCCGTTCACCTTGACCTGGTGGTCGAGCCGCCCGATGTACTCCAGGGTGGCGTCGGCCCGCCACCGCACCAGGTCGCCGGTGCGGTAGAGCCGGGACCCGGGCGGCCCGTACGGGTCCGGGACGAACTTCTCGGCGGTCAGGTCCGGCCGGCCGAGGTAGCCCCGGGCCACCCCGACCCCGCCGGCGTGCAGCTCACCGGCGACCCCGACCGGCACCGGGTCGCCGTTTCCGTCCAGTACCAGCACCCGCAGGTTGGCCAGCGGCCGGCCGATCGGCACCGGGCCGGTCGGCAGCGCCGGGTCGTACGGGTGCGCGGTCACGTCGATGGCGCACTCGGTCGGCCCGTACGTGTTCCAGAGGGTGACCTTGAGCCCGTCGGTGAGCCGTCGGCACAGCTCGGCGTGCAGGGGCTCGCCGGCCGAGAAGAGCAGCCGCAGGGAGCTGCAGTCCCGCCAGCCCGGATCGTCGGCGACCAGCCGGAGCACCGACGGCACGCCCTGGAAGACGGTGACGCCGTACCGGCTGATCGCCCGGACCAGCGCCGCCGGGTCGCGCTCGGCGCCGACCGGTGCGAGCGCCACGGTGCCGCCGCTGACCAGCGGGGCGAAGAACTCCCAGCAGGCCGCGTCGAAGGTGAGCGCGGTCTTCTGCAACACCCGGTCGGCCGGGCCGAGGCCGTGCTGCCGCACCGCCCAGTCGACCCGGTTGGCGATCGCCGCGTGGCTGATCATCACGCCCTTGGGCCGGCCGGTGGAACCCGAGGTGTAGATCGCGTAGGCGAGGTCGTCCCCGGTCGCCGGGTTGACCGGCGCCTCGTCGGGCAGCCCGGCCAGCTCGGCCGAGATGTCGTCGAGGCGGACCACCCGGGCGCCGGTGCCGGCCACCAGGTCGGCGTGGGCCGATCCGGTCAGCACGATCCCGGCGCCGGTGTCGGTCAGCACCCAGTTCGCCCAGTCCCGAGGGTGGTCCGGAGTCAGCGGTACGTAGCCGGCACCCGCCTTCCAGACGCCGAGCAGCGCGACGACCAGGTCCACGTCGCGGGGCAGGCAGACCCCGACCAGCGTGTCGGGCCCGGCACCGAGGTCGCGCAGGTACCGGGCCAGCCGGTTGGCCCGGCGGTCCAGTTCGGCGTACGTCACCTCGACGTCGCCGGCCAGTACGGCGACCGCGTCGGGCGTGGCCGCCACCTGGCGGGCGACCAGCGCCGGCAGGATGTTGGCGGACCCGGCGACGGTCGCCGGCCCGCTGGAGTCGCCGACCAGGTCAGTCCGGCTTCGATCGGGGTTCATCGGTGCTCCTCACCTTGTCGCGGGGGCGGTCAGCTCTGTGCCGCCGCCATCCGCTGGCGCAGGCTCAGCGGGCGCATGTCGGTCCAGACCTCGCCGATCCGGGCGAGGCAGTCGGCACGCGGGCCCTCGGTGCCCTCGGCGTGCCAGCCCGCCGGCAGATCCCGGTCGGCGGGCCAGATGGAGTACTGCTCCTCGTCGTTGCGGACCACCCGGTACACCCGGTCGTCGGTCTGCTCGTCAGCCATCGGAACTCCTTGTGGTTGTCGGGACTCCGGCCGAGGGCCGGATCACCTGGGATTCGCGGTGCCACCCGAAGCGGGCGGGATCACCTGGGATTCGCGGTGCCACGCGGTGCCGCCGGTGGCGGGCAGGAAGTCGTCGACGCGGATGCCGAGGCCCCGCTCGACGGCGGCGGCCCGGACGAACTCCGCGAGGGCGATGTCCAGGGCGCCGAGGCCGAACGGCGAGAAGACCACCGTCCGGTCGGGATCGCGTCGGAAGCCGCCGGTGCCGCGCAGGATCTGGCCGATCGGCGCGTCGATGAAGTCCCGGTGCCCCACCTGCTGCTCGGTGAGGTGCAGCGAGGTCTGCTCCCGGCACACGTGGTCGGCGTCGTCGACCACGTTCTGACTGGCCAGGATCGTCGCCGGGGTCAGGTCGCGCAGCGAGACGTGCAGCACGAGGGTGCCGGGCCGGGCCGGGCCGAGGTCGAGGTGCGGCTCGGCCGCCGTGGTGGCGATCGAGACCAGGTCGTGCGCCGCGACGGCCCGGCCGGCGTCGGCGGCCAGCGTGACGTGCAGGGTCGGCGATAGGTCGGCGCAGTTGCGGGCGAACGCGGCCGCCCGGGTGCAGTCGTTGTCGAAGAGGGTCACCTCGGTCAGCGTCGGCAGCGCGGCGAGCAGGAAGCGCAGCACCTCCAGGTTGATCACGCCGCAGCCGATCAGGGCCACCCCGCTCGGGCCCGGCTCGCGGACCAGCAGCCGGGCGGCGAGCGCGGCACTGGCCGCGGTCCGCTTGGCCGAGATCACCGAGCCTTCGAGCAGCGCCGTCGGCTGCCCGGTCTCCAGGTCGTTGACCAGGATGCTGGCGCTGGCCCGGGCCAGCCCGGTGGTGATGTTCCCCGGCCAGGAGGCGATCCACTTCATCCCGGCGGCCGGTGAGTTCCCGCCGACGTACGCGGGCAGCCCGATGATCCGGTTGCGGGGCTGGTCGGGAAAGCGGAGGAATATCGAGTGCGGCACCGCGGTGGCACCCTCATCGTGCAACTTGTACGCCTCGCCGACCAGCTCGATCAACGCGAGTTCGCGCTCGGCCAGGATCTGTTGCACGTCGTCATATCGAAGGATCAGCATCAGGCCTGATCACCACCGGCAGCTTCCTTCCAGAGGTGCGAAACCTCACCGAAGCGGTTCCGTACCCAGTCGTCGGAGTAGATCGTGTCAAGGTAGCGGTCGCCACCGTCGGGGAAGATGAGCACACATCTCGCGTCCTCGGGAATGTTCCGGCTGCGCCGCTCCAGGGCCGCGACGGTGGCCCCGGAGGAACCGCCGGCCAGGATCGCCTCCCGGGCGGTGAGCCGGCGGCAGGCGGCGACGCACTCGAGGTCGGTCACGTGGATGACCTCGTCGGCGGCGTCCGGGTCGAAGAGTCCCGGCCGCAGCGACGCGCCGTGCCCGGGGAGCAGCCGCTCGATCGGCTGCTGCCCGTCGAAGATCATGCTGCCGACCGCGTCGACCGCGACGATCTTCGTGTTCAACCCGTGCTCGCGGACGTAGTCCGCACAGCCGCGCAGGGTGCCGCAGGAGCTGACCGCGCAGAACAGGTAGTCGACGGAACCGTCGAGCGCCTCGACGATCTCGCCCATGGTCTGCCGGTGCGCGATCGGGTTGAGCGGGTTCGCGTACTGGTTGGGCCAGAACGCGTGCGGGGTGTTCGACACCAGTTCGCGGACCCGGCGTACCCGCACCGGCAGGTACTCGCCGCTGTCCGGGTCGGGCCGGTTCACCACCTCGACCGACGCCTGGTACGCCCGCAGTATCGCGATGTTCTGTTCGGTCGTCTTGGCGTCCACCACGCAGACGAACCGGAGCCCGAAATACCGGCAGATCTGGGCGAGCCCGACCGCCAGATTTCCCGAGCTGGACTCGACCACCACCGATCGGCCCGGCTGGAGCTCGCCGCTGCGAATTTTCTCCAGCAGCATGCTCAGTGCGGTCCGATCCTTGACGCTGCCGCCGGGATTGAACCGCTCCAGCTTCGCGAACACCTTAATTCGTGAATCGGGTATCAGGCGTTCCAGTTCCACCAGAGGGGTGTTCCCGACGGCCGCGAGGATGCCCTTCAGCGCAGGCGGTGAACCTTTTTCAACCTCCCCTTGAGGTTGGTCGTGGCCGCCGGTGAAGGCCGGCGTGCAGGCGCCGTGCTCTCCAGGTCGTAAAAGGTCCATTGGCACGGCTTTCCCTTCGCGGGTCAGTTACGTTCCCAGGAAACGTCACCGCCAGGTGCCGTTCCCACGGTTGGCGCCGGCCTGCTTTCTCGGCTCCTTGACATCCTGCGACCCGCGGCTATACCAGCCCCATATCGAAACTATCTTCGAAAACGAGCCGGGCTCCGCCGCCCCGAAAGTCGGGGACGGCGGAGCCCGGTGGGTCCGATGTGGGCGGGTTATTCGCGTACGCCGGCCAACTCCACCGCGCGGGTCCGGTTCGCGAGCCGGACCGGCACCACGGCACCGAGTACGGCCAGCGCGGCGCTGATCACCGCGATCAGGGCGACCGTGCCCCACGGCACGCTGACCGGGGTGGCCCCGACGAGCTGCCCCAGGGCGAGCCGCAGCCCGACCAGGTTCACCGCCGACGCCCCCACCGCGAGCAGTACGCCGACCCCGGCCACCAGCAGCGACTCGGCGGCGAAGACCCGGAGCACCTGTGGCGGGGTGGCCCCGGCCAGCCGCAGGATCGCCAGGTCCCGGAGCCGGTCCGAGGTCGCCATCACCAGCGTGTTGACGATGGCGATGAAGCAGAAGACGATCGCGATGCCGAGCACCAGCACCATGCCCAGCGTGCTTGCCTGGCTGTTCTCGCTGCTCTCCTCGCCGAGCCAGTCCTCGGCCGGAACCGCGCGGGCACCCAGCCCGGCCGTGGCGCTGGCCAGGGCCGACCGGACGGTCGCCGGGTCGGTGCCCTCTTGCAACGAGACGTAGATCCGGCGGGCCAGACCGGTGAAGGCGTACTTGGCGGTGCCGGCGTACCTCGTGCTCAGGTAGGCGACGTCGTTGCTGCCCGAGGTGGTGTTGAGCACCGCCACCACCCGCAGCGGCACCGTACTGCCGTCGGCCATGAAGACCTCGACGGTCTCGCCGACCCCGACTCCCCAGTCGTCGTTGACGATGATGGTGTCGTCGCGCAGGTCCGCCGGGGAGCCCTCGTCGACCGGCAGGGTCAGGGTGCTGGACAGCGCCGCCGGGTCGACGGCCAGCGCCTCGTAGTCGGCCAGCCGGGCGTCGTCCCGGGCGTACACCATGGTCGGCAGCGCGGCGACCACGTCGACGCCGGGGATCGCCCGGACCCGCTCGGTGACCGCCTCGTTGACCCCGGGCGTGCCGTCCGGGGTCACCACGAAGTCGGCGGTCACCTGGTTGCGCCGGCCGCTGTCCTTGGCCCGGTCGATGGTGGCGGCCGCGCCGAGCAGCGAGATGGAGAGCCCGACGGTGAGCAGCACCGGCGCGGCGGTGGCCGCGGTACGCCGCACCGCGGTCAGCGCGCTCTCCCGGACCAGCATCCCGGCGGCGCCGCCGAGCCGTCCGAGCGGCCAGGTGATCAACCGGGCGATCGGCTTGACCACCACCGGGGCGAGCAGCGCGAAGGCGAGGATCGGCAACATCAGCACCCCGATGTACCGGGTCGGCACCATCACCATGCCCGGGTTCACCACCGCCACCCAACCGATGGTGACCAGGCCGAAGGCCAGCGCCATCAGCCCGTAGAGCCACCGGCCGGAGGTCATGGTGCGGGAGTCCACGGCGGCGTCCCGGAGCGCCTCGATCGGGCGTACGTCGCCGGCCCGGCGGGACGCCGCCCAGACCCCGGCCAGCGCCACTCCCAGCCCCACGCCGAAGGCGATCAGCAACGGCACCCAGACCGCCGGCCCGGTGGAGAACTCGACGGTGAACCACGGCGGGGCGAGCCCCAGCTCGACCATTCCGTCGGCCAGCAGCGGCGCGGCGCCCAGCCCGAGCGCGCAGCCGACGACCGCCGAGGTGAGCCCGACCACGAACGCCTCGGCCAGCACCATCCGGCGTACCTGCCGGGGCGTGGCGCCGACCGTGCGGAGCAGGGCGATCTCCCGGCGCCGCTGGGCGACCGCGAAGGCGAAGGTCGAGGCGACCAGGAAGACCGAGACGAAGCCGGCGACCACGGCGGTGATCGGCAGCAGCGTCTGGGTGTTGTCGATCGCCTCCCGGTCGGCGTTGTAGCTCGGGTCCAGCACGTTGCGCCGCTGCCCGGTGAGTACTTCGGCGTCCCCGCCGACGGCCTGCCGCACCGCCTCCGGTGCCCCGTAGGAGACCAGCGCCTCGACCCGGGGCGAGAGCCGGGCCGCCTCCGCCTCGGTGAAGAAGACCGCGGACTCGAAGTCGGCCGGCGCCGTCACCCCGGCGACCGTGTAGTCGCGCGGCCCCCCGGTGCTGAAGACGGTGACCCGCTCGCCCGGTCCGGCACCGCCGCTCGGCACCACGACCTCGTTGTCGGCCTGCGGCGGCCGGCCGGCGGCCAGCGCGTACGGGGCGAACTCGGCGCTGGACCAGCCGTGCCCGACCTGGTCGTCGGCGCCGCCGGAGAGCTGGGCGTAGAAGCTGCGGACCGGGACGGTGCGACCCAGCGCCCCGACCTCGGCAGCCAGCCCGTCGGAGATGCCCCGGGCCTGGATCAGCGAACGGCTGCCCGGGTCGTGCCGAGCCGGATCCCACTCCGGGTCGAGCGCGGCGACCACCACCGGGGCGGCGGCGAACCGCTGTGGCGCCCGCTCGGGCAGCCCCAGGGTGGCGCCGATCTCCAGCCCCATCGCGGCGATCATGCCAGCGCCCAGGGTCAGCGCGACGAACGTACCGACGAAGGCGGCCCAGCGCACCCGCAGCGTCTGCAACGCGATGCTCAGCACGCGCCGACCTCCATGCGCGTCATCCGGGCGGCGATCGCCTCGGCCGTCGGGTTGACCAGCTCACCGGCGAGCGCACCGTCGGCGAGGAAGACCACCCGGTCCGCGTTGGCGGCGGTCACCGGGTCGTGCGTCACCATCACGATGGTCTGCCCGTGCCGGTCGACCAGGCCGCGCAGCAGCGCCAGCACCTCCCGGCTGGTGCTGGTGTCCAGCGCACCGGTCGGCTCGTCCGCGAAGAGCACCGCCGGCTTCGTCACCAGGGCGCGGGCGATCGCGACCCGCTGCTGCTGGCCGCCGGAGAGCTGCGCCGGCCGGTGCCCGCCCCGGTTGCCGAGCCCCACCTCGGCGAGTACCTCCGCCACCTCGGACCGGCTCGGCTTGCGCCCGGCCAGCCGCAGCGGCAGCGCCACGTTCTGCTCGGCGGTCAGCGACGGCAGCAGGTTGAACGCCTGGAAGACGAAGCCGATCTTGTCTCGCCGGAGCAGGGTCAGCGCGGTCTCGCTCAGCCCGGTCAGGTCGGTGCCGCCGATCACCACCCGGCCGCCGGTCGGCCGGTCCAGCCCCGCCGCGCACTGCAACAGGGTCGACTTGCCCGAGCCGGACGGCCCCATGATCGCGGTGAAGCTTCCGGCCCGGAGATCGAGCGACACGTCCCTCAGGGCGGTCACCGCGTTCTGACCCGAACCGTACGTCTTGCTCAGCGACTCCAGCCGCACAGCCTGCTCCATAGCGAGCATCCAATCACTGATCGTTAGATCGACACATGAGATACCACCCTGAGAACCCCCGGACCGGCGACCCTGAGGTGTCCCGGGTTTCGGGCGGTTCCCTGGGCCGCTGAACCTTCTTCGACCGCCCTTGCGGCCGGACGCGGTACGCGAGCGCCGCACGGTTCAGGTTGAAGAAGGTTCACTGCCCGGGCGAGACTCCGCCGGTACCCAACGCGAGCAGTTGTTCCAGTTGTGCGCTGTCGACAAGGGAGACCCGGTCGATCCGGCGCGTCGGGTCGGCGGTGGCCGCCTCCAGCAGCCGGCGGTAGTGCCCGGTAAGCCGCTCTATGGTCGCACTATCGAACAAATCCGTGTTGTACCGGAAGGCACCGGTGAATGAATCTTCCGCCTGGCGCAGCTCCACGTTGAGGTCGAACTGCCCCTCCAGCTGCGGTACGTCGAACGCGGCCAGCCGCAGCCCCGCGTAGGAGATCTCCGGGCCCACCACGGCGCCCTCCGGCACCAGCGGCAGCGGCGGGTCGAGCCGGTCCGCCGCCACCATCGTGAAGGCGATCCGGAACAGCGGCGACCGGCTGGTGCCGCGGGCCCCACCGAGCATCCGGTCCAGCAGCGGGAACGGGTACCCGACGTGGCCCAGTCCGGAGAGGAGTTCCCGGTGCGCCGCCGCCACGGCATCGGCGAAGGTGGCCCCGGACGCGAACGACGAACGCAACACCAGGGTGTTGACCAGATAGCCGACCACGTCCCGCAGCCCCCGGCCGTGCCGGGTCGCCACCGGGCAGCCGAGCGCGAAGTCGTCCTGGCCGCCGTACCGGAACAGGGTCGCCTGGAAGACCCCGAGCAGGAACGCGAACGGGGTCACCCCGGCCGCCGAGGCCGCCGCCCGGACCCGGGCCGTCAGCTCGTCGGGGAGCGTCAGGTGGTGGGTCGCGCCGTCGAAGGTCTGCCGCTCCGGCCGGGGCCGGTCGACCGGGATCGCCCCGGCCGACACCCCGGTGCAGCGGTTCCGCCAGTACCGTTCCAGCCGGTCCCGCCGGGGCGAGTCGAGTAGTACCCGCTCCGCCTCGACGTAGTCCAGGAAGCTGGCGGTCAGCGGCGCCCAGTCCGGGGCGCCGCCGGCCGCGATCCCCCGGTATCCGGCCAGCAGGTCGCGCAGCAGCAGCCACTGCGAGGTGGCGTCGCTGATGATGTGGTGGGTGACCAGCACCAGGGCGGCGTCGTCGGGCGCGCGGCGCAGCAGCACCACCCGGAAGACGTCTCCGGCACCGAGCCGGAACGGCACCTCGCCGACCGACCGGGCCAGCCCGAGCAGCGCCTCGTCGGTGCGGCCCGGCACGTCCCGGATCTCCAGCCACCGGGAGCCGCCCGCCGCCGCGGCACCGGGCGGCGGGACGAACTGCCGGGGCACCCCGTCGACCTCGGCGAAGGCCGTGCCGAGCATGGGATGCCGGGCCACCAGCGCGTCGACCGCCCGGCCCAGCGCCGCGACGTCCAGCGCGGTCCGGACCCGGACCGCGAGCGTGATGTTGTACGCCGGGCTCTCCGGCGCGAGCTGGTAGAGGAACCAGAGCGCCTCCTGCCCGACCGAGAGCGGATGGCCGGGGCCGGGCAGCGTTTCGGCCGGCCCGGCCGGCGACTGGCCCGACCCGGCCGGCGACCCGCCCGGACGGATGCCCTGCACGGTCATCCTCGCGACTCCAGCACGCCGTGCAGGTAGCCGGCGAGGGCGTTCACGTTCGGGTGGTCCCAGGCCATCGTGGGCTCCACCTCGAGGTCGAACCGCTCCTCCACGTCCCCGCTCAGGGTCATCGCGTAGACCGAGTCGAGGCCGATCTCGACCAGCGGCGCGTCGGCGTCGATCTCCTCGGCCGGCCGTTGCAGGTAGAAGGCGATCCGGCCGACCAGCCAGGTGCGGATGGCCTCGACGGACGTGTCTTGGATGGTTCCGGACATGGTGCACTCCTTAGGCGTACGGACGGAGATGGTCAGCCGGCCAGACGCCGGTTGACGAGATCGAAGCCGCGGTTGTCCTGGTGACGCTCCAGCAGCTCGACGAAGAGGTGTCGCTCCAGCCCGTCCGGTGCCGCGCCCGGGTCGATGCCCAGCCGTCCGGCCAGCCGGGACAGCGCGGCGAGCAGCCACGGGGTGTCCCGCAGGAACGGGTCGTCCTGGTTGTACCGCCACACCCCGAGGCAGGCGGCGGCGGCCAGCACGGTGGCGTACCGGTCGGTCAGGTCGAAGCTGCGCCGGCCGGCGATCACCGTCCGGTCCCGGGGCAGCAGGTCGGCGCAGACCTCGGCGAGCCGGTCGAGTTCGGCGGTGAAGACCCCGCAGAGCCGGGCGACCGCCGGGTCGGCACCCGGTCCGGCGCCGTACTCCCGCAGCGTGACGGCCAGGCTGTCCACGCCCCGGGCGGAGAGCCCGATGCCGGCGAAGTCCAGCGGGGGCAGCGGGTCGCCGAGCCGGAACAGTGCCGGTGGCGCAGCCGGCGACGAGCGCCAGCCCTGCTGGGCCAGCCGGGGTAGCTGCGGGATGATCGTCGCCTGGCAGACCGCCGCGCTGGCGTGGGTGAGCGTCGCGGCGAGCAGGTCCCGCAGATTCTTCTGGAAGATCCCGTACGGGCCGTCCCGCAGGTACGACCGGGCGCCCAGCACCACCGAGAGCCGGTGCGCCGCCTCCTGCAACATCTTCGGCACCAGGTATTTCACGGCGGCGCTGTAGACACTCGTCTGGTCCGGCAGCACGTGCAGGGCCCGGGCGACCACGGTGGCCAGGCAGTCGCTGATCAGCAGGTCCAGGAAGGCGTCTACCAGGGCGGTCCGGGCGTGCGGCAGCTCGGCCACCGGCAGCCCGTACAGCCGGCGGTCGAGGGCGAACCGCAGCACCGTACGCAGTTGGGTGTCGACGATCCCGACGGCCATCCCGGGCAGCACGCCCCGGGTCACCTGGAACGCCCGCAGCACCGTCTCCATGGCGCCGCCGAGTTCCCCGACGACCGCGTCGGCCGGTACCGGGCAGTCGACGAACTCCAGCCCGCCGAGCAGCACCCCGCGGACACCGGCGGTGCGGTACCGGCGCAGGTGCCGGCGGTGCGCCCCCGGCAGCGCGGCCATGTCCAGCAGCAGGTGCGAGTGGCTGCGGCTGCCCGGCCGGTCGTCGGTGCGGGCGAAGAGCGTCACCGCGTCCGCCCGGCTCAGGTTGCCGACCATCTCCTTGCGACCGTTCACCACGAAGCGGTCGCCGGCGAGGTCGGCCCGCAGCTCGGCCCGACCGAAGTCGGTGCCGTGCGCCAGCTCGTTGTAGCCGGCCGACGCCTTGCCGTGCCGCAGCAGCAGGTCGGCCATCCAGCGCCGCTGCTCGGCGGTGCCGTTGGTCCAGACCGGGGTGGCGGCGATGAAGGTGGTGACCCCGTAGCCGACCCCGAGGGTGGTGTCCCGGCGGAACACCGCGCGCAGCACCTGGGCCAGCCGGTCGGCCCGGTCGAACCGGCCGCCGAGGGCCCGGGGCACGAACTCGGCGTTCAGCCCGTACCCGTCGAGTGCCCGCTCGCCGGCGGCGAGCAGTTCGCCGCGCTCGTCGGCGGCGAGCAGCGCCGGATAGCCGACCGGGTTCGCCGGGTCGTGCGGATTTCCCAGGTACGTCTCCAGGTCCGGCTCGGCGGCCGGGGCCGTGCCGGGCACGGCGGCGGTGTCGACGGTCATCGGGCCACCTCGGAAAGCTGTGCGGCCGTCCCGGCGGGACGCGCCGGAGACTCGGACGGCTGCCCGGCCGCCTCGGCGAGCCGGGACGGCGGCTCGGGCGTCTGCACGCCCGCCTCGGCGAGCCGGGCCGGGAGCAGGGAGAAGAGCCGGCCCTCGTGGTGCTGGGCGCGCAGGTCCGGCAGCAGCCGGTCGTAGTCCTCGCCGTCGTCGGGTTCGGGTCCGGTCGCGGTCGCCGGCCGGAGCTGCCCGATCAGCCGGTGCAGGCAGGCGCGCAGCCAGCGGGCGTCCGCCCAGAGCGGCGCGGTCGGACCGTCGGCCAGCCAGTGCCGGTTGCGCAGCCACAGGTGCAGGCAGGCGGCGGCGGCGAAGGCGAGCGCGTACTCGCCGGCCATCCGGAACGCCTCGGCCGGCACCTGCCGGGGTTGCGGGCGGTACGCGGCCATCCGCTCGTGCAGCCCGTCGACCAGCCCGGCCAGCGTCTCGGCCTGTACGGCCAGGGCCGGCGGGGCGATCCCGGCGTCGACCAGCTCCAGCACCTCGGCGACGGCGGCCGGTAGCTGCTGCACCACGCTGCACCCGGTCCGGGACAGCAGCGCGAGCCGGTTCCGGTCGAAGTCGGGCAGCGGGCGGGCCAGCTCGACCGTGTCGGCCAGCCCCGGGTCGACCACGCCCCGCCGGTAGCCCCGGACCAGGCCGGGGAACTGGTTCACCAGGGTGTTCAGGTTGACCAGGGTGTTGCCGTCGAAGATGCCGACGATCCGGTGGTCGCGTTCGATCTTCTGGAACAGCCCGTCGGCGTGGTCCTCGGTGAGCAGGGCCCGGGCCCCGAGCACCTGGCCGAGTCGCGGGATGGTCCGGTCCATCATTGTCGGCACCAGGTACTTGGCGACCGCCGAGGTGACGCTGAGCTCGCCGGGGGTGGCGTGGATGCCCCGCGCGGTCAGCACGCTGGTGGCCTCGCCGATCAGCAGGTCGACGTACGCCTCGGTCAGGGTGCGGTTCGCGTGCGGCAGATCGACCAGCGGCCGGTCGTAGAGCCGGTGCCCGGCGGCGAAGTCGAGGACCAGCCGCAGCGCCTGGTCGGCCAGGCCGAGCGACATCGCCGCGCACATGGTGCGGGTGAGCTGGACACTCTTCAGCACGATCTCCGGGCCGGCGCCGGCCGTACCGACCAGCGCCTCGGCCGGCACCTCGGCGCCGGCGAAGGCGATCCCGCTGATGTCCGCGCCGCGTACCCCGTGGGTGCGCTCCTTGGGCAGGCAGCGGAACGTGCCGGAGGCGAGCCGCCGCTTGTCCACCATCAACAGGCTGAACCCCCGGGTGCCGCCGGCCGGCTCGGTCCGGGCCAGTACGCAGACCAGGTCCCCCCGGCTGGCGTTGTTGATCAGCCACTTCTCGCCGTCGACCCGGTAACCGGCGCCGGTCGGCACCGCCGAGACCTCACCGGCGAGCAGGTCGCTGCCGTGCTCCCGCTCGGTCAGCGCCAGCGAGATGACGCTGCCGGCGAGCACCTCGGCACCGACCCGGCGGGCCTGCTCCGGGGTGGCGCCCACCCAGGCGGATACCGCGCCGAGGTAGGTCTTGCCGTGTCCGATCGCGACGGTCAGGTCCCGGCGGGCCAGGATCCGCACCGCGTGCAGCAGCTCCTCGTAGCTGCGCAGCTCGCCGCCGAACTCGGCCGGCACGTACCAGCGGGGCAGCCCGAGCCGGTCCAGCTCGGCGCAGATCTCCGCCGGGAACTCCTCCCGGGCGTCCAGCGCGACCAAGCGGGCGAACGAGGCCACCCGGGCCGGGTCGTGCGGGTCGCCGAGGCCGTGGTCGAGGTGTTCGGCGAGGGCGAAGGCGGGATAGCGCATCCCGGTCACCCCCGCCCGGCCGGCACCGGCAGGGCGGCGCGCGCCGCCCGGTAGCGGTCCCGGACCTCCGGGTCGAGATCCTCGTACGTCGTGTCCAGCACGCCGGAGACGAAGAGTTCCCGCATCATGGTGCGCTGGATCTTTCCGCTGGTGGTGCGCCGGACCTGGCCGACCCGGACGAAGACGACGTTCGCCACCCGGACCCCGAGGACCCGGCTCAGCGTCGACCTGACCGCACCGGCCAGCCCCGCGATCTCGGCGGCGTCCCGGCTCCGGGTACGGAGCTCCTGGACCACCACGATCTCCTCCCGGGGCGCCGGCACCGAGAAGACCGCGCAGGGCAGCCCGGCGAACGCCTCGGCCACCTCCCGGACCTCGCGCTCCACGTCGTGCGGGTAGAGGTTGCGGCCGTGCACGATCATCATTTCCTTGATCCGGCCGGTGACGTACAGCTCGCCGTCGTCGAGGATGCCGAGGTCACCGGTACGCAGGAAGCCGCCGTCGCCGTCCGCGGTCACCGCGCCGAAGGCCCGCCGGGTCGCCTCCGGGTCCCCCCAGTAGCCCCGGGTCACGCTGCCGCCCCGGATCCACACCTCGCCGACCCGGCCCTCCGGCAGCACCGTGGAGGTGGTCGGGTCGATGATCCGTACGTCGAGTGCGTTGACCCGGCCGCTGCCGACCAGGGCCAGCCCGGCCGGCGTACCGGCGGGCAGCGGGGCGAAGACGTCCCGGGCCAGCTCGTCGGGGTCGACGTACGCGGTGACCGGGGCGCCGGCCGGGCGGGCCCCGGTGACGCAGAGCGTCGCCTCGGCCAGCCCGTACGTCGGCAGGAACGACTCGTAGCGGAACCCGGCCGGGGCGAACCGGGCGGCGAACCGCTCCAGGGTGGCCGGGTCGATCGGCTCGGCGCCGTTGCAGGCGTACCGCCAGCGGGACAGGTCCAGCCCGGTCACCTGGTCGTCGGTGAGCAGCCGCGCGCAGAGGTCGTACGCGAAGTTCGGCGCGCAGGCCACCTCGGCGCCGTACCGGTCGATCGCCTCCAGCCACAGGTGCGGCCGCTTGAGGAAGTCGTTGGGCCGGATCAGCACGGCGGTGCTGCCCAGCAGCAGCGGCGCGATCAGCATCGCGATCAGGCCCATGTCGTGATAAAGCGGCAGCCAGCTACAGAACCGGGTCTGGTCGGTCCAGCCGAGGGTGCGGTGCACCGAGCCGATGTTGTGCAGCACGTTGCCGTGGGTGACCATCACGCCCTTCGGGTCGCTGGTCGAGCCCGAGGTGTACTGGAGGAACGCGATGTCGTCCGGGCGGGCCGGATACGGCAGCCACCCGTCCGCCGCGGTCCCGACACCGTCGGTCGGCTCCCCGCCCGGGTCGCCCGCGCCGGTGACCACGCCCGGGGCGTCCAGGTCGGTCGCCGCGAAGGCCAGCTGGTCCAGTCCCTCCTGGAGCATCCAGTCGTCGACCGCCCGCAGGTTGCCCGGATCGGTCAGCACCACCGCCACGTCCGCGTTCCGGGCGATCGCGCTGGTCCGGTCGGCGTGGTGCCGGTAGTTCGCCGGCAGCGGCACCGGCACCGGGATCACGCCCGCGTACAGGCAGCCCAGGAAGCCGGCCACGAACTCCAACCCGGTCGGATAGAGCAGCAGCGCCCGGTCACCCGGCCGGCAGCGCCGGCTCAGCCAGGCCGCTGTCGACCGGGCCACCCGGTCGAGTTCGGTGTACGTCAGGGACGACTCGACGAACCGCTCCCCCGCACCACGGCAGAACACCACCGCCTGCCGTTCCGGCGATCCGGCCACGTTGTGCCGGACCGCCTCGACGATGCTTCCCCACTCGGACACGTTTGTTTCCCCGGCTTCTCCGGTACGGCATCCACCGCGCCATCGGCGTTTCCGTGGCAGACCGTACGATCGACGTCCATATTCGGGCTATATCGGCGGGCTCAGCCGCAGCCGCCGGCATGCCCCTCGTCGGTCCGGCCCGGCGCACCCACCAGCGCCGGCTCCGGCGCCGACCCGTCCCCCGGCACCTGCGCCGGCTCGGCGGGACGGCGCTTCGCGGCCACCGAGGCGGCGAACGCGGCCAGCCGGTCCACCCCCCAGAACCGGTCGAGGCCGTGCACGAAGAACGGCACCCCGAAGACGCCGTCGCGGTAGATGTCGAGCAGCGCCCCGACGCCCTGGCGGCGTACCTCGGGATCGTCCGCCGCCCCGGAGAGCTCGGCCGGGTCGAGACCGAGCTCGGCGGCGATCTCGGCGACCGTGGACCGGTCGCAGATGTTCCGCCCCTGGACCCACCTGGCCCGGTACGCCCGCTCCAGGTACGCCGGCCCGGCGCCGTGCCGGGCCGCCACCAGGTAACCCAGGTGCGGGATCTCCCAGACCGGCTCCCGGTCGACCGGCCAGCGCAACGTCAGCCCGCGCTCGGCGGTGAGCCGCCGGACGTCCTGGAGCACGTAGAGGTGCTTGGCCCGGGACATCGCGGTGTAGACGAACTCGCCGCCGGCCTCGGCGAGCAGCCGCGAACTGCGCTCGTCCGGCTCCCAGAACGGCACCCAGTCCAACTCGGACACCAGCTCCGGATACCGCTGGTGCAGGTCCCGGTAGGCGAGCCAGGAGTACGGGCTGCGCAGGCTGAAGTAGAACCGTGGGGTGCGGCGCACCGCCATGGGAAACTCCTCGGGTGCTTCGGGGCGGGTGCGCTACAGCGCGATGCCGCCGTCGACTTGGAAGACCTGGCCGGTGACGTAGGAGGCCCGGTCCGAGACGAGGAAGCCGACCAGGTCGGCGGTCTCCTCCGCCCGGCCGAACCGGCCCAGCGGGATCCGGCCCAGCATCTCCTTGGTGACGGCCGGGGAGAGCCCCGCGGTCATGTCGGTCTCGATGAAGCCGGGGGCGACGACGTTGGCCCGGATGCCGTACCGGCCCATCTCCTTGGCCAGCGCCTTGGTGAAGCCGATGATCCCGGCCTTGGACGCCGAGTAGTTGGTCTGCCCGGCGTTGCCGGCCACCCCGGCCACCGAGGAGAGCGTCACCACCGAGCCGCGCCTCCGCTTCATCATCGCGAAGACCGCGGACCGGCACACCGTGTAGGTGCCGTCCAGGTTGGTCCGCAGCACGGCGTGCCACTCGTCGTCGCCCATCAGCACCAACGGCCGGTCCCGGGTCACCCCGGCGACGGTCACCACGGCGTCGATCGGGCCCAGTTCGTCCTCGGTGGCGGTGACGAAGTCGCGTACCTGCGCCAGGTCCACCACGTCGACCTGCCGGGCCAGTACCCGGGCTCCCGCCTCGCGGGCGGCCTTGGCCGCCAGTTCCGCCGCCTCCGCGTTTGACTGGAAGCAGAAGGCCACGTCGAAGCCGTCGGCGGCCAGCCGGCTCACCACCGCCCGGCCGATGCCCCTGGACCCGCCGCTGACCAGGGCGACCCGTCGCTCGTTGTCGGTCATGCCGGCACTCCTCACACCGTTACCGGGGTCGGGCTCGCCGGGCGCAACGCGTCCAGCGGGCGCAGGGTCTGGACGAACTGGCCGAGCCGCATCACCGTCTCGCCGCCGACCACGGTCTCGCCCTCGAGGATCCTCGTCTCGCCGACGACCTTGACCAGCCGGACCCGGTGTTCGAGGACGTCACCGGGGTAGACCGGGTTGCCGAAGGTGACGTTGCCGATGGACCCGGCCAGCACCACCATCCCGGCCAGCACGTCCGGGTTGGGAGTCTCCCAGCTCGCGAGCAGCACCGCCGCCTGGGCCCACGACTCGACGATCAGCGTCGCCGGGTACGCGTAGTCGCGGTCCACGGAGGTCTCGTCGAGCTGTTCGTAGCAGGCCTCGCTACAGCTCACCGCCTTGAGCGCGGCCAGCCGCTCACCCGGTACCAGCTCGACCACCCGGTCGAGCAGCAGGATCGGATACCGCTGGGGTATCACCTTCCTGATCCCGGCGACTCCGATCATCGGTTCTCCTCCGGTCGGTAGCGCAGGCGCAGTTCGGCGGCCGGACCGCTACCTGTATTGATCTTGGCTGAGCAGCGCAGTTCCGGTCCGGACCAGGACAGCGTCGCCTCGATCCGCAGTTCGTCGCCCGGGGCGACCGGACTGAGGAAGCGGCACCGGTCCATCGCGGCCAGCTCGGGGCGGTAGCGCTCGCCCAGCGCCGCCCGTACGGTCTGGCCGACCAGTTCGACCAGGTACACCCCGGGCAGCACCGGAAAGCCCGGGAAGTGCCCGGCGAAGACCGGGTCACCGGGATCCACCTTCGCGGTCGACACCGCCGAGGTCTCGTCGGCCTCGACCAGCTCGACCTGGTCGGACAGGGGTGCGCAGCGGGGCGTCACGACCCGCCCCGCAGCTTGCCGTCGAGGAGCTGGTAGGTGCTGTCCAGCGTGCTGACCGCGATCAGCTCGCTCTCCTCCATCTTGATGCCGTACCGCTTCTCCAGCCGGACGGTGATCTCCAGGGCCATCAGGGAGTCCACCTCCAGGTCGTTGACGAAGTGCGCGTCGTCGGTGACCTCGGAGAGGTCGACGTCGATGGTGTCGGCGATGAGCTGCCGGAGGTCTTCCTTGTCGAGCCCCGTGGTGAGCTGGTCAGACATGACTTTCCGTCCTTTCGGTGTGGATCTCGTGGTCCTCCCCGCGGGCGACGTCGCCCGGGGATGGCTCGGCGAGCACGGACTCGACGACGCCGAGCCGGTAGTCGCCGGAGCGGAAGCCGGGATGGCGCAGCAGCCGGCGGTGGAAGTCGACGTTGGTGGTCACCCCCGCCGACCGGTACTCGGCCAGCGCCCGGTCCAGCCGGCGCAACGCCTCGTCCCGGGTGGCGCCGTACGTGACGACCTTGGCCAGCAGCGAGTCGTAGAACGGCGGTACGACATAGCCGTCGTAGAGATGGCTGTCCACCCGTACGCCAGGGCCGGCCGGCATCCGCAGCCCGTGCACCCGGCCGGTCGAACCGGCCCAGTCCCGGTCGACGTCCTCGGCGTTGATCCGCGCCTCGATCGAGTGCCCCTCGAACCGGACGTCGGACTGGGTCAGGTCCAGTCGTTCCCCGGCGGCGATCCGGATCATCCAGCCGACGATGTCGATCCCGGTGCGTACCTCGGTGATCGGGTGCTCGACCTGGAGCCGGGTGTTCATCTCCATGAAGTACGCCGCACCGTCCGGCGCGACCAGGAACTCGAAGGTGCCGGCGCTGACGTAGCCGATGTCCCGGGCGCCGGCCACCGCCGCCGCGCAGAGGCGCTCCCGCAGTTCGCGATCGAGCGCCGGGGACGGGGACTCCTCGACCAGCTTCTGGTGCCGGCGCTGGACCGAGCAGTCCCGCTCGCCGAGGTGCAGCACGGTGCCGTGCCCGTCGGCCAGCACCTGCACCTCGATGTGCCGGGCGGCCGGCAGGTAGCGCTCCAGGTAGACCCGGTCGTCGGCGAAGAGGGTCCGCGCGGTCGCCCGGGTCGTCTCGTACGCCAGCGGCAGGTCCTCGGCCTGGTGCACCACCGCGATGCCCCGGCCGCCGCCACCGGCCACCGCCTTGATGATCAGTGGGAAGCCGATCTCGCCGGCCACCCTCACCGCGTCGCCGAGGGAGTCGACGGTGCCGTCCGAGCCCGGCAGTACCGGCACTCCGGCGGCCCGCATCGCCGCCCGGGCCGCCACCTTGTCGCCCATCAACGCGATGTGCTCGGCGGCCGGGCCGACGAAGGTGAGTCCGACGCTGCGGCAGGAGGCGGCGAAGACCGGATCCTCGGAGACGAAGCCGCAGCCCGGATGCACCGCGTCGGCGCCGGACTTGGCGGCGGCGTAGAGGATCGCCGGGATGTTGGTGTAGCTGCGGGCGACCGGGCCCGGGCCGATGTGCACGGCCTGGTCGGCGAGTTGCACCGCCAGGCTGTCCCGGTCGGCGGAGGAGTAGACCTGCACGCTCTCCAGTCCGAGGTCGCGGCAGGCGCGGATGATCCGGACGGCGATCTCGCCCCGGTTGCAGATGAGTACCCGGTTGACCATGTCCGCCCGCCTCAGCCCGGCTCGATGCTGAGCAGCGGCTGCTCGTACTCGACGACCTCGCCGTCGGTGACGTGCACGGCCCGGACGATCCCACCCCGGTCGGTGAGGACCGGGTTCATCATCTTCATCGCCTCCACGATCGCGACCTGGTCGCCGGCCTCGACCCGCTGGCCGATCTCGGCGAAGGGCGGCTGGTCCGGGCCGGGGCTGCGGTAGAAGACCCCCATCAGCGGCGCGGTCACCGGCACGGTGCCGGCCGGCGGAGCGACCGCCGCGGCCACGGCCGCACCCGGTACCGGCGCCACGGCCGCGCCGGGGACGGCGCTCAGCACCGCATCGGGCACCGACGCCGCCTCGCCGGTGACGGTGACGATCGCCTCCCGGCCTCCCTCGGCTCCCTCGACCTCGATCCGGACGTCGGCCACCGTCACCCGGACCCGCCGGATCGCCGGGTCGCGGACCAGTTCGGCCACCTCGGCGGCGGCCCGTACCGCGCTGCGCAGCGCGGTGTCGGTCGGCCCCGCCGGCTCGACGCCGTGCGCTCCGGCGCCGTTCGCGATCGCCGGCCCGGTGCCGTTCGCCCCCACCGGCCGGGCGCCGTTCGAGGCCGTCCCCTGCCGGCTGCCGTTGCCGCCCTCCGGCGGCGACGGCGGGTCGTTGGCCGACACCGGCTCCTGCGCCGCGCCGTTGGCCGCCCGGACGGCGGCCGGTTCGCGGACCTTCTCAGACATGCGCGCCTTCCTTCCAGGGTTCCGTCACCGGGCTGCCGGTGGCGGCGCCGACCGGGGCCAGCACGCCGTATCCGCGCAGCCGGCGGTAGCGGGCGGCCAGCAGTTCCTCGACCGGGACCCCGGCGAGCTGGCGCAGCAGCCGGCCCACCGCCTCGGCGACGAGTCCGGCGGCCCGGTCCGGGTCACCGGGCGGCTCCGGCAGGATCTCGTCGACCACACCGAGCCGGCCGAGGTCCTCGGCGCGCAGCCGCAGCGCGCGGGCGGCCACCGGGGCCTGCCCGGCGTCGCCGAACAGGATCGCGGCGCAGCCCTCCGGGCTGATCACCGAGAAGACGCCGTTCTCCTGGATCAGCAGCCGGTCCGCGACCGCCAGCGCCAGCGCGCCACCGCTGCCGCCCTCCCCGGTGATCACGGCGACCACCGGGGTACGCAGTCCGGCCGCCAGGGCCAGGGTCTCGGCGATCGCGCCGCTCTGGTTACCCTCCTCGGCCGCCAACCCTGGGTGGGCCCCCGGGGTGTCCACCAGGGTCACCACCGGTACGCCCCAGCGCTGCGCCAGCTCGAACAGCCGCATCACCTTGCGGTAGCCCGCCGGGTGCGGCATGCCGAAGTTGTTCGCCACGTTCTCCCTGGTGTCCCGCCCCTTGGCGTGCCCGACCACCACCACCGGGGTACCGTCCAGCCGGGCCAGCCCGCCGACGATCGCCGAGTCGTCCCGTTCCCAGCGGTCGCCGTGCAGTTCGACGAAGTCGCCGAAGATCCGGTCGATGTGCTGCCGCACCGTCGGGCGATCGGCGGCCCGGGCCCGGCCCACCGCCGTCCAGGCGTCCACCGACCGCTCGGGCCGGTCGTCGTGCCGGGGGGCGCGGGACGGCCGGCGACCGGCGACCGGGACCGGGCTCCCGGCGGAGGTGCCGGCCGCCGCGCAGAAGCCGACCAGCCGGGCCAGTACCCCGCGCAGTTCCTGACGGCGTACCACCAGGTCGACGTGGCCGTGCTCGTGCAGGAAGCGGGCGGTCTGGAAGCCCGCCGGCAGCGGCTGCCGGATCGTCTGCTCGATCACCCGGGGCCCGGCGAAACCGGCCCGGGTCCCCTCCTCGGCGATGATCACGTCGCCGAGGCTGGCGAAGGAGGCGGCCACCCCGCCGTAGACCGGGTCGGTGAGCACGCTGACGTACGGCACCCCGGCGTCCCGGAGCAGCCGGATCGCGGCGGCGGTCTTGGCCATCTGCAACAGGGAGAGCACGCCCTCCTGCATCCGGGCGCCGCCGGAGGCGCTCACCGCGACCAGCGGCACCCCGTGGTCCAGCGCGGTCTCCGCGGCCCGGGCAACCTTCTCGCCGACCACCGAGCCCATGCTGCCGCCGAGGAAGGCGAAGTCGAGCACGACCAGCGCGACCCGGTGGCCACCGATGGTCGCCAGCCCCAGCACCGCGCCGTCGGCCCGGCCGGTCCTGGCCCGGGCCCGGGCCAGCCGCTGGGGGTACGGCATCCGGTCGGTGAACTCCAGCGGGTCGGCGGCGGCGAGGTCGGCGTCGTGCTCCACGAAACTGTCCGGATCGACCAGCAGCGCGATCCGGTCCTCGGCGCGCAGCGGCAGATGGTGGCCGCACTCCGGGCAGGTGTGCAGGGCCCGGGCCAGCCGGTCCCGGTGCAGCAGCGCCGCGCAGCGCGGGCACGGCCGCCACACGCCGTCCGGCAGCCCGTTGATCAGGTCCAGTGTGGAGGCGCCCACGGCTCAGCCCACCGCGCCGAGCAGGGTGGCGCCGACCTGGCCGTCCCGGTCCACCCCGGTTACCAGCGCGATGCCGTCGGGGCGGTCGGAAAGCTCGGCGAGCGCACCGGCGAGCTGGAACGCCGACGACGCCGCCGAGGTGTCGCCGAGCAGGGTGCGGCAGTGCACCCGGGTCGGCCGGGTCGCACCCAGCACGTCGGCCAGGGCGGCCTCCTCCTGCACGCCGAACTCGTCGCCACTGTCCGAGGCGGCCAGCACGGTCACGTCGGCGGGGCTCAGGCCGGCTCCGGCGAGCGCCTCCGCGACCGCCCGGGCCAGCACCGTGCGGACCGCCGACGGGTCGGCGAAGGCGAGGAACCGGGAGCCCCGGACCGCCGCCAGCGGCCGCCGCTGCTGCCGGACCGCACTCGAGTACGACTCGAGCAGGAAGATCGCGCACCCCTCGCCGAGCGGCGTCGCGCCGTCGGCCGGGGCGGCGCCGTCCCGGGACCGGGCGTGCCACTCCAGCCAGCCGCGCTGCACCGAGTACTCCTCGACCGCGCCGCACAGCACCGGTTCGCTGTGCCCGCACCGGTGCAGCCGTACGGCGTAGTTCAGCGCCAGCAGGCCGGTCAGCGAGCCGCCCGCGATGGTGGTGTTCGGGCCCTTCAGCCCGTACCAGATCGCGCTCTGCCCGGCGGCGCGGTTCATCACCGTGTTCGGGAAGCGTGCCGGGTCGACGTGGAACGGCTTCGCCCCGGTCAGCGACTCCCGGGTGAAGTCCATGATGCTCTGCACGCTGCCGGAGTTGGTGCCCAGCACCAGGCCGAGCCGCTCGGGCTCGCCCAGCCGCTCCCGGCCGTACCGGTCGAGCAGCATCCCGACGGTGGCGACGGCGATCCCGGTGGCCCGATCCATCGACCGGGTGCCCTTCTTGCCGAGCACCTCGGCGACGTCGAAGCCGGGGATCAGCCCGGCCCGGGCGTACGGTCCGGGCCAGACGTCCCGATCCAGCTCGGTCACCGCACCGGTCCCGGCCCGCAGGCCGGCGGTGAACCGGTCGGCACCGAGCCCGAACGCCGACGCGGCCGACCAGCCGGAGAGCACCAGCTCGTCCGCGGCGATGGTGGTGACGGTCATGTCTTTCTCCCCTCAGACCGCGGCCGGCGCCGCGACCGGCGTCCCGTTCGGAACCCCGTCCGGCTCGGGCGTGACGTCCGGCTCGCCCGACTCGGCGTGCCGGGGACTCCAGGCCGGAATTCCGGCGATGTTCTCGGCCCCGTCGACCCCGATCGTGTTGCCGGTGATCCAGGACGAGTCGGTGCGGGACAGCAGCAGGATCGCCTCGGCCACGTCCTCCGGCTGGGTGAGCCGGCCGTGCGGGTTGGTGGCGGCGGCCTGGGCGACGAACTGGGTGTGCTCCGGGATCCGCTCCAGCGCCGGGGTGACGGTGACCCCGGCGCAGAGCGCGTTCACGGCGACGCCGTACCGGGCGAGTTCGCAGGCGAGCTGCCGGACGTGCGACTCCAGCGCGCACTTGGCGGCCGACACCGCGCCGTAGCTCGGCATCACCGAGGTGGCGCCGGAGCTGGTCATCGCGTACACCTTGGCGCCCCGGTGCAGCAGCTTCGCCGCCATCAGCTCCTGCACCCAGTAGACGAGGCTGTGCGCCATCACGTCGACGGTCATCTCCATCTGCCGCTGGCCCAGCGTCTTGTCCCAGCCGGCGCGCGGCAGGTACGGCAGCAGCGAGCCGAACGCCAGCGAGTGCAGTACGACGTGCAGCCCGCGCGGGCCGGTCAGCTCGGCGATGGTGGGCAGCAGTTGCGCCCGGGCGGACCGGCTGGACGCGTTGATGTTGAAGAAGTGCGCCTGTACGCCGTACCCGCGCAGCTCCGCTTCGAGGGCCTTGGCCGCCTGGGCCCGCTCGCCCATGTCCAGGTGCACCCCGATGACGTTGCCGCCCTCCCGGGCCAGCGCCAGCGCGGTCGCCCGCCCCATGCCGCTGGACGCGCCCAGCAGCAGACTCCACGTGCCTTCCAGGGGAATCAGCATCCCGCGCTCCTTCTCGTCGATCCGGCCGTCCGCCAGATCCGGACCATCGCCACGTTTCCGGTGCCGGCCGCCGTGACCAGCAGGCTGTCCCCGTCCGCGGCACGCAGCCGGTCGGCCAGCCGGAGCATCGGGGTGAGGCTGCCGGCGGTGGGCGGGCCGGCGTCCCGCACCGGGCCGACGGCGGCCGGCACCGCCCCGGCCACCAGCTCGCTGACCGCCGAGTCGTCCAGCAGCGCGTAGACCGGGACCTGGTCGGCACCGAGGCTGCGCGCCGTCTCCCGGACCACGGCCACGGCCCGCTCCCGGGCCACCCCGGCGGCGAGCCCGTGCGGCGGCAGCAGCAGGGTGCGGACCGCACACCGGCCGTAGCCGGCGGCGCCGCGCGCCTCCGCCTGCTCCGGCGGCTCCAGCACCAGCACCACCGCGCCCTCCTCCGGCGCCGCCACCTCGGGCGCCGGCACCGCCTGCTCCATCGCCCCGGCGAGCAGCAGGGTGGCGCGGCCGGCCGCGAAGGCCCGCGCGCCGACCTGCACCGACTCCAGGCCGGCGACCAGCGGCGAGATCAGGGTCAGGCTGATCCCCGTGAACCCGTGCTCCATCGACAGCCGGCTGGTCAGCACGTTGACCGCGCCGTACGGCGCGGTGACCGGGCTCAGCTCGCTGGCGTGCTCGGCGATCACGGTGCGGTCCTGCTCGTCGTGCAGTGCCGCCACCCCGTTGTTGGTGCCGACCACCACGCCCCGGTCCTGCTCGGCGGCGGCGTCGAGGCAGTCGCCGGCGTCGTCGAGGGCGTGCCGCCCGGCCACCAGCAGGTACTGGCAGGCGGCCGGCAGGTACTTGTAACCGCGCCGGCCGAGCTGGGTGCGGACGTCGAACCAGGCCCCGTCGGCCGCCGGCCGCTCCACCGGCGGCGCGCAGACGCCGATCCCGGTGACCACGACCTGGCCGGCGGGCGGCATCCGGCCCGCCACCCGCCCGACCGACGGCAGCGGCCCCGGCGCGTGGTCGACCACCCCGACACCGTCCCGGCTCATCCGCCGGCCCCCGCGAGCACCAGCGACACGTTGTTGCCGCCGAAGGCGTACCCGTTCACCATGATCCGGTCGGACCGGAGCGGGGTGACCCGGCCCTGCGGCAGCCAGACCCGGCACTCCGGGTCCTGCTCGGCGATCGGCACGTTCGGCGGCACGGTCCGGTGCCGCAGGATCAGCGCCGCCGCCACCGCAGCGACCGCGGCCGCCGCACCGCCGGTGTGCCCGATCAGCGCCTTGAGGCTGTAGAGCGGCACGTCGGTGCCGAGCACCTCGTTGAGCGCCCGGCTCTCCACCACGTCGTTGAGCTGGGTACCGGTGCCGTGCGGCAGGACGCAGCCGATCCGGTCCCAGTCGGCACCGGTCTCCTCGATCGCGGCCCGCATCGCCCGGATGATCTGGGTGCCCTCCGGCTCCGGCGCGGTCAGGTGGTAGGCGTCGCAGGTCCAGCCGGAGCCCTCCACCGTGGCGTGCACGGTCGCGCCCCGGGCCCGGGCGTGCTCCTCCGACTCGACCACCAGGACGCCGGCGGCCTCGCCGAACGACGTACCCCCGCGGTGCAGGTCGAACGGGCGGCACCGGACCGGGTCCACCGCGCCCATCCGGTTGAAGCAGGCCAGCATCACCCGGCTGTACGCGTCCGCACCGACCGCCAGCACCACGTCCGCCTCGCCGGAGCGGACCAGGTCGGCCGCGGCACCGAGGGCGAAGCCGCCGGCCGCGCAGGCGTTGCTGATCGTGGTGACGACGCTCAGCGGCCCGAGCCGGTCGGCGACCTCCGAGGCGACGCCGACCTCCGTGGTGAACCGGGCGACCGGCTTGCCGCCGTCGGCCCGCCACTGCTCGTGCAGGCTCGCGTCACCCATGCAGGTGCCCAGGGCCAGGCCGATCCGGGACCCCGCCGTCGCCGGCCCGCCCAGCGGCAGGCCGGCGTCGGCGATGGCCTCGTCGACCGCGTTCAGCGCCAGCCGGGACGTCCGGGCGAGCGCCTGCGACTGCGCCGGCAGGTCGGCGTCGGGGACGCCCTGCACCACCGGCACGTCCATGTTCGCGTACGGGTCCGGCACGGGACCCGGGTCGGTAACCGGTGCCGCCATCATCGCGTCCCAGAGGGCGCGCGTACCACTGCCGTGGCACGTGACGACACCGAGGCCGGTGATGGCGACGCCGGTCATCGAGGCGTACTCGGAGCAGCCGGCGTGCCTTCCAGCGCGCTGGCGAGACGGTCGTCGAAGTCCACCAGGCTCCAGTCGCGGCGGTTCTCGATCACCGCGTACCCGTGGGTGATCTTCCCCGTCGCGGTCGGCACCAGGATGCCGTCGCGGAGCACGTAGCAGTCCATCCGGGAGGTGTAGGTGAGCCGCTTGAAGACGTTCTCGACGGTGAAGACGGTGTAGAGGTCCTCCTCCATCCGCGCCTCGTCCAGGATGGTGATCCGGGAGTGCGGCACCACCGGGATCCAGTCCTGCTCGTCCAGCAGCCGCTTGATCGAGACGTTCCGGTCGGCCAGGAAGAGGTCGACGACCTCCTCCATCTGCCGCAGGTAGCCGGACATCTGCATCCGCTCGGTGAAGTGGCAGTAGAAGTACGGGATCCGCCACTTCCAGGCGTACGCGTTGCGGCCGGCGGTGAGCGCGGCCAGCAGGTCGCCCTCGGGCGCCGGACCGGCCGCGGCCGGCCGGGTCACCTTGACCGGCGCCTGCCCCAGCCGCGCCACCGTGTACGGGGCCAGCTCGGCCGGCGCCGGCTCCGCCGGGTGCCCGTGCGGGTCGAGCCGCAGCTCCACCCGGACCTTGGCGCTGACCGCCTTGATCGGCGGGGTGCCGTTGACCGAGATCTCCACGCCGAAGGCGAGCGCCTCCCCGGGCAGCGGCCGGACCTCGGCCGTCGCCACGTCGTCGATGTGGAAGGCGTGGGTGATCCGGCTGTCGATGTCGACGATGTCGACGCAGAGGCCGTGCCGCTCGTAGAGCCCGCCCGGGGCGAAGCCGCGCTGCCGCAGGTGGTCGAGGACGGCCTCCTCCACCAGGTAGTTGACGTGCTTGAAGCCGATCCAGGTGCAGATGTTGGACCCCTCGTACCGGGGCCGCAGCTCCACACGGGTCACGCCGTCCACGGCTGGTTCGGAGACGGGACGGGGTGCCAGGGTCGTCGAGTTCACGTGCGCTCCAGGTGTGTGTCGAGGATCGGTTCCGGGCTTGTGTCGGGGGGCGACAGCGGGTGGGCGAAGTCCGCCACCAGGGCGGCGAACCGGTCGGGGTGCTCGGCCATCGCGAAGTGGCCGCAGTCGGTGAGCAGGGCGTACCGGCCGGCGGGTGCGGCGTCGGCCAGCGCCCGCCCGTCGCCGGGCCGGGCGGCGAAGTCGCCGTCGCCGGCGATCACCAGCAGCGGCAGCGCCAGGTCGGCGACGGGCAGGAACGGGGTACGCAGGTAGGCGTCGAAGAAGCGCATCCAGCCGTACGGGCCGATCCGCTCGCGGACCCGCTCGGCCATCGCGGCACGTACCTCGGCGGGCAGCCCGGCCGGGGCACTGACCCGGATCCCCTCTTCGAGGATCCGGTGGAAGTGGTTGAGATAGAAGTCGATCGCCGCCCAGTCGAAGTCGTCGGCGCCCGGCCGGTAGAACGGCGAGACCAGCACCACCGCCCGGGGCAGCAGCACCCCGGCCGTGGCCGCCGGAGCCATCGCCATCGCCGGCCGGACGGTCTCCGGCGCCGTCGCCGCGCCGACCCGGCCGAGCAGCTCCAGCAGGGTGTTCGCGGCGAACGAGTGCGCGACCACCAGGTCGGCGCCGCCGGGGACCCCGGCCAGCGCCTCTGCGGCCCAGCCGGTGGCGTCGGCCTGATGGCTCCAGCCGGTGTCGCCGACGCTCGCCCACGGCAGCTCGGCGTCCCACAACTCCAGCCACTCCGGCGCGCGGGACTCGAAGCGGTCCCAGATGCCCCGGCTGCTGGCCAGGCCGTGCAGCAGCAGGGTACGCACCGGCCGCGCCCCGGCACCGGACCGGCGGCACCGGACCGGTACGCCCGTCCCGGGCGGCACGGCACGGTCGGTCCTCGGCGGCGCGAAGGTGCTCATCACCGGCCTCCGCCGGCGGTCAGCAGCAGCGCCGCCGCCGCGTCCGAGCCGTCGCCGTCGGCGGTGGCCAGTACGGTGCCCCGGTCGTGCCCGTTCAGCCACGCGGTGCCGGCGACGCACTGGAGCACGCCGAGCGCCCCGGAGCAGTGCCCGTGGTACGCGGTCAGGTCGTGGCTGGTCTGCTCGGTCATCCCGGCCGGTCCACCCGCCCCGGCGCCGAACCACATGTTCACCGGTCGCGGGTCGGTACGCCGGATCGCCGCCACCGCCGCCGGCTGGTCCGCCTTGCGGGCGTACGGGCCGAGTTCGGCGAGCGCCTCGACGCCCCGGTCCCGCACCGCCGCCGCCGACTCCAGCACCAGGGCGGCGGCACCGTCGAAGAGCCGCAGGTCGTCCTCGCCGTTGCTGCGACCGCCACTGACCAGGTGCCGTACCGGCGCGTTCGCCGGCTCGACCCCGACCACCAGCACCCGGTCCACCCGGCCGGCCAGCACCAGCAGCCGGCCCCAGTTGACCGCGTCCAGCCCGGAGGTGGGGCCGTTGCACATGGTCAGGTTGGCGCCGCGCAGCCGGAACCAGATCGCCAGCCAGGACGCGATCACGTTGCTGGCAGTGGCCGGCAGGGCCATCGGGCTCAGCCCGACGTACGTCTCCTCGGCGATGGTCGACACCGTGTCGCAGACCGTGTCGACGTTGCCGTAGTTGGAGCTGACCACCACGCCGACGGTCTCGCCGGGGACGGTCAGGCCCGGGTCGCCGAGCAGTCCGGCATCGGCCAGCGCGTCCCGGCCGGCACAGAGCGCGAGCCGGGTGGCCCGGTCCTTGTAGCGCAGCCCCTTGCCGGTGAGCCGGCGTGTCGGATCGTCGGAGTCGGCACCGGCCGGGGTACGCCGGAGCAGGTCGTCGGGGCCGGCGATCCCGGAGACCGCCACGCCCACCCCGCTGACCACCACGTCGACCGGAGCCATCAGGACACCTTCTCCACGATCGCGACGGCGTTCAGCCCGCCGAAGCCGAACGAGTCCACCTGGGCGACCCGCAGGGTGGCCAGCTCGGCGTGCTCGCGTACCAGTCGGAAGCCGTCGACCTCGTCGATCGGGTTGTCCAGGCCGAGGATCGGCGGTACCACCCCGGAGCGCAGCGCCTCGACCGCCACCACCAGGCTGTGCAGCCCGGAGGCGCCGGCGGTGTGCCCGGTCATCGACTTGATCGCGGTCATGTACGGCGAGGGCGCCACCCCGGAGAAGACCTCCCGGACGGCCTGCGCCTCGGCCTCGTCGTTCAGCGCCGTCCCGGTGCCGTGCAGCATCAGCAGGTCGACGTCGGCCGGCTCCACCCCGGCCCGGCGGTGCGCCTCCCGGGCGACCAGCGCGATGTTCTTGGCGTCCGGCGCGGACGGGTGGTAGGCGTCGCAGTTCATCGCCACGCCCCGGACCCGGGCGTGCCGGTGCCCGGCGCCGGGGCCGTCCGCCTCCCGGCGCAGCACCACGGCGACCGCGCCCTCGCCCTGGAGCATCCCCCGGCGGTCCCGGTCGAACGGCCGCACCTGCGCGGGCGCCTCCGGGTAGCAGCGGTCCAGCAGCCCGTAGGTGCTCTCGGTGATGGTGTCGACCCCGGCCACCACCACGGTGTCGGCGGCGCCGAGCGTCAGCAGGTCCATGCCGAGGCCGAGGGCGTAGAGCGAGGCCGAGCAGGCGTTCGCCACCGTGTGCGTGTTGGTGGCGCCGAACCGCTTCCGCAGCGCGCTGCCGAAGTGCAGGTCGCGCACGTCGAACGGGACGCCGTCCCGCCAGCTCAGCTCGACCGACCGCAGTTCCCGCAGGGTGGTGCCGATCAGCACCGGCGTGTCGCCGAGGTCGTCGTCGAGGCCGGCGTCGGCCAGCGCCGCGGCGACCGCCTGCTCCAGCCACCGGCTGGCCCGCAGGGTCTCGTCGCAGCCCGGCCCCGGCCGGTCGTCGATCTCGTACGCGTGCTGCGCCCGGTACCGGCTGCGGTCGAAGCCGCGCAGTTCGGCCAGCCCGCTGTAGCCGGCGCAGAGCGAGTCGAAGAACTCCACGGTGTTGCCGCCGATGCTGGCCACCGCACCCATCCCCACCACCAGCGCGGTCATGGCGTCACCTCGTCGTACCTGCCGAGGATCAGCACCGCGTTGTTGCCGCCGAAGGCGAGCGCGTTGTTCTGCACCACCCGCAGGTCGGCGTCCTGGGCCACGTTCGGTACACAGTCGAGCCCGCACTCGGGGTCGGTCTCGACGTGGTTGATGGTCGGCGGGATGAACCGGTGGGTGATGGCCAGGGCGCAGGCCGCCGAGGCGAGGGCGCTCGCCGCCCCCATGGTGTGCCCGATCATCCCCTTGATCGAGACGGTACGCGGCGCGCGCTGCCCGAAGACCTGCCGGATGGCGCCGGCCTCGGTCACGTCGTTCGCCTTGGTCCCGGTGCCGTGCGCAGAGATGAAGTCGATGTCGCCCGGCTTCACCCCGGCGTTGCGGTGGGCCAGCTCGATGCAGCGGGCGATGCTGTTCCGGTCCGGCGCGACCGGGTGGTACGCGTCGCAGTTGAGCCCGTAGCCGAGCACCTCCGCGTAGATCCGGGCGCCCCGGGCCCGCGCCGAGTCGAGGCTCTCCATCAGCAGGATGCCGGCGCCCTCACCGGTGAGGATGCCCTTGCGGTTGCGGTCGAACGGCTGGCACGCCTCCGGGGCGATGGTGCCGAGCCGGTAGAAGCCGGTGAAGGTCTTCCGGCACAGCGCGTCGGCGCCGCCGCAGAGGGCCACCTCCACGTCGCCGCTGCGGATCGCGTCGAAGCCGTACCCGACCGCGTAGTTGCCGGCCGCGCAGGCGGTCGGGATCGTCACCGCCTCGACGTCGGTCAGCCCGAGTTCGGCGACGATGCTCGACGAGAGGCGGCCGGCGGGGACCCGACGCGCCACGACCGGGTCGAAGTGCTCGGCACCCCGGTCGACCTGCACCCCGACCAGTTGGTCGAGGTCGTGGGATTCACCGTCCGTGGTCCCCACCGACACCAGCGCGCGGCGGGACCGCAGCGCCTCGACGGACATGCCCGCGTCCGCGACCGCCATGCCGGCGGCGGCGGCCGAGAGCTGGCTCGCCCGGCCGAGCTGCGCCGGGTCGACGTGGTGCAGCCAGCGGGCCGGGTCGAAGTCGGTGATCTCGCACCCGTTGGCGTGTGCGAACCCGGTCGTGTCGAACGCGGTGATCGGCTTGACCCCGCTCCGACCGGCCCGCAGCCCGGCGAGAAACTCCTCGACCCCGATTCCGATGCTGGTCACCACGCCGAGCCCGGTGACGACCACCCGGCGGGGCGATCGAGCATCGCCTGGCAGAACGCTCATCATCGCGCCTCACTCACCTGTAGTCTTCCGACCCGACTCCGCCGTCCGCGCGACGCGCTCAGGCGTTCGACGCCTCGCCGACGACGGCGTAAACGCCCTGGAGATTCACCATTCGGCTCAGTTCCGCCTGGTCGATGGTGACGTGCAGATTCCGCTCCAGCGCCGCGAGAATTTCGATCGCCAGCAGCGAGTCCGCACCGTGGTCCTCTTTGAAGAGACTGGTCTCGGTGACCTCGTCGGCGTCGATTTCCAGAATCTCGCAGACGATCTCCTTGACCTGCTCGCGGTCGATGTCGGTGCTGGTGGTCGGGGTCGTGCTGGTCATGTCGCCTCCAGAAACGGATCGGTTGAGTGAATATCTCGATGGCTACCTCTGGCTGGCGGCGCCGTGCGCCTCATAGCCCGATACCGTTTGCCGCCTCCGCCGTCTGGCGGCACCATCGGATCGCGGTACAGTCCCGAGTCTGTGAGCCGCGACTATATTTCTCCTATATGGCAACGGGCGGTCCGCCATATCCGGTCCGACCGCCGGATTTCCGACTAGCGCGGTCACCTGCCCACGCGGATGGCAGGGTGGGGGCATGGCGGTCGACATCGTCTACGAGACGCACGCGATGACCACCGACAACGAGGCCGGGCTGGCCACCGGCTGGCAGCCCGGCCAACTTTCCGAGTACGGCCGGCGGGAAGCCCACGAGCTGGGTGCGCGGCGCCGGGACGACGGGCTGCGCGTCGTCTTCTGCTCCGACCTGGCCCGGGCGGTGGAGACCGTCGAGATCGCGTTCCCGTTCCGGAAGCTGCCGGTACACCAGGACACCCGGCTCCGCGAGTGCGACTACGGCGACCTGACCGGCCGTCCGGTGGCCGAGCTTGCCCCGCTGCGCCTCCGGCACCTGGACGAGCCGTTTCCGGGCGGGCAGAGCTACCGGCAGGTGGTGGAGCAGACCCGGAACTTCCTCCGGGACCTGGCCGCCGCCTGGGACGGGTCCCGGGTGTTGATCGTGGCGCACTCGGCGAACCGGTGGGCCCTCGACCACCTGCTGCACGGGGCTGCCCTCGCCGACCTGGTCGCCGCGCCGTTCGAGTGGCGCCCGGGCTGGACGTACCGGCTGCCGTCGCGCTGGGGCACCGACCGCCCCCCGCCGGCCCGGCTGCAGCCGGGCCGGCCCGCGCCGGAAGGTCGGTAACTCACGGGCGGTCGCCGCCCGGGCCTGCCTATTCTTGGCGACGACATGCAGACGCCACCGCCCGCCACCGCCGTACCGCCCGCCGACCTTCCCGCGCTCCGGGCCCGGCTGCCGGAGTTGATGTTCCGCGACCAGCGCCGTATCCAGCGCCGGATGGAGGGGCTGGCCAAGATCCGTGATCTCGGGCGGCGGCAGGCGGCCACCGCCGAGATCGCTGCCGAGATCGGTACCGCGGAGCAGCGGCTCGCCCGCCGCCTGGCCGCCGTACCGGTGATCACCTATCCGGCCGGGCTGCCGGTCAGCGACCGCAAGGACGACCTGCTCGCCGCGATCCGGGACCACCAGGTGGTGATCGTGGCCGGCGAGACCGGCTCCGGCAAGACCACCCAGCTACCCAAGATCTGCCTGGAACTCGGCCGGGGCGTCCGGGGGCTGATCGGGCACACCCAGCCCCGCCGGCTGGCCGCCCGTACCGTGGCGGACCGGATCGCCGACGAGCTCGGCACCGAGCTGGGTGGGGTGGTCGGCTACAAGGTCCGCTTCACCGACCAGGTCGGCGACGGCACCCTGGTCAAGCTGATGACCGACGGCATCCTGCTCGCCGAGCTCCAGCAGGACCGGATGCTCCGGCAGTACGACACGCTGATCATCGACGAGGCGCACGAGCGCAGCCTCAACATCGACTTCATCCTCGGCTACCTCCGGCAACTCCTGCCGCGCCGGCCCGACCTGAAGGTGATCATCACCTCGGCGACCATCGACCCGGAGCGGTTCGCCCGGCACTTCGCCGCAGGCGGCGAGCCGGCGCCGGTGCTGGAGGTCTCCGGCCGGACCTATCCGGTCGAGACCCGCTACCGGCCGCTGGTCGAGCTGGGCGAAAGCGAGGACCCGGACGACGACGGGGACACCGTACGGGACCAGATCCAGGCGATCGGCGACGCGGTGCAGGAGTTGGTCGCCGAGGGGCCCGGGGACGTCCTGGTCTTCCTCAGCGGCGAACGGGAGATCCGGGACACCGCCGACGCGCTGGGCAAACTGGTGCAGAATCGCCCCGCCCTGCGGGACACCGAGATCCTGCCGCTCTTCGCCCGACTCTCCACCGCCGAGCAGCACCGGGTCTTCCAGCCGCACCGGGGCCGCCGGGTCGTACTGGCCACCAACGTCGCCGAGACCTCGCTCACGGTCCCCGGCATCAAGTACGTGGTGGATCCGGGCACCGCCAGAATCTCCCGGTACAGCCACCGGCTCAAGGTGCAGCGGTTGCCGATCGAGCCGGTCTCCCAGGCGTCGGCCAACCAGCGCAAGGGGCGCTGCGGGCGTACCTCGGACGGGATCTGCATCCGGCTCTACGACGAGCCGGACTTCCTGTCCCGGCCCGAGTTCACCGACCCGGAGATCCTGCGTACCAACCTCGCCTCGGTCATCCTCCAGATGACCGCGATCGGGCTGGGCGACATCGCCGCGTTCCCGTTCATCGACCCGCCGGACAAGCGCAACATCGCCGACGGGGTCAACCTGCTGCGCGAGCTGGGCGCGCTGGAGGAGACCGGCGAGGAGACCGGGCACCGGCTCACCCCGCTGGGCCGCCGGCTGGCGCAGCTCCCGGTCGACCCCCGGCTGGCCCGGATGGTGCTGGAGGGCGAGCGCAACAGCTGCGCCACCGAGGTGTCGGTGATCGCGGCCGCGCTCTCCATCCAGGATCCCCGGGAGCGGCCGGCCGACAAGCAGGCCCAGGCCGACCAGGCGCACGCGCGGTTCACCGACAAGGAGTCGGACTTCGCCGCCCTGCTCAACCTCTGGCGATATCTGCAGGATCAGCAGCGGGCCCTGTCCTCCAGCGGGTTCCGCCGGATGTGCAAGGCCGAGTACCTCAACTACCTGCGGGTCCGGGAGTGGCAGGACATCCACTCCCAGCTCCGCCAGGTGTTGCGGGCCACCGGCGGCGGGCCGCCCGACGGGCGCCCGGGGCGGGGCGGACGCGGTACCGGCGCGGGCGCGACCACGGACGGTGCCGCGACCGGCGGCCGCGCCGGCACCGACAGCGCCGGGACCGGACCGGGTACGCCGACCGCGACCGGCAGCGCCGGTGACCCCACGCCGGACGGGTTCGACAGCGACCGGATCCACCAGTCGCTGCTCGCCGGGCTGCTCTCGCACGTCGGGCTGAAGGAGGCGCAGAAGAACGAGTACCTGGGCGCCCGCGGGGCCAAGTTCGGCCTCTTCCCCGGCTCGGCGCTGTTCCGCAAGCCGCCGCGCTGGGTGATGGCCGCCGAGCTGGTCGAGACGTCCCGGCTCTGGGGCCGGGTCGCCGCCCGGATCGAGCCGGAGTGGGTCGAGGCGCTCGCCCAACACCTGGTGAAACGCAGCTACAGCGAGCCGCACTGGGAGAAGAAGCAGGCCGCGGTGATGGCCTTCGAGAAGGTCACCCTCTACGGCATCCCGCTGGTCAGCGGCCGGAGAGTCAACTTCGGCCGGATCGACCCTGCGTTGAGCCGGGAACTGTTCATCCGGCACGCGCTGGTGGAGGGGGACTGGCAGACCCACCACCGGTTCTTCCACGACAACCGGGCCCTGCTCGACGAGGTCGAGGAGTTGGAGCACCGGGCCCGACGCCGGGACATCCTGGTCGACGACGAGACGCTCTACGCCTTCTACGACCAGCGCATCCCCGCCGAGGTGGTCTCCGGCCGGCACTTCGACGCCTGGTGGAAGAAGACCCGCCGGGACCGGCCCGACCTGCTCACCTTCGACCGGCAGATGCTGGTCAACGAGGGCCGGGGCGGGGTCGACGCGGCCGACTACCCGGACGAGTGGCACTCGGACGGGGTGGCGCTGCCGTTGACGTACCGGTTCGAGCCGGGGACGGCGACCGACGGGGTGACGGTGGACATCCCGCTGCCGATGCTCAACCAGGTCGACGCGGACGGCTTCGACTGGCAGGTTCCAGGGCTGCGCGAGGAGCTGGTGGTGGCGCTGATCCGGTCGCTGCCGAAGGCCGTACGCCGCAACTTCGTCCCGGTGCCGGACTACGCGCGGGCGGTGCTGGCCACCATCACACCCGGCCGGGAGCCGCTGCTCGACGCGCTGACCCGGGAGCTGCGCCGGATGACCGGAGTGACCGTGCCGCGCGACGCCTGGGACACCGACCGGCTGCCGGCACACCTGCGCCCCACCTTCCGGGTGGTCGGCGAGGAGCGGCAGACCGTGGCCGAGGGCAAGGACCTGCCGGCGCTGCAACGACAGCTCACCACCCAGGTACGCCGGATGGTGGCCGCCGCCGCGCCGGACGTGGAGCGGTCCGGCCTGCGGGAGTGGAGCATCGGCACGCTGCCGCGCTCGATCGAGCAGGACCGGGCCGGCTACCTGGTGACCGCCTATCCGGCGCTGACCGACGAGGGGGACAGTGTCGGCGTACGGGTCTTCGAGATCGAGGCCGAGCAGCGCCGGCAGATGTGGGCCGGTACCCGACGGCTGCTCCGGCTGACCCTCGGCTCGCCGCAGAAGTTCGTCTCCGGGCGGCTCTCCAACGAGGCGAAGCTGGCGCTGAGCCGCAACCCGCACCGCAACGTGCAGGACCTGCTCGACGACGCCGCCGACGCGGCGGTGGACAAGCTGATCGCCGATGCCGGCGGACCGGCCTGGGACGCCGAGGGTTTCGCCGCGCTGCGCGACCGGGTCCGCGCGGAGCTGGTCGACACCACCGTCGAGGTCGTCGACCGGGTACGCCGGGTGCTGGCCACCGCCTACGCGGTGGAGCAGCGGCTGGCCCGGACCAACAACCTGACGATGGTGGCGGCGCTGGCCGACATCCGCGCCCAGCTCTCCGGGCTGGTGCACCGGGGCTTCGTCACCGAGACCGGCTACGCCCGGCTCGCCGACCTGCCGCGCTATCTGACCGCGATCGAGCGCCGCCTCGACCGGCTGCCGCAGAACCCGCAGCGGGACCGCGACCAGCAGGCCCGGATCGCCCAGGTGCAGCAGGAATACCGCGAGATGGTCGACGCGCTGCCACCGGCCCGCCGGGGCGACGACGCGGTACGGCAGATCCGCTGGATGATCGAGGAACTCCGGGTGAACGTCTTCGCCCAGGCGCTCGGTACGCCGTACCCGATCTCGGAACAGCGGATCTACCGGGCGATGGACGTGGCCGAGGCGGGCTGAGGGCAAACAGTAAGGAACATGTCAAGATTGACGGGCCCGAATCGACTCACGTAGGCTGACCAGGTCGGCGGCGGCATTTTCCCGTTTTCTGAGTCCGGGAGCGCCCCTGTGAGACGCCACCGCACGACCGTCCTCGCCCTGCTCGCGATCGTGACCCTGCTGCTGGGCATGGCGCCCGTCCCCGCATCGGCCGCGGCCCGGTTCCGGGTCCTGGTCTTCTCCAAGACCACGAACTACTACCACGACTCGATCCCGGCCGGCATCGCCGCGATCCAACGACTCGGCGCCGAGCACAACTTCGAGGTCGAGGCGACCACCGACGCCGCGGCGTTCACCGACGCCAACCTCGGCCGGTTCGACGTACTGGTCTTCAACAACACCAACTCCACCCCGGAGTCCGGCGACCTGCTCGACGCGGCACAGCGGAGCGCGTTGCAGAACTTCGTCCGCAGCGGCGGCGGCTGGGTCGGCCTGCACGCCGCCTCGGCCAGTGAACGCGACTGGGCCTGGTACGAGGGCCTGGTCGGCACCATCTTCGACTTCCATCCCGACTTCTCCTCGACCGGCGGCACGTATCCGGGCCGGATCAAGGTGCTGGACGGGGCGCACCCGTCCACGAAGGACCTGCCGGAGCTGTGGGAGCGCGGCGAGGAGTGGTACAACTGGCGCACCAACCCGACCGGCAAGGTGCACACGCTCGCCCAGATCAAGGTCCGGGACGGCATCCCCGGAATGGACGAGGGGCACGACCACGCGTACTCGTGGTGCCAGAACTACGACGGCGGCCGCTCCTGGTTCACCGCCGGCGGGCACGCCAGCTCCGCCTTTGCCGAGCCGGCCTTCCTGGCCCACCTGCGCGGCGGCGTCGAGTGGGCGGCCGGGGCGGTCCCCGGCGACTGCGGGGCCACCCGGACCGGCAACTTCCAGCGGGTACCGCTGGTCAGCGCGGACCTGGCCGACCCGTTCGAGCTGGCCGTGGCGCCGGACCGACGGGTCTTCTACATCCAGCGGACCGGCGCGGTGAAGGTGATCGACCAGGAGACGCTGGCCGTCCGCACGCTGATCGACTTCGCCTACACCCCGACCCAGACCAGCCAGTCCGACGGGCTGCTCGGGATGACCCTGGACAACAACTTCGCGACCAACAACTGGATCTATCTGCTCTGGTCGGACAAGACCGCCAACCAGCTCAACCTGTCCCGGTTCACCGTCGCGGACGACGCGATCGCGATGAGCAGCGAGAAGCGGTTGCTGACCATCCCCACCTACCGGGGCGAGGGGCGGGCCAACTCGCACATGGGCGGCTCGCTGACCATGGACCGGCACGGCAACCTCTACGCCGGGATCGGCGACAACACCGACCCCTTCGAGTCCAGCGGCTACACCCCGATCGACGAGCGGGCCGGCCGGCGGGCCTGGGACGCGCAGGCGACCGCCGGGAACACCAACGACCTGCGGGGCAAGATCCTGCGGATCACCCCCCGCCCCGACGGCACGTACGCGGTGCCGAGCGGGAACCTCTTCGCCCCGGGTACCGCCCGGACCCGCGCCGAGATCTACGCGATGGGGATGCGCAACCCGTTCCGGATCACCGTCGACCCGCTGACCGACGCGCTGCTGGTCGCCGACTACGGGCCGGACGCCCGGGCCGCCGACCCGAACCGGGGTCCGGAGGGGACGGTCGAGTTCAACCGGATCACCAGCGCCGGCAACTACGGCTGGCCGTACTGCACCGGCGACAACGTGCCGTTCAACGACTACGACTTCGCCACCTCGACCCCGGGGCCCAAGTTCGACTGCGGTGCCCTGGTCAACAACTCCCCCAACAACACCGGGCTGACCAACCTGCCGACGGCCCGCTCGGCCCTGGTCTGGTACGCCTACTCCGCCTCGGCCCGCTTCCCCGAGCTGGGCACCGGCGGCGGTGGCCCGATGAGCGGCCCGGTCTACGACTTCGACCCGGCCAACCCCAGGCCGACGAAGTTCCCGGAGTACTACGAGGGCAAGTGGATCGTCTACGAACTGACCCGGCAGTGGTGGAAGACCCTGTCGACGCACGACACCGCGCAGACCTTCACCGACCCGAGGTTCGGGCCGACCCGGGTCGGCGACCTCCAGTCGATCAACGGGATCTTCGGCGACATGAGCTGGATCCAGCCCTTCGAGGCGGAGTTCGGCCCGGACGGCTCGCTCTACGTCATCGACTTCGGCGTGGGCAGCGGCAGTGGCCGGGGCGGCAGCAACGAGGGGGCCGGGATCTACCGGATCGACTACGTGGCGAACGGCCGCCCGCCGGTGGCGAAGGTGACCGTGGACCGGGACAACGGCCCGGGGCCGCTGACGGTCCGGTTCTCCAGCGCCGGCTCGGCCTCCGGTGACGGCTCGCCGATCGCGTACGCCTGGGATCTGGACGGCGACGGTGACACCGACTCGACGGCGGCGAACCCGACGCACACGTACGCCGACCGGGGCCGGTTCACCGCCCGGCTGACGGTGAGCAGCACGGGCGGGCTCAGTTCGGTGGCGACCGTGCAGATCACGGTCGGCAACACCCGGCCGACGGTCGGGCTGAACGTGCCGAACGGCGGCTTCTTCGACTTCGGCGACCAGATCCCGTACGCGGTCACGGTCACCGACCCCGAGGAGAGCACCGTCGACTGTGCCCGGGTGGTCACCCAGACCCAGCTCGGGCACGACAGCCACAGCCACCCGATGGACAACTACCTCGGCTGCTCCGGCACGCTCGGCACCGAGCCGGCCGGCGGGGACGGGCACGGCCCGGGCCAGAACCTCTACACGGTGCTGACCGCCCAGTACACCGACGGCGGCGGCCCCGGCGAGGTGCCGGCGCTGGTCGGCTCGGTCCGGCACGAGTTGCAGACCAAGAGCAAGGAGGCGGAGCACTTCGACGCCTCGAACGGGATCCAGGTGCTGGACCGGGCGACGGCCCGGGCCGGGCGGCGGGTCGGCGACGTCGACCACGGCGAGTGGCTCAGCTTCGGTCCGGTGAACCTGACCGGGATCGGCTCGGTCACCGCCGGGGTCAGCTCGGGCAGCAGCGGCGGCACCATCGAGTTCCGGGCCGGTTCGCCGACCGGGCAGTTGCTCGGCACGATGCCGGTCGGCGACACCGGCGGCTGGGACAACCTGGTCTCCCCGACGGTGAACCTGGTCGACCCGGGCGGGACCTTCGCCCTCTATCTGGTCTTCGTCAACCCGGCGCAGACCGGTGGCACCCCCGACCTGCTCTCGCTGGACTGGCTGCGCTTCAACGGGGCGGGCGTGAAGCGGGAGACCGGCGGCAGCGTCTCGGTCACCGCCACCCCACGGACCGGGACGGCACCGCTGTCGGTGGGGTTCACCGGTACGGCCACCGCGGCGGCCGGGCGGACGATCACCGACCGCGCCTGGGACTTCGGCGACAACACTCCGGTCGTGCACGGCGCGTCGGCGAGCCACGCGTACGCCCGGCCGGGCACCTACACCGCCCGGCTGACCGTCACCGACAGCGCCGGAGCGACCATGTCGAGTCAGCTGACGATCACGGTACGTTAACAAGCGCCGGGTGGGCCGTGCGGCGGCGGCCCACCCGGACCGGGAACTCCTTCCCCGGCGGCGGCAGGTGGTGAGCACCACAGCCATCCCGGCCCTGACCAGTTGGAACGTCGGGGCCCCGGCTGGGTAGGCTGATCACCGGCCATCCAGAGCGACCGAGAGACCTGGCTCGTCGACGTCGCAGCAACCCCCCACGCGGGTGCGGGTGCTACCGCCAGGACCGATGGAGGTTTCGTAGTGCGCAGCATCCGAGCCGGGCGGGCGAGCCGGCTGCATGTCACCTGGCACCGGTGGCGTCGACACGTCGACCTCTGCCGGACCAGCACCATGCTCTGTCGGGCCCCGGCGCTCTGTCGGGCCTCGGCCTGACCTGTCGGGCCCCGGCCTGACCGCGACCGCCGGTCGGCGGATCTCCGACCATCTCGTCAGCATCCCCTGAGCGACGCCGTCCCGTACTGCCCGTGACCTGACCGGTCGGGGCAGTCGTCGGCCCGTCGTCGCCGGATATTTCATGGAGTTTCAGCACAATGCGCATCAACACTCTCGCCACCCGCCTCCTCTCCGGAGTCGCCGCCGTCACGCTGTTCGGCGCGGTCGCCGCGTGCGGCGGCTCCTCCTCCGGCGACGCCGCCGACAACCCGTACGACCTGCTGCAACCCGGCACCCTGCGGGTCGGCACCCTGACCGACGCCCCGCCGAACGTCTATCTGAAGGACGGGAAGTTCACCGGCTTCGACAACGACCTGATGACCGCCGTCGCCGACAGGCTCGGGCTCAAGGTGGAGTTCGTCGGCACCGAGTTCTCCGCGCTGCTCGCCCAGGTCAACAACCACAAGTTCGACGCCGGCTCGTCGTCGATCACCATCACCGAGGCGCGGAACAAGACCGTCGACTTCACCAACGGGTACGACTTCGGCTACTTCGGACTCGACGTACCGGCCGGCTCGCCGATCAGGAGCTTCGGCGAGTTGAAGGGCAAGCGGGTGGTCGTGGTGCAGGGCACCGTGCAGGACGACTACGCCACCAAGGAGGGCCTGGACCCGGTCCGGGTACCCGACTACAACGGCGCGATCAACCAGCTCAAGGCGAAGACCGCCGACGCCTGGATCGCGCCCGCCGAGATCGGCGAGAAGTCCGCCCAGGAGAGTGGCGGCAAGATCGTACTGGCCGAGAAGCAGCTCAGCTCGGCGCCGACCGCGTTCGCGGTGGCCAAGGGCGCCGACCCGCTGCGCGAGGCGCTGGACAAAGCCCTCGACCAGGTGATCGAGGACGGCACCTGGACCCGCCTCCAGGAGCAGTACTACCCGGGGCGGCCGGTGCCGGAAAGCTTCGAGCCGGGCAGCGGCACGGTGACGTACCCGCCGGTCAAGGCCGGTCCGACGAGCCCGGCCGCCACCCCGGCGAGCTGACCCGGCCCGCACCGCAGACGGCCGTCGGCCGACCGCACCGCGCGGCCGGCCGGCGGCTCCGGACCCCGAGACAGGTGAGGCCATGGAGACCCTGGCGACGTTGTGGGAGACCTTCTTCGACCTGGAGTCGATGCGCGAGGCGCTGCCCGAGATGCTCACGGTCGGGCTGCCCAACACGCTGCTGCTGGCGCTGCTCTCCGCCATCCTGGGGACGCTGCTCGGCATGCTGCTGGCGATGGCCGGGCTGGCCCGGACCCGCTGGCTGCGCTGGCCGGCCCGGATCTACACCGACGTGTTCCGGGGGCTGCCGGCCGCCGTCACCATCCTGCTGATCGGGGTCGGGCTGGCGCCGCTCGGACTCGCCTGGTGGGGCCCAAACCCGTATCCGCTCGGCATCCTGGCGCTGTCCCTGATCGCGGCCGCGTACATCGGGGAGATCTTCCGGTCCGGCATCCAGAGCGTGGAGGCCAGCCAACTGGAGGCGACCCGGGCCCTGGGCCTGTCGCACGGCGCCGCCATGCGTCTGGTGATCATCCCGCAGGGCGTACGCCGGGTCCTGCCGGCCTGGGTCAACCAGCTCATCGCACTGATCAAGGACTCCAGCCTGGTCTACTTCCTCGGTCTGGTGGCCAGCCAGCGGGAACTGTTCAGGATCGGCCAGGACTACGCGGCGAACACCGGCAACGAGTCCGCGTTGCTGCTCGCCGGGCTGTTCTACCTGGTCATCACCGTGCCGCTCACCCACCTGGTGAACTGGGTCGACCGGCGGCTGCGCGACGGCCGGGCCGGTGGCCCGGAATCCGACTCCGACGATCCGGGGGCGCTGGCCGGCGAGACCGCGCTACCGACCGGTGGAAGGGAAACCCGGCATGCCTGAGTCTGTCCGTCCGACCGCGTCCGTCCGGTCGGCGTCGGCCGTCGAGGCCACGCCGTCCGTCGACTCGCCGGCTCCGGCCGGCTCGACCGGGGCCGGCGGCGGTCCCGGGTACGAGTCGGTGAGCGTCGCGACCCGGGACGTACACCTCTCGTTCGGCCGTAACCAGGTGCTGCGCGGCATCGACCTGGAGGTCGGCCGGGGCGAGACCGCCTGCGTCATCGGCCCGTCCGGGTCCGGGAAGTCCACCCTGCTGCGGGTCGTCAACCGGCTGCTGGAGCCGGACCGGGGCGACGTACTGCTGGACGGCGTGAGCGTGCTCGACCAGGACCCGGACGCGCTGCGCCAGCGGATCGGCATGGTCTTCCAGCAGTTCAACCTCTTCCCGCACATGACGGTGCTCCGCAACGTGACGCTCGCACTCCGGCAGCTCAAGAAGCTCTCCCGGGACGAGGCCACCGAGCTGGCGCTGCGCCAGCTCGACCTGGTGGGCCTGCGACACAAGGCCGACGTCCGACCGGGCCGGCTCTCCGGCGGCCAGCAGCAGCGGGTGGCGATCGCCCGGGCGCTGGCGATGTCCCCCCGGGTGATGCTCTTCGACGAGGCGACCTCGGCGCTCGACCCCGAACTCGTCAAGGGCGTGCTCTCGCTGATGGCGGAGCTGGCCGGTCAGGGCATGACGATGCTGGTCGTCACCCACGAGATGGGCTTCGCCCGGCAGGTCGCCGACCAGGTCGTCTTCCTCGACCGGGGCCGGGTCGTCGAGGCCGGACCGCCCGCGCAGCTCTTCGACGACCCGCGGAGCGCGCGGCTCGGGCAGTTCCTCTCCCAGGTTCTCTGAGCTGTCCCGTCCGGGTCCGGGCACCGGCCCGGACCCGGACGGCGCCCGCACTACCTCAGTGGACCGGCCGGTCAGCCGCGCGGCCTGACCGGCAGCGCGGAGAGACCACGGAGCAGCAGGCTGGACCGCCAGCCGATCTCCTCCGGCGGCACCGCCAGGCGCATGTCGGGAAACCGGCGGGCCAGCGCGCCGAAGGCGATCTGCCCCTCCAGCCGGGCCAGCGGTGCGCCGAGGCAGTAGTGGATCCCGTGCCCGAAGGCGAGATTGGGGGTCGGCGGCCGGTCCAGGTCCCACCGGTCCGGCTCGGGGAAGCGGTCCGGATCCCGGTTCGCCGACAGCAGGGCCACCAGCACCGACGCGCCCTCGGGGATGGTCCTGCCGCCCAGCTCGACCGGTTCCGTCGCGGTCCGGAACGAGGCGTTCTGCACCGGGCCCTCGTAGCGCAGTACCTCCTCGATCGTCCCGGGCAGCAGCGCCGGCTCGGCCACCACCCGGGCCCACCGCTGCGGCTCGGCCAACAGCAGCAGCATGCCGTTGCCGATCAGGTTGACCGTGGTCTCGTGCCCGGCGATCAGGAACAGGTAGACCATCGAGACGAGTTCGTCGTCGGTGAGCCGGTCACCCTGCTCGTGTACCGCGATCAGCGCGGAGAGCAGGTCGTCGGCCGGCCGTTGGCGCTTGGCCGCCAGCAGCGTACGGATGTAGCCGACGATCGCGATCAGCGCCGGTGGCAGCCCGGCCGGATTCATCGGGCCGGTGACGATCGCGTCCGTCCAGCTCCGGAAGTCGGCCTGGTCCTCGGCCGGTACCCCGAGCAGCTCGCAGATCACCTGGATCGGCAGCGGAAAGGCGAACCGGTCGATCAGGTCCACCTGCTCGGCGTCGGCGATGCCGTCGAGCAACTGCTCGGCCAGTTCCTCGATGCGGGGGCGCAGCGCGGCCACCCGACGTGCGGTGAACGCCCCGGAGACCAGCCGACGCAGCCGGGTGTGGTCGGGCGGGTTCTGCGCCAGCATGTGCCGGCCCACCGCCCGGGCCACGTCGTCCGGAATCATTCCCCGATAGCTGAACCCGCCCGCCGAGGTGGTCTTGGCCAGCCTCGGGTCGCTCAGGGCCCGCTGGGCGTCCTCGTAGCGGGTGACGACCCACGCGGTGGCGCCGGTCGGCAGCGCGACCTCCACGACCGGGCTGTCCCGACGCAGCTCGGCGAGCACCCGGTGCAGGTCGGCGGTGGACCCGAAGGGATTGGCAACGGCGGTCGACATCGGCTCCCCATCCGACGAGTGGACGCCCGGCAGCCGGAGCGGATCCGGGCTGGCTCCTATGCTGCCACCGTCGGCGCCGTGCAGAGATCCCCGCCGCCGGCCAATCTCCGGCCCGAGCGGGCTACGATCTTGGGCATGGCGCTGCTGCACCGGGCCCAACTGCATCCCGGCAAACTCGAACTCCTGGCGGACTGGCTGCCCGGCCGGCGCTGGTACCAGGGGTCGGCCCCCGCCCACGTCGTCCGCGTCGCGAGCTTCCGGTTCGACGACCCGGACGGAGCGGTCGGGATCGAGACCATGCTCGTCAGGTCCGGTGACGGGCCGGTACACCAGGTTCCGCTCAGCTACCGGGCCGGTCCCCTGCCCGGCGGCGACGACTGGCTGATCGGCACCACCGCGCACTCGGTGCTCGGCCGCCGCTGGGTGTACGACGCCTGCGGCGACCCGGTCTATGCCGGCGTCCTGGCCGGCGCGATCGTCACCGGCGGCGGTCAGGCGGAGGAGTTCTTCGAGGTCGACGGGGTACGCGAACTCCGCGAGCCGAGCATGACCGTGACCGGCAGCGGCACCCCTGGCAGCATCGTGCCGTCGGTACACGTCATCCGTCGGGTGGTCGAGGACGACGGGCGCACGACCATCGTCACGGACGCCGTGGAACTCGCCGTCGCCCGCCGCCCCGGAGCCGGGGACGACGGGCTGACCGGCGCCACGCTGACCGCCACCTGGCCCGGCCAGCCGACCCCACTGCCACTGGCCTACGCCGTCCCGCGCTGAGCCCGGGCCGCCGAGCCGGCCGTGGCGGGACCTTCCGTGGCCCAGTCCGGCCCTGCCCTCCGGGCTGCGCGACTCTGCACGGCCGGCGAAGCCGACCGCCGACGTCGACCGTTCGGCTGCGGGCCGAGCGTCGACACGCGTCCCCGCACGACTGAACCTTTTACACCCGCCCCGTGCGGTCCGGTGGACCGCGAGGTCGAACCGCGGGGCGCGAGCGCCCCGCGGTTCAGGTTGAAAAAGGTTCACTGTGGTGGGAGCGGGAAGTAGTCGCGGAGCTTCGCGATCCGGCCGTCGCGGACCCGGAAGATCTGCACCAGGGACATGGTCGTACGCTGCCCGGTCGGCCCGACAAGGGCGGTGTCGATCTCGACGACGAAGACGTCGGGATCGGCGGTGTCGTGCAGTACGTACCCGGACTCCGCCACGTCGACCGTACCCTGGTGGGCCGGCTCCCGGTGGTACGCGCCCATGCCGGCCCGGATCGCCTCCCGGCCGACCATCCGGCGCGGCAGCGGATGACCCTCCGGCACCAGCGGTGCCTCGTATTCACCGTCGTCGGTGAAGAGGGCGGCGATCGCCTCGGGGTCCCGGCTGATCGCACCGGCGTAGACGTACCGTTCGAAGAGTTCCCGGTGGGCGGGGGTCACTCTCCCCAGCCTACGGACGGTCGTCCGGCCCGGCCGCCCACGACCGTCTCCCCGCACTGCCCCGTCAGGAGGAGAGTGGGCTGTGCGGGCCGCGCGACGTCGAGCGGCCCGACCGGTCCGGGTCGGACAGGCGCGCTGGCCGTCCTCCTTCGGTTCGGGCCAGCCACTCGCTTCCAGCGCGGACGACCTCTGTACGTCCGCGCAAGCTGCCCAGCTATTTATACGCATCCCTGCCTTTCGCCGACCTTTCAGCGCTCTTACACCACGATCGCCGGAAACACCCTTGCCGAGACGTCCTCTCCGCGATCGGCGCGGTCGACTGTCGGCCACGTCGTGTCACCGGCGTGCGCGACACTTCCGCTGGTACGCCGGACTGCGCTGGTTGTCGGTCCTTTGATCGTTACGGTCGAGGCGATGGCCATGGGGCCGGAGTCGGAAGGGGTGGACGGTGGAGGGCCGGGATGAGCTGATCGGTGGGTTGGTGGAGGAGATGCCGCGCTACATCTCCACCGCGGTGCGATTTCAGGTTGCGGTCGCTCATCAGCTCGACATGTCGGTTTCCGATGTGCACGGGCTGGCCGCACTGTTGGAGACCGGACCGGCCGGGGTCAGGCGGCTGGCCGATCTGATGGGAATGACCACGAGTGCGGTGACCCGGCTCGTGGACCGGCTCGAACGTGGCGGATACGTGCGGCGGGAGCCGGATCCGGCGGACCGTCGGCGGGTCGTGATCCATGTGGTCCCGGAACAGGTCGCACGGGTCGCCGGCTACTACGAGCGGCTGAACGTTCGCTGGCAGCGGCAGATCAGCCAGTACTCCGACGCCGAGTTGCAGTTCCTGCTCGAGTTCCTGCGGCAGGGCCGCCGGGATGCCGGTGCCGAGACCGTCAACCTGCGGGCCGGGGGGCGGCAGCACGCCACCCGGGGGCGCCGGGCCCTGCGACCGCCCTCTGACGAGTCTCCCGGAGGGCGCTAGGGGAGCACCCTGATCTACCCCGGATAGCTGCTGTAAGAACTTGCTGCTTGCAGCAGCGAATCGCTTGACTGAGCGGCAGACGGCAGAAGCCGTCGCTACTTGTCAATGGAGGTGGACAGTCATGCACGTACGACGCTTCCGGTTCGGTCAGTTCGTCGTCGCGTCGGTCATCGCCGTGGCCGCGTTGGCCGCCTGTGGCTCGGACAACAACGGAGACCGGGACAGGTCTGCGCCACCGTCTGCGAGTGTCGGCGCGGGAGCGGCGTCCGGAGCCGACGAGACCGAGGTTCGGGGACTGCTCGACAAGATCAACGAAGCGTGGGCGCGGGGTGACGCCGCAGCGTACGCCTCGTACCACACCGCCGACGCCGATCTGATCGACTTTCGCGGCATCCATGCTGCCGGCCGGCCGGCGATCGTCGACCTGCTGCAGCCCGCGTTCGACGGTGTGTTGAAGAACAGCAAGGTCGAAGCGCGGATCGTCGACCTGCGCTTCCTCTCCGCCGATGTCGCGATCTTCCACACCAGGGGCAAGATCGTTCCAATGGGCGAAGATTCCATCCAGACCTTCGTGGCCACCAAAGGCCCCGACGGCTGGCTGATCGCGGCCTTCCAGAACACCCGTGTCCAGGCCGGCGAGTAAGGGTGTGCCGTGAATCGAAGCTGGTCTGCCAGGTCGAACGGCGCCGTCGCCGTCAGGTGTCCACGAGATCTCCGGTTTCGGTTCTGCTCGCCGAACCTCTACCGGAGACCTCGCCACACCCCGGCCTCCCACGCCCGAAAGATCCTCGCGCCAGTTCAGGCGCCGGCACCGACTTCGGCACCCGCCTCAGCGGCGACCGAGGAGTTCGGCGACCCGGAGAAAGCCGTCCGTGCCGTGGCCCAGCCCGATCACCCGGCGGGCCAGGCCCTCGACCGCCCGCATCACGCTGGCGTCGATCCCGTGCGCCTCGGAGGTGTGCACGACGTGCGCCATGGTCGAGGCCGCCGACGTGATCGGGTTGTCCTCGCCGGAGTAGCTGCCGTCCGCCACCTGCGCCGCCGTACCCTCGAAGATCGCCGGCAGGATCGCGCCGATGCCCACGGCGAAGGGCGCCAGTTCCCGGGCGTTGATCCCCTCCGCCCGGGCCACCGCCACCGCGTGGGCCCAACCCGCCATCGAGGTCCAGAAGATGTCCAGCAGGGCGATGTCGTACGCCGCCGCCCGGCCGATCTCGTCGCCGACGTGGGTGTGGTTGCCGCCCAGCCGCTCCAGTGCCGGCCGGTGCCGCCGGTAGAGATCGCTCGGACCACTGTGGATGAAGACCCCGTGCGGAGTGCCGATGGTGGTGGTCGGCGTCATGATCGCACCGTCCAGGTAGCCGATGCCGTGCTCGGCGGCCCAGGCCGCGACGTCCCGGGCCCGGCCGGGAGTGTCCGCGCTGAGGTTCGCCACCGTACGACCCTTGAGCGCGTCGGCGACGGCGTCGGTCCGGAGGATGGCGTCCACCGCGTCGTTGTTCACCACGCAGACCACCGTCAGCTCGCTCGCGGCGACCGCCTCCGCCGCCGAGCCGGCGCCGACCGCGCCCCGCTCGACCAGCGCGGTTCCCCGGCCGAGAGTCCGGTTCCAGACCGTGGTCGGCAGGCCGGCGTCCAGGAACGCGCCGGCCAGGGCCCGGCCCATCGGTCCGAGACCGAGTACCGTGACAGCGGACTGTTCGAGGTGTGAGGACATACCTGTACTCCTGAATAGTGTGAACTGGGGTAAGAGGACGCAGATGACACGCAGTCGTGCCCGGGACCTGAACGTCTGCGGAGTGACCGCCGCGATCGCCGTGATCGACGGCAAGTGGAAGACTTCGCTGCTCTGGCTGCTGGAATCCGGCCCGCACCGCCCCGCCGAACTGCGCCGGCGGCTGCCGGGCCTCACCGAGAAGGTGCTGACCCAGGCGCTACGCGAGATGGAGAGCGACGGGCTGGTGCACCGCGAGGTGCACGACGTACTGCCGCTGAAGACCGTCTATTCGCTGACCCCGTTCGGCCGCGACCTCGCCGAGGCGTTGGCGCCGCTCTCCGACTGGGGGCACCGCCGTTTGGACGGGCTGCACGCCGCCCAGTGAACCTTTTTCAACCTCGCCTTGCGGTGCGGTGGACCGCAAAGGTCGGACGCGGTGCGCGAGCGCCGCGCGGTTCAGGTTGAAAAAGGTTCAGTCGTCGGCCTCCTGACACACCGCCGACCTCCCGTCGATCCGGATCCCGGCGGCCGTCCGACCGCCCACGACCAGAATCGTCCGGCAGTGCCGGACCGACAAGTACGCACAAAAAAGTGGCTACTCGCAGTGGCGCCGGCGGCGGCCCCTCCCGGGATTTCGGAGGAGCCACCGACCTGCGTTCCGGACGGTCAGATCGAAGACGCCCCGTTCCTCAGTGACGCCGTGAAGGCCGTCCAGGCGGCCGGGCGGAACGTCAGCACCGGACCGGACCGGTCCTTGCTGTCCCGAACCGCGACGACGGCCCCGAGGTTGTCGGCAACCTCGACACAGTTGCCATTGGCTCCCGAATAGCTGCTCGTACGCCAGTCGGCGATGGTAGCGATGCTGGAGCGGTACATGCTCCCCCCTCCTACAGGCAGTGGATGTGGTGCTGTTTCTGCCATCAGCAGCCCTCCGCTCGGCGCCCGAAGCGGTCGTGACGGCCGACGGATCGCTACGACGGCATCCGTCCGGTCCTCATCAATGCCGTGAAGGCCGTCCAGGCGGCCGGGCGGAACGTCAGCACCGGACCGGACCGGTCCTTGCTGTCCCGAACCGCGACGACGGCCCCGAGGTTGTCGGCAACCTCGACGCAGTTGCCGTTGCCACCCGAGCGGCTGCTCGTACGCCACCTGGCACCGGCCATGTTGACGTCGTACATCTTCTTCACCTCCCTCCCGTCAGTGCTGATCCGCGATGCGGCTAACCATGCGGACGGAGGCCGCCGGATTGAGCGCCGCCGCGCGTAGGTGCTCGAAGAGATCGGTGTAACTGGCAATGTCGGTATCGCGCTCCAGGAAGAGGCCGTTGACGCGGTTTTCGAGGTACACCAGTTCTGGATCAGCCGAATCCGGAAAGCCCATGATGGCGAACGCGCCGTGCATTCCGGGGTGCGCGCCCACGTCGTAGGGCAGCACCTGCACCGTGATGTTGGGCACCCTGGTCAGCTTGGCGAGGTGTTGCAACTGGTCGCGGATCACCTCGGCCGAGCCGACCCGTCGGTGCAGCACGCTCTCGTCGATGATCGCCCACACCCTGAGCGGCTCAGCCCGGGCGAGTACTTCCTGACGCTTGAGTCGTGCCTCGACTCGGCGTTCCACCTCGTCCTCGGTGATCTCCGGCAAGACACCGGCGATCAAGGCCCGGGCGTACGCCTCGGTCTGGAGCAGGCCGGGGACGAACAGCGACTCGTAGTTGCGGACCGACTGGGCCTCGGACTCGAACGAGATGTAGGTGCTGTATTCGTCGGGCAACTGGTCCTCGTACGCCTGCAACCAGCCCAACTGTCCGGCATCCTTGGCAAGATCGACCAGCTCGGCCCGGCGCTCCGGATCGGTGACGCCGTAAACGTCGAGCAACCCGAGCAGGGTTCGGCGCTGGGGGCGGGCCCGCGCCGTTTCGAGGCGCCAGAGGGTGGCCGGGTTCATGTGGGTCCGCTCGGCGACATCCTCCCGGGTGAGACCGGCGCCGTGTCGCAGTGCGCGGATTTCCGCCGCCAGTCGGCGCAGTCTGACGGTCGGCGGTTGCTTTCGTGCCGCCACGTTCATGCTCCTTCGCTCCTCTCCAGTCTCAGGTGGCTTGCGTTTGCAAGGCAATGGAAAAGCCGCGCGATGTGAACAGTGCGGGGGCTTCGCAAGCCTTGCGTTCGTGCATGACGCTCCAGCAACATGACCCACAGTACGGCCCCGGTCACACCGTGATTGGCCCGTACCGGCCACGGCGCGCCGCGCACCATCCCCCGCTGGGGCGCGCCGTGGCCACCCCGCCCTCGGGCGGATGTCCCGTTCCCGGGATGCCGGGTAGACCCTCTGGCGGCAACCAGCCGCCCGGCATCCCTCCATCCAGGAGGCCGCCATGCTGCTGCGCCTGTTCTGCGCGGTCGTCGGCTGCACACTGCTCGGCTTCGGCGCCGGGCTCTTCGCCTTCAGGGTCAAGTCCCGGTGGTGTCCACGCTGCGGTACCACCACCTCCGAACTGGCCGGCCAGCACCGCGCCCGGCCCTGATCGCGGTAACCCGCTCGCCAGAAAGGAACGGCTGATGAGCCTGGAGGAACTGACCCACAAGGAACCCTTCTACGCGGCTATGCGGCTGCTGACCGAGACGGCGTGGCGGCGGAACATGACGGTCGAGGCCCTACTGACCCTGACCGAGCTGCTCGACCCGGCCGACGACGCGAACACCGCACAACCGATGCGAGAGACGCGGACGCGGGGAACGCGGGAAACGCCCGACTGAGCCGGCCGGGCTTCTGTACCTGCCGACCGGACCGTAGTGTTGGTGAGGTGAGTGGCGATGTGGTCCCGCCGAGGCGGGAGGTGCGGTTGTCCGACGCCGAGCGGGAGAGCGTCGTCGCCCGGTTGAGCGCCGCGGTCGCGGAGGGCCGGCTGACCCTGCCCGAGTTCGAGGAGCGCGTCGACGGGGTGCTACGCGCCCGGACCGACGGCGACGTGCAGCCCTACGTCGCCGACCTGCCGGCCGTGGCCCCAACCGTCGCTCCCGACGAGGTCGTCGAGCTGACCAGCTTCGCCGGGGAGATCAAGCGCTCCGGCCGCTGGGCCGTACCCCGGCGGCTGGTGGTGCGCAGCAAGGCCGGCATGGTCAAGCTCGACCTGCGGCACGCCGTGATCAGGCACCGGGTGGTCGACGTCAACCTCGCCACCCAGGCCGGCTCGACGGTCATCGTGTTGCCGGCCGGCGCGACCGCCAACATCGACGGGGTCAACACGAGCGCCGGCACGGCGACGGCCAAGGTGCCGTCCACGCCCGAACCCGGCTCGACCGCCCCGCACATCGTCGTCACCGGCAGCACCGCCGCCGGCACTCTGGTCGTCCGCTACGAGCGCCGCTTCTGGCGCTGGAGCTGGTAGCGCAACCCACGACGGCCCTCGGCGCGGCAACGGCAACGGCAACGGCAACGGCAACCAACCCCGCAGATGTGGCCCAGGTAACGCGGAGACAGCGTCGACAGCGGCTCAACCGGGCGGCTCTGCGAGTCTGTGTCGATGCAGGACTGGGAGCGGCGGGTCGCCGAGGCGTGGGCGTCGATCGACGACTACGAGCACCGGGAAGACGACTTCCGTGCTCTGATCGACAGCCTGGCGGCGGAACTGCCCGCCGACGACCCGGTCGGCGCGTTCGAGCGGGCCTGCGCGTGGGATTCGACCGGGCACTCCGACCGGGCCGTGCCGCTCTACCGCTGGGCGCTCGACCACGGACTCATCGGTTACCGGCGGCGCCGGGCCGTGATCCAGATGTCCAGCTCGTTGCGGAACATCGGGCAGGCCGAACTCGCGGTCACCTTGCTGAAGGCCGAGCGCAACCTCGACCCGGCCACGCTGGACGAGCTGACCCGGGGTCTCGGCGACGCGATCAGTGCGGTGCTGGCGCTCTGCCTGGTCGACACCGGTCGCGAGCGGGAAGCGGTGTCGGTCGCGGTCGGCGCGCTCGCCCCGCACCTGCCCCGCTACCAGCGCTCGATGGGCAACTACGCAAGGCTGTTGCTCGCCCCGGACGACAAACCGGAATAGCCGGCGTCAGTACGGCGTGACGCCCGCCGGCAGCGTCGAGTTCGCGGCGGCCGTACCGATGTGTTCCAGCAGGATCCGCCGGAACGCCCGGGCCGCGTGGGTCGGCTCCGGCTCCCGACGCCGGGCCAGCGCGATGGTCCGGTGCACGCCCGGCGGGGCCAGCGGGGTGACCCAGAGCCTCGGCCGCCGCGCCACCACGATGCCCGGCACCAGGGCCACGCCGAGTCCCGCCTCCACGAAGCTGAGCACCGCGTCCATCTCGCCGCCGTCCACCGCGAGCGACGGCTCGAAGCCCGCCTCCCGGCAGGCCCGCAGGGTGGCGTCGCGCAGGTCGTAGCCCTGCCGGAACATCACCAGCGGCTGGTGCCGCAGGTCGGTGAGGTGCATGGTGCCGGCCGAGTCGGTCATCGGCAGTGGGTTGAGCGAGGCGACCACCAGGTTGTCCCGCAGGATCGGCTCGGCGGTCAGGGCCGGGTCGGCACCGGTCGCCGGCAGGATGATCAGCGCCAGGTCCAGCTCGCCCCGGAGCAGGTCGCGGACGAGGTCCTGCGAGCCGCTCTCCTCCACCCGCAGATCTACGCCGGGGTGGGCGTCCCGGAACCGTCGCAGCACGGCCGGGGCGAGCGAGGTGGCCAGGCTGGGGGTGGCACCGAGGCGTACCCGGCCGCGCCGGACCCCGACGAGTTCCTGTACCTCGCGGCGGGCGGTGTCGACGTCGGCCAGGATGCGTTCGGCGAGCGGCAGCAGCACCTCGCCGGCCGCCGTCAGCCCGATGTTGCCGCGTACCCGTTCGAAGAGCGGGGCGCCGAGATCGGTCTCCAGGGCGTGAATCTGCTTACTCAACGACGGCTGGGTGATGCCGACATTGTCGGCGGCATGAGTGAAATGCCGGGTTTCCGCCACCGCCACGAAGTATCTCAACTGGTGGAGCTGCACATGCATAGCCTACAGCTATCATCTCTGAGGCTTCGATGCATTGGACGACTAATCGGAGGTCTCCTAGCGTTTGTGAGGTGACAGCTACTTCGACGCGGTCGCCGATCCGGTCCAGCATCGGCCTCAAGGCCGTGATGGCGGTGACGGGCATCCTGCTGGTGCTCTTCCTGATCGCGCACATGCTCGGCAACCTGAAGATCTTCTTCGGCCCCGAGTCGTTCGACCACTACGCGCACTGGCTGCGTACCATCGGTGCCCCCGTGCTGCCGGACACCTGGTACCTGTGGATCCAGCGCGCCGTGCTCGGCATCGCCCTGGTCGCGCACATCTGGTCGGCGACCGTGCTGGCCCGGCGGGCCCGGGCGGCCCGACCCGTCCGGTACGCGCACCGCCCCAAGGTGCACGGCAGCTACGCGGCCCGGACCATGCGCTGGGGCGGGGTGATCATCGCGCTCTTCGTCGTCTACCACCTGCTGGATCTGACCACCGGCGACCTGAACCCGGTCGGCGACCCGCGCCGGCCGTACGCGAACGTGGCCGCCGACTTCGCACCGGAACGCTGGTACGTCACCCTGCTCTACACCGTCGCGATCGTCACGCTCGGCTTCCACCTGCGGCACGGGATGTTCAGCGCGTTCCGCAGCCTCGGTCAGCAGACTCCCCGGGGCGAGGCCCGGGCCCGGGCGCTCTCGCTCGGCTTCGCCGTCGCGCTCTGCGCCGGATACCTGATCGTCCCCTTCGCGGTGATCGCGGGATTGGTGCGTTGACGATGAACCCCACTAACGGGCTGGACCTTTTCACCATCGGCGAGCCGATCGCCGACACCAAGGCCCCGGACGGGCCGATCGAGACCCGCTGGCAGCGCCGCCGGTTCGCCGCCAAGCTGGTCAACCCGGCCAACCGGCGCAAGCTCACGGTGATCGTGGTCGGCACCGGCCTGGCCGGCGGGTCGGCCGCCGCGACGCTGGGCGAGCAGGGCTACCGGGTCAAGTCATACTGCTACCAGGACAGCCCGCGCCGGGCGCACTCGATCGCCGCCCAGGGCGGCATCAACGCCGCCAAGAACTACCGCAACGACGGCGACTCGATCCAGCGGCTCTTCTACGACACCGTCAAGGGCGGCGACTTCCGCTCCCGGGAGTCGAACGTACGCCGGCTCGCCGAGGTCTCGGTGGAGATCATCGATCAGGCGGTGGCCCAGGGCGTACCGTTCGCCCGGGAGTACGGCGGCCTGCTCGACACCCGCTCGTTCGGCGGCGCCCAGGTGCAGCGCACCTTCTACGCCCGGGGCCAGACGGGCCAGCAGTTGCTGCTCGGGGCGTACCAGGCACTGGAGCGGCAGGTCGGGCAGGGCCGGGTCGAGATGCACAGCCGGCACGAGATGCTGGAACTGATCGTGGTCGACGGCCGGGCCCGGGGCATCGTGGTCCGGGACCTGGTCACCGGCGAGATAACAACCGACTTCGCCGACGCCGTGGTGCTCGCCTCCGGCGGCTACGGCAACGTCTTCTACCTCTCCACCAACGCCAAGGGCTGCAACGTCACCGCCACCTGGCGGGCGCATCGCAAGGGCGCGCTCTTCGCCAACCCCTGCTACACGCAGATCCACCCGACCTGCATCCCGGTCTCCGGCGACCACCAGTCGAAGTTGACCCTGATGAGCGAGTCGCTGCGCAACGACGGCCGGGTCTGGGTGCCGAAGGCGGCCGGCGACGACCGCCCACCCCGGCAGATCCCGGAGGAGGAGCGGGACTACTTCCTGGAGCGGATGTACCCGGCCTTCGGCAACCTGGTCCCCCGGGACATCGCCTCGCGGGCCGCCAAGAACGTCTGCGACTCCGGCCGGGGCGTCGGGCAGACCGGGCTCGGCGTCTATCTCGACTTCGCCGACGCGATCGACCGGCTCGGCCGGTCCACCATCGCCGACCGGTACGGCAACCTCTTCGAGATGTACCAGCGGATCACCGGCGAGGACCCGTACGAGGTGCCGATGCGGATCTATCCGGCGGTGCACTACACGATGGGCGGGCTCTGGGTCGACTACGACCTCCAGGCGACCATCCCCGGCCTGTTCGTGATCGGCGAGGCGAACTTCTCCGACCACGGCGCCAACCGGCTCGGCGCCTCCGCGCTGATGCAGGGCCTGGCCGACGGCTACTTCGTGCTGCCCAGCACCATCGCCGACTACCTCGCCGCCGGACCCTTCGAGGCGCTGACCGACGAGCACCCCGAGGTGGTGTCGGCCCGGGACGATGTCACCGACCGGCTGGGCCGGCTGCTCGCCTGCCAGGGCGACCGCACCGTCGACTCGTTCCACCGCGAGCTGGGCCAGATCATGTGGGACCACTGCGGAATGGAACGGACCGACGCCGGGCTGCGCAAGGCACTCGCCGAGATCCGCAGCCTGCGCGAGCAGTTCTGGCAGCGGGTGAAGGTGCCCGGCGACGGTGAGGGGCTCAACCAGGCGCTGGAGAAGGCCGGCCGGGTCGCCGACTTCTTCGAGCTGGCCGAGCTGATGTGCGTCGACGCGCTGCACCGCACCGAGTCGGCCGGCGGGCACTTCCGGGCCGAGAGCCAGACCCCGGAGGGCGAGGCGCAGCGCGACGACGAGCGCTTCAGCTATGTGGCGGCCTGGGAGTTCACCGGCGCCGACCGCCCGCCGGTGCTGCACAAGGAAGACCTGCACTTCGAGTACGTCCACCCCACCCAGCGGAGTTACAAGTGAACCTGACCCTGCGGATCTGGCGCCAGAGCGGACCGGACGATCCCGGCCGGATGGTGAGTTACCAGGTCCCGGACGTCTCCCCCGACATGTCGTTCCTGGAGATGCTGGACGTACTCAACGAACGGCTGACCCTCGACGGCGAGGAACCGGTCGCCTTCGACCACGACTGCCGGGAGGGCATCTGCGGCGCCTGCGGCATGGTGATCAACGGCGTGGCGCACGGCCCGGAGCGGGCGACCACCGCCTGCCAGCTCCACATGCGACACTTCACCGACGGCCAGACCATCGACATCGAGCCGTGGCGGGCCAAGGCGTTCCCGGTGGTCAAGGACCTGGTGGTGGACCGGAGCGCGTTCGACCGGATCATCGCGGCCGGCGGATACATCACCGCGCCGACCGGCGCCGCCCCGGAGGCACACGCCCAACTGGTCCGCAAGTCCGACGCGGACGCCGCCTTCGAGTCGGCCGCCTGTATCGGCTGTGGCGCCTGCGTCGCGGCCTGCCCGAACGGCTCGGCAATGCTCTTCACCGCCGCCAAGGTGAGCCACCTGAGCCTGCTGCCGCAGGGCCAGCCGGAGCGCACCACCCGGGTGGTCGGGATGGTCGACGCGCACGACGAGGCCGGCTTCGGCGGCTGCACCAACATCGGCGAGTGCACGGCCGTCTGTCCGAAGGGGATTCCGCTGACCAGCATCGGCCGACTCAACCGGGACTATCTGAAGGCGACCCGGGAACGGGACGGCGCACCCGGCACCTGACGCGCCGGCACCCCTGGCCGCCACCCCCACCCACCTACACCGCCGATACATCGCGTCGTGCGGGAGCAGTAGGGCACAGCGGTGCGGGCCGCGGTCGCCTATTGTTACCGGTCGGCAAGCCGCAAATCCGGCAGCCGCTCTCGCGGACCCGTCCGCACCGGGCAGCCGTCGGTCGGCGACATCGACCCCCCCGATGGGAGACCACGTGGTGAGCAGGGTGAATCGCAGGACCGCACTGGGCATCGGCACCGCCGCCACCGCCGGCGTCGTGCTCGGGACGGCCACTCCGGCGATGGCCGCTCCGAACAGCGGACAGGCACCCGAGAGCCCCGCCCGGGCCCGGGCCGACCAGGTCGCCGCGATCTACCGGCGGGAGAAGACCAGGGCCGGCGGCAACTGGTACGCGTACCTGAGCGTGGCCAGCGGGACCGGGCCGGCGCCGCTGCCGGCGGTACGGGAGAACCAGGACACGGTCGTCGAGGCGTACAGCGTCAACAAGATCGCGGTGGCCACGGCGGTGCTGGACAAGGTCGACCGGGGGCTGCTCACCCTGGACCAGCGGGTCGACGTCACCTCGGCGATCGTGGTGCCCGGCGGCGACGGCATCTTCAGCCTGGACGGCGCCTACCCCAGCTCGGTGACCCTGGGACACGTGCTCGCCGCGCTGCTGACCGTCTCCGACGACACCGCCGTCCGGCTCTGCGGCCTGGTCTGCCCGGCCGCCGAACTCAACCAGATCCTGGTCGCCAAGGGCTTCCCGAAGACCCAGGTCGAACCGGTCGCCAACCCGAACCGGTTCTTCCTCGGCACCAGCACCGCCCGGGAAACCCACGACCTGCTCCAGGCGCTGGTCCGGGGCACGCTGCTCTCGGCCACGTCGACCACCTTCCTGCTCAACCAGCTCCGCGCGCCGATCGCGTTCACCGACGGCATCCGCCGGAACATGTCGTCGACCGACCGGGCCCGGATCGCCACCAAGGCGGGCTGGTTCGGCAACGCCCGGCACGAGGCCGGACTGATCTTCGACCCGGCCGGCACGCCGGTACTGACGTACGTGCTCTTCGCCGACGGCCAGGCCGACCCGGACAACTTCGGCTCGACCCACCCGGCGGTGCAGGCCCGGGCGGCGATGGGCCCGGCCTTCCTCGCCGCGGTCGACGGTCTGCGGAACCTGTCCGTGCCGGCCCGCCGGCCGAGGATGTACCAGCCGACCAACGGCGGCTGACCTCCCCGCACGCCGGGCGGCGGCGCCGCGCTGCCGTCCGGAACGGGTGCCGGTCGGCGTACCCTCGCTCGTGAGGACGAGGGGGCGTCGGCACATGCGGGGAAGAGCAGGACGGGGCGACGTCGCGACCCGGCGCCGGCGGCGCCTCCGGTGGTCGCTCGCGGTGGCTGCGCTCGGCGCGGTCGCCTGGGCGGTCCGGGACGTGCCGGCCGCGCTCGGCCGCCTCCCGGACGGCGCCCGGGCCGAGCGGGTACGCCGCTCCCCGCAGTACCGGTCCGGCGCGTTCCGCAACCCGGTCAGTACCCGGATCGCGCTGCCCGGCACCGGAAAGGGCATCCTCCGGGAGTTGATCTTCGGAGACCAGCCCCGGCGCCCGGCCGGCAGCGTGCCGGTGCTGCTGCCGGAGACCGTCGCGCCGGCCACGGCCCCACCCGGCGAACTCGGTGTGCTGTGGTACGGCCACGCGTCGGCCCTGATCGAGATCGAGGGACGGCGGATACTGCTCGACCCGGTCTGGAGCGACCGCTGTTCGCCGTCGGCCCGGATCGGCCCGCGCCGGCTGCACCCGGTGCCGGTGCCGCTGGACCGGCTTCCCCGGCTCGACGCCGTGCTCATCTCGCACGACCACTACGACCACCTGGACATGCCGACCGTACGCGCCCTGCGCGACGTCCAGTCCGCACCGTTCCTGGTGCCGCTCGGGGTCGGCGCCCACCTGGAGCGCTGGGGCGTACCGCCGGAGCGGATCGTGGAGCTGGACTGGGGCGAGCACGCCTCGGTCGCCGGGCTCGACGTGACCGCCACCCCGGCGCGGCACTTCTCCGGTCGCGCGCTCGCCCGGGACCGTACCCTCTGGGGCTCCTGGGTGGTCGCCGGCCCGACCCGCCGGGTCTTCTGCTCCGGCGACTCCGGCTACTTCGACGGCTATGCCGAGATCGGCGCCGAGTACGGCCCGTTCGACGTCACGCTCATCCAGATCGGCGCGTACGCCACCGCCTGGCCGAACATCCACATGTTCCCGGAGGAGGCGGTCGCCGCCCACCTGGACCTGCGCGGCGGGCTCCTCGTGCCGGTGCACTGGGGCACCTTCAACCTCGCCCCGCACGGCTGGGCCGAACCGGTGGACCGGCTGTGGCGCGAGGCCGAGGCCCGGGGCGTACGCCTGGCGGTGCCGCGCCCCGGTGAGCGGGTGGTCGTCGACCACCCGCCCCCGGTGGACGGTTGGTGGCGGCCGCTCGGCTGATCCAGCCACGGATCCGAGCCGCCGCCGGTGGAGGCGGCGGTCAGCGGGTCAGCGTGAGTTCCGGGTCCTCGGCGGGCGGCGCATCGGCCACGCCCCGGCCGACGGCCTCGTAGACGGCCGGACGCCTGGCCCGGAGCAGGAGCCCCCAGCCGAGCCCGACCAGCGCCGCTGCCAGGGTGACCCCGGGCAGCAGCCAGGCCAGGTAGCTCGGGTTGCCCGGGGCGAGCAGGGCGTCGAAGTTCACCAGCAGCACCAGCAGGACGGCAAGGAGCAGCCCGGTGGCCGACGCCGGGGCGACCAGCCGCTGCCAGGCACTCACCCCGACCTCCGGGCGGCGGCGGAAGAAGCCCACCACCGAGGCGGAGGTGAGGGTCATCAGCAGCACCACCCCGACCGCCGAGACACCGCTGAGCCAGGTGAACAGGTCGACCACCGGATCCCGGTCGGCCAGCACGAAGGCCAGCACCACGCCGAGGGCCAGTACGGTCTGGGCCACCGAGCCGGCCACCGGCGCCCCGGTGCGGACCCCGGTCTGGCTGAGGAAGGCCGGAAGGACCCGCTCCCGGCCCAGCGCGAAGAGGTAGCGGGCGACTCCATTGTGGAAGGAGAGCAGGGCGGCCAGCACCGAGGTGATGAAGAGCAGGTTCGCCACGTCCGCCACCGTGCTGCCGGCATGGTCGGCCAGAGTGCCGAAGACCACCCCCGGGCCGGCCTCGACCGAGGCGGCCTGCGCGTTCTCCGGGCCGGTGACCACGGTCAGCGCCCAGGCGGAGAGCGCGTAGAAAGCACCGGTGAAGGCCACTGCGACGTAGGTGGCCCGGGCCACGGTGCGGCGCGGATCCCGGACCTCCTCGCTGTAGATCGCCCCGGACTCGAACCCGGTGAAGCTCGCGATCCCCAGCGCGAGCACCGCACCGAGCCCCGCCCCGAAGAGGTTGCCGGGGTCCAGCCCGGCCAGGCTGATGCTGCCGCCGGCCGGGTTGCCGAGCGAGACCACGTCGAAGACGACGACCGCGAGGCATTCGAGCAGCAGCAGCACCGCCAGGACCGTCGCGTTCAGGTCGACCTGGAGTACCCCGAGCACCCCGACCAGCGCCAGCCCGACCAGTGCCCAGACCCACCACTGCTGCTCGACGCCGAACTTCGTCGCCATGAAGTCGCCGAGGATCGCGCCGAAGAGCCCGTACAGTCCGATCTGGATGGCGTTGTAGGAGGCCAGTGCGACGAACGAGCCGGAAACGCCGCCCGCCCGGCCCAGGCCGTTCGCGATGTAGGAGTAGAACGCGCCGGCGTTGCTGACGAATCGGCTCATCGCGGCGTAGCCGACCGCGAAGACGCCCAGGATGGCGGCGAGCAGCACATAGGACAGCGCCGCACCGACGTTGCCGCTGACGGCGTACATCGTCGTGATGCCACCGCCGAGCACGGTCAGCGGCGCCGACGCCGCGACGGTGAAGAAGACGAGATGCACGGTGCCCAGGCGTCCCCGGCGCAGGCCGGACTCCAGGGCGGGACTGGATGACATATGTCGGTCTCTCTCGGTGTGGGGGGACGAGAAAGGGACTCTCGAACGACACCGGAGAGGGTATGGGCGATCACGCCCCGCGACAAGAGATCGACGGACCACAGTGTTCAGACACGCAGGGCCAGGGCGGGTTGAGCGGACAGTGCGCATGCCGTACCGTCCTGCATCGACATTGAGGAGTGACCGATCCGGCATGTCGGCCGGCCGGCCAAGGATGACGGATGACGAATTACCCCGGCCCACCCACCGAGCGGCTGGCCGACGATCTGTTCCTCATCGCACACGATGACTACAGCGGCAAGCCCCTCGCCGCGGCGAATCTGGTGGATGCCGCCCTCTCCGGCGCGCTCATCGCCGAACTGCTCTTCGACGGGCGGATCACCCTGGTCCGGTCCGCCGTCTACGTCACCGACGACCGGGTTTGGCAGGAGCCGGTGACCGACCGGGTGCTGGCCGAGATGGTACGCCGGGGCGACGGCCATCCGGCGCGTTCCTGGCTGGAGTTCCTCGCTCCCCGGGTCCGGGACCACGTCGGCGACCGGTTGGTCAGCGCGGGAGCGGTCCGCCGGATGACCGCCCGTGGGCTGAACCTCCGCACGACGGTCCGGTTTCCCGGGCTCGACCCGAACCGGGTCGCCCGGCCCCGGGTCCGGCTCAACGCCACCCTGGAGCGCTCCGACCAGCCGTTGGACCCCCGGACCGCGACGCTGGCCGGGCTGGTCCGGGCCGGCGGGCTGGTCCGGGCGTTGATCCCGAGCAACCGGTCGATGGTGGCCGAGCGGATCGCCGCCGGGCGACGACTGCTCCCGACGGAACTGGGCGACCTGCTCAACGCGGTCGATGCGGCCGTCGCCGCCACGGCGCTCACCGTACGCCGCTGAACCGCTCCGGTGCTCAGCCGCCGTGACAGGTGGCGGATTCGCCGTCGCCGGGTGCGCCGCAGTGTGTCGCCGTGCTCGCCGGCACGTCCAGGGTGGGGTTGCGGTCGAAGAATCCGTCCGGCCGCAGCGTGAAGCCGCACCGGTCCACCGGCATCACCGGCCACTCCTCGGGGCGGGGGAAGTGGGTGGTGCCGAAGGTGTGCCACAGCACGATGTCCTCGCCGTCGATCGGCCGGTCGGCCGCGACGTACTCCGGCAGCCCGCCGTGGCCCGGGTGCTGGTTGACCAGGTCACCGGCGGGGTAGCGCTGCGCCGGGTCGTACCGGGTGACCCAGAGCGAGCGGGTGGCGAAGGCGGCCCGGCGGGCCACCGAGGAGTCGGGGGCGGCCAGCAGCACCGTCTGGCCCTCAGGGCGGAGTTGGTAGCCGACCGGCCGGCCGAGCCGACCCAACCGCTCCGGGTTGGAGATCCGCCAGGTCCGGCCGACCGAGGCGTCCGCGTCCCGGGCGCCGTCCGACTCCGACGACAGCCGGGTCGCCACCCGGGTGAAGGCGTTGCCGTACGGGTTCTCCGGGCCGACCGGCAGTGCCCGGACGTCCACCTCGTCGACGGCGTTGCGGGTCCCGTCGACCGTGACGTCGAGCCGGGCGCTGAACAGGTGCTGGTGGTACGGCGCACCGAGCCCCGGCGCCACCTCGGTCGCGTACCCGCTGCCCTCCTGGTACGCCGAGGTGAACAGCACCCCGGTCGCCTTCACCTCCAGTTGGATGGTGCCGTCGAGGTAGAGGTACCAGTAGAAGCCGTAGTCGTAGTTGCCGACGGTGACGAAGGACGAGATGACCAGCCGGCGCTGCCGGCGGGTCTCCGCCGACTCCGTGAACAGGTCGGTGTGCTTCCACAGCACCCCGTGGTCCTCCTCGTGCAGGCAGATCGCGTTGCGCACCTCGCGCGGCTCCCCCGCCCCGTCGGCGAGGACCGCGTCGAAGTAGTAGATCTCGCCGAGGCAATCGCAGCCCAGCACCAGCGAGTTCACCTGCTGGCCGAGCAGGTATTCCCCGGCGTCGAAGTAGTTCTGCCAGAACCGCACCGGGCTCGGGTCGGCGTACGGGACCACCATCTCGGCGACCGAGGCGCGGTAGAGCACCGGGCGTTCCCGGTCGCCGTCGGTGAAGCTCAACTGGTGCAGTACCAGGCCCTCCCGGGGATCGAAGCCGACCCGGAAACCCCAGTTCTCCCAGCGCACCACGTCACCGTCGACCGAGAAGCTCGGCCCCTCCGGCTGGCTGATCTCGATCGGCTTCAGGCTGGTCCGGGGCGGGCCGGTGTAGCCGGGGTCGTCGAAGTTGCCTTCCTCGGCCGGTACCGGCAGCAGCTCGTGGTCGATCAGCTCGGTGACCCGGCGCTCGATCAGGTCGACGTACGCCACCACGCCGTCGATCGGGTGCGCCCAGCAGTGGTCCTCGGGCCGGTGGGCCAGGAAGGAGAGCACCCGCAGCAGCCGCCGGCCCCGCTCCCCCGGCAGGTCGAAGTCGCCGGCCGAGAGCGGGCAGGGCCGGACCAGGTCGAGTTCGGTGATGCCCCGGCGTTCCATCGCCGCCCGCCAGCCCGGGTCGGCCTTGACGATCTCGTCGACCGCGACGAACTCCTCCAGCATGATCGGCGGCTGTCCGTCCCGGACGGCGTCGTGCTCGCGTACCGAATCGACGGTGCCGGTGGTCACCGACGCCAGCACGGTCCGGGCGACGCCGGTGGCCATGTCGAGCAGTACCGCGCGGACCTGCCGGTCCACCGGGTCGCCGGGCCGGTACGCCAGCACCACGTCCTTGGTTGGCTCCGCCAGGGCCAGCAGGGCGAACCGGGTTGTCGGGCCGAGCAGCCCGTGCCGGTCGAGCAGGGCCCGGGCCGCCCGGATCTCGTCGGCGGTCAACCGGGCGAGTGGATGTCCGTCGGTATCGCCCGCACCGGAGCCGGCGGGCCGGTCGTCGGCCAGAAGAGTCATGACGTCCTCGTCGCTTCGCGGATCATTCCGAGCCGACCTAACCCGAATCACTCTCGGTTGTCCATAGCCGACGGCGCGTAGATGCTCCGGCCGTCGGATCACCGGTTCCGGTCGTCAGGTCACCGGCGCCGCCCGGATGAGGGTCGCCGCCGGGTGCGGCACAATGCTTCCGGCACCCTGTGCCCGTCGCCGAGCCCGGCGGCGGTGCACCGGTGGAACCGAGTGGAGAAGGCGGAACAGGACGTGACAACCTCTGCGCAGCCGCGCTCAGTGCACCAGCGGATCGCCGAGGAGCTCGGCGTACACGAGCGGCAGGTACGGGCCGCGGTGGACCTGCTCGACGGCGGGTCGACCGTGCCGTTCATCGCCCGCTACCGCAAGGAGGCCACCGAGTCGCTCGACGACACCCAGCTACGCACCCTGGAGGAGCGGCTGCGCTACCTGCGGGAGCTGGAGGAGCGCCGGGCGGCGGTGCTGGAGTCGATCAAGAGTCAGGGCAAGCTGGACGACGCGCTGGAAGCGCAGATCATGGCCGCCGATTCGAAGGCCCGGCTGGAGGACATCTACCTGCCCTACAAGCCGAAGCGGCGGACGAAGGCGCAGATCGCCCGGGAGGCCGGGCTGGAGCCGCTGGCCGACACGCTGCTGGCCGATCCGTCGCAGGACCCGCGCACGGTGGCGACCGGCTTCGTCAACCCGGACGCCGGGGTGGCCGACCCGACCGGCGCGCTGGACGGTGCCCGGGCCATCCTGGTGGAGCGGTTCGCCGAGGACGCCGACCTGATCGGGTCGCTGCGCGAGAAGATGTGGTCGCGGGGCCGGCTGGTCTCCCGGGTACGCGACGGCCAGCAGGAGGCCGGCGCCAAGTTCGCCGACTACTTCGACTTCGCCGAGCCGTACACCAAGCTGCCCTCGCACCGGATCCTGGCGATGTTCCGGGGCGAGAAGGAGGGCATGCTCGACCTGACCATGGACCCGGAGGAGGCGCCCGCGCCGGACGACGCCCCGGTCGGGCCGACCCGTTACGAGCAGGAGATCGCCGCCCGGTTCAGCGTCGCCGACCGGGGACGGCCGGCGGACCGCTGGCTGGTCGACACGGTGCGCTGGGCGTGGCGTACCCGGATCCTGATCCACCTCGGCGCCGACCTGCGGATGCGGCTCTGGCAGGCGGCCGAGGACGAGGCGGTCCGGGTCTTCGCCACCAACCTGCGCGACCTGCTGCTCGCCGCGCCGGCCGGTACCCGCCCGACGATGGGGCTGGACCCGGGGCTGCGTACCGGGGTGAAGGTGGCGGTGGTCGACGCGACCGGCAAGGTGGTGGCGACCGACACGATCTATCCGCACGAGCCGCGCCGGCAGTGGGACGCCTCGATCGAGACGCTCGCCAGGCTGGCCCGGGCGCACAAGGTCGAGCTGGTCGCGATCGGCAACGGCACCGCCTCCCGGGAGACCGACAAGCTGGCCGGCGACCTGATCAAGCGGTACGCCGACCTGAACCTGACCAAGATCGTGGTCTCCGAGGCCGGCGCCTCGGTCTACTCCGCCTCCGAGTACGCCTCCCAGGAGCTGCCCGGCCTCGACGTCTCGCTGCGCGGCGCGGTCTCGATCGCCCGCCGCCTCCAGGACCCGCTGGCCGAGCTGGTGAAGATCGACCCACGCTCGATCGGCGTCGGGCAGTACCAGCACGACCTCTCCGAGGTGAAGCTCTCCCGCTCGCTGGACGCGGTGGTGGAGGACTGCGTGAACGGCGTCGGCGTCGACGTCAACACCGCCTCCGCGCCGCTGCTGACCCGGGTCTCCGGGATCGGCGCCGGGCTGGCCGAGAACATCGTGCTGCACCGGGACGCCAACGGCCCGTTCCGGACCCGGCAGGCACTCAAGCAGGTACCCCGGCTCGGCCCGAAGGCGTTCGAGCAGTGCGCCGGCTTCCTACGCATCCCCGGTGGGGACGACCCGTTGGACGCCTCCAGCGTGCACCCGGAGGCGTACCCGGTGGTCCGGCGGATCCTGGCCAGCACCGGCGGCGACCTCTCCGCGCTGATCGGCAAGACCGCCGTGCTGCACAAGCTCAGGCCCGCCGAGTACGTGGACGACACCTTCGGGCTGCCGACCGTGACCGACATCCTGAAGGAGTTGGAGAAGCCGGGCCGGGACCCCCGGCCGGCGTTCCGGACCGCGACCTTCGCCGACGGGGTGGAGAAGATCGGCGACCTGTTGCCGGGGATGCTGCTGGAGGGCGTGGTCACCAACGTGGCCGCGTTCGGCGCGTTCGTGGACGTCGGGGTGCACCAGGACGGCCTGGTGCACGTCTCGGCGATGTCCCGAACCTTCGTCAAGGACCCGCGGGACGTGGTCAAGTCCGGTGACGTGGTCCGGGTGAAGGTGCTGGACGTGGACGTACCCCGGAAGCGGATCTCGCTCACCCTGCGGCTGGAGGACGAGGCCGAGCCCCGTCCCGCGCGGGACCGAGGCGGCGACCGCACCGGCCAGCCGCGCCAGGGGCGCGGTGGCGGCCAGGGCGGCGGGAACCGGTCCGGCGGTGGGAACCGGTCGGGCGGCGGCCAGGGCGGCGGGTTCGGCGGCGGTGCGCTGGCCGACGCGCTGCGCCGGGCCGGGCTGGACAAGGGACTGGACGGCAACCGCCCCGGGCGGTAGTTCCGAGGCACGCCGCGACCGGCCGGGGCCGGTCGCGGCGGACGGCCACCGTGACGACGACCGTCACCGTCACGGCGGACCGGCACCGCCGCCTGGGACCCGGACGGCGGTCAGCTATCGCCAGTACGGTGACGATCCGGAACGGAACTGGGTGCGCTGGTCGTGTCGGGGTCGCTCCGGGGGGCCGGGGTGGGTCGGCCCCAGCGGGGCCAGGCCGGCCGGGCGGCGGCGACCCGTTCCCACCACAGCCGCTGCACCAGCAGTGTCAGCACGCCGGCCACGACGATCGCGCAGAGGTTGATCAGCAACTGGACGAGCGATCCGAGCGCCTCGTCGAAGACGCCGTAGCCGAGCGCCACCGCGACGTTCGCCGCGGCCGGGACCGTGGTGACCGAGATCAGCACCCCGACCAACGAGCCGGACCGGTTCGGGGTGACCGAGAGCATCCCGGCCACCCCGGCCAGGAAGCCGACCACCCAGGAGAGCGCGTCGGGCCGCCAGATGAAGTCGGTCATGGGTCGGTCGGCGAGCAGCATCGACCGGTCGATCAGGCCGGCGGCGGTCAGCGTCCAGGTGCTGAGCACGGTCGCCGCCATCGCGGTGAGGAAGCCGACGCCGAGCGCCAGCAGGGAGCGCCGGATGACCGACCCGCGCCAGCGCAGCAGCGCGACGCAGAGCGCTGCCAGCGGCCCGAACTCCGGGCCGACCACCATCGCACCGACGATCAGGATCGGCTGGTCGAGCAACACCCCGATGCCGGCGATGACGGTGGCCAGGGTGATCAGCAGCAGGTACGTCACCGAGAGCCGGGTCTCCTCACCGGTCTTCTGGACGATCTCGTCCCAGACCACCGCGTCGGTACCCAGGCCCGGTCCACGCCGAGGGTCCGCAACGTCTCCAGCACCTCGTCGGCACCCTCCCGGACCACGTCGCAGAGCACCACGTCCCCGGGCGGGGTGCGGGCGGCGCCGGGCAGCACGATGACGTGCGCCACGGCGGGGTCGGCGGAGAGCATCTCCTGCACGACCGCGGACCGGTCGGTCGGCACGATGATCCTCAGGTGCAGCACGCCAGTCACCCTCCACTCCGGCCACGGGCCCCTCGTGGGCCGGTCGGCGACGACTCCAGTGCGCCGTGCCGGTCGATCCGGACGCTCGAACGTATATACCCGGCGGCCGTGATACCACAGAGTCATCACGATGCCCGTGTGGTATCACGACGAAATTGGCAGTGCCGATCGGAAAGCGCGGAAGGGCCGGCACAGAAGCGCCTCCCACCCACCAGCGGCGACCACACGACCGCAGCCCGTCACCGTGCTGCCGGCAGCCGCCACTGCCGGTCAGGTCACCGCGCTCTGTCCGGCACCGCCGGCCGGCCCGAGGTGCGCCTCGCCGGGATCGGCACGCAGCCCGGCCGCCGCATCGGCACGGCGCAGGGCCAGGGTCTCCCGGATCCGGCGCCGGACGGCCGACCGCCGGGCCTGGTCAGCCGTCCCGGACCGGCCGGCCGCGCCGGGTACGACTGAGCTCTCTTTCGACATGCCGGCACGGTAGGAGCCCGGATATGCGGAAGCTGTCAAGAACGTGTGCGCACCGGGTGCGGGTCGCCGTCTGACCGTTTCCGGATCGCGACTTCATCACATCTTCACCGCTGCGGCGCTCTAATCGATGCCGCCCACGAGCAGGCAGAATGGGGAGCGATGAGCGCGAGGATACTGGTCGCCGAGGACGACCCGAAGCAGGCCAACCTGGTCCGGGTCTATCTCGAACGGGAGGGCCACAGCGTGCTGGTCGTCGGCGACGGCCGGGCCGCCCTGGAGCAGGTCCGGTCCCGTCGCCCCGACCTCGTGGTGCTGGACGTGATGATGCCGGTGGTGGACGGGCTCGACGTGTGCCGGATCCTGCGGGCCGAGTCCAACCTGCCGATCCTGCTGCTGACCGCCCGGACCACCGAGGACGACGTACTGCTCGGGCTGGACATCGGCGCCGACGACTACCTGACCAAGCCGTACAGCCCACGGGAACTGGCCGCCCGGGTCCGCGCCCTGCTGCGCCGCTCCGGGGTGCTCAGCGCGGGCAACCAGGCGGTGCTCCGGGTCGGTGACCTGGAGGTCGACCCCGGCCGGTTCGAGGTGCGGATCGGCGGGCGGCTGGTCACGCTCACCGCCAAGGAGTTCGGCATCCTCGAGGTGCTGGCCGGCGAACCGGGCCGGGCGTTCACCCGGGCCCAGATCATCGACCGGGCCTTCGGTTTCGACCACTATGTGCTGGAGCGGACCGTCGACGCGCACGTGATGAACCTGCGCCGCAAGATCGAGCTCGACCCGGCCGAGCCGCGCTACGTGCAGACCGTCTTCGGCCGGGGCTACCGGCTGGCGGAGCAGCCCGGCGGGGAGCGGAGCCCGGAGGAGGCCGCCGTCGGGACGGACCCGTCGGCGTGAGCTTCCGGTTGCGGGTACTCGGCCTGGTGATGCTCGTCGCGGTCAGCGCGACCGCCGCGACCCTCTGGCTGGTACTCCGGCAGGCGTCCCGGCAGATCGACGAGTCCGGCGCCGCCGCCGCCTCGCTGGACCGGGTCACCGCCGCGCTCACCGACTACGGCCGCCGGCACGGCACCTGGGAGGGCGTCCGGGACCTGGTCGTACGCCTCGGCGCGCAGACCGGCCAGCGCATCCACCTGGTCGCCGAGTCCGGTTGGGTACTCGTGGACACCGACCGCGAGAACAATCCGGGCCGGGCGGTACGCGCACTCGGCACCGTGGTCGGATATGTCAACCCCCGTCCCACGCTCAACCTCTCCGGCGCGATCGCCGATCCACCGGAGGTCGCCGCCAAGGAGCTGTACCGGTATCGCACCGGTGTCCGGTTCGCCGCCTGCCTGACCCGCAACGGGGTCGAACCGATCCAGACGCCGGGCCAGTTCGGGGTGCCCGAATACGACGTGAGCGCGTCCGTCTCGACCAACCCGAGACTGAGCCGGAGCTGCCTCGACCAGGCGACCCAGTCCGAGGAGGCGAGCAGGGCCGACCTGGCGGACCTCTCGGCGGCGTGCAGTACGACCGATCCCAGCGAGCCGACGGACTACTGCCTGGCCGAGGCGTTCAACGCCCGGATCGCGGAGGTGGCGCCCGAGCCGGCCCGGGTCATCCTCGGCGTCGGCGACGAGGGCAATCCCGCCCTGGTGGTCGGCCCGTTGCTGGCCGCCGCCGCCGGGGTGGCAGCGGTGGCGATCGTCGCGACCGCCCTGCTCAGCCACCGGGTGCTGCGCCCGATCGGGATCCTGACCGCGGCCTCCCAGCGACTCGGCCGGGGCGACCTGACCAGCCGGGTACCGGTGAAGGGAAACGACGAGATCGCCGTACTGGCCCGGTCGTTCAACCGGATGGCGGACTCGTTGCAGCGCGGCGAGGAGCGCCAGCGCCGGCTGGTGGCCGACGTGGCGCACGAGTTGCGTACCCCGCTGGCCAACCTGCGCGGCTATCTGGAGGCACTCTCCGACGGGGTGATCGACCCCGATCCGGAGCTGTTCGCCTCGCTGCACGAGGAGGCGGTGCTACAGCAGCGGATCGTCGACGACCTCCAGGATCTCGCCCTGGCCGAGGCCGGCAGCCTGGCGTACCACCGGACAACTGTCGACCTGGCCGAACTGCTGGAGACGTGCCGTACCGCGCACCGGGCCGGTGCCGACGCGACCGGGGTGACCCTGGAGGTCAGCGCCGAGCCGGTCGCCGTGCACGCCGATCCGGACCGGCTGCGCCAGGTGGTCGGCAACCTGATCACCAACGCGCTGCGGGCCACCGCCCAGGGTGGTCGAGTGACGCTCACGCTGCGCCGGGAGGGCGACTCCGCGGTGGTCCAGGTCGCCGACACCGGTTCGGGGATCGCCCCGGACGCGCTGCCGTACGTCTTCGACCGGTTCTGGCGGGCCGACTCGGCGCGCGGCCGGCAGACCGGCGGCAGCGGGCTGGGGCTCTCCATCGTCCGGCAGATCGTCACCGACCACGGCGGCGTCATCCGGGTCGCCAGCAAGTTGCGGGTCGGCACCACCTTCACCATCACCCTGCCGGTCCGGCCGGCCTGACGCCCTGCCGGTCCGGCCGGCCTGACGGCGTGCCCTCGGCCCGGGCGACGGGCAGCCGCCGCTACCGCCGGATGCCCGCCCAGCCGTGGTGCCGGCGGACAGTGGAGAGGATGAAGTCGACGACCCGGCGCGAGGTGTCGGTGACCTGGTAGTCCGCCGGGCAGGGCACCCCGGCCGCCGCGACCTGGTCGACGGTGACCTCGACCGCCTCCAGCACGCCGGCCGGGTCCAGGCCGGTCATCACGATGCCGCCCGCGTCCAGCGCCTCCGGCCGTTCGATCGACTCCCGCAGGGTCACCGCCGGGAAGCCGAGGATCGCCGCCTCCTCGCTGATCGTCCCGCTGTCCGAGAGCGTGCAGCGGGCCTGCGACTGGAGGCGTACGTAGTCGAAGAGCCCGAACGGCTCATGGAACGCGATACCGTCCAGGGTGGATGCGTCGGCGGCCAGCGCCTCCAGCCGTTTGCGGGTACGCGGGTGCGTGGAGACCAGCACCGGCAGCCGCCAGGTGTCCCGGACCGCCCGCAGGCAGTCGAGCAGCCGACCCAGCCGCGCCGGGTCGTCGACGTTCTCCTCGCGGTGCGCGCTGACCACGAAATAGCCGCCCGGCTCCAGTTCGAGCTGGCGCAGGATCGTCGAGGCGGCCACGTCCAGCCGGTAGTGCTCCAGCACCTCGCGCATCGGCGAGCCTGTGTGCAGGATGCGGCGCGGGTGCAGCCCCTCGGCCAGCAGGTTGCGCCGGGCGTGTTCGGTGTAGACCAGGTTGAAGTCGGCGACGTGGTCGACCAGCCGCCGGTTGGTCTCCTCCGGCACGTTCAGGTCGAAGCACCGGTTGCCGGCCTCCATGTGGTAGACCGGCACCCGCATCCGCCGGGCCATCAGCGCGGCGATGCAACTGTTGGTGTCCCCGAGCACCAGCAGCGCGTCCGGGCGCAGCTCGGTGATGGCCTGCTCGATGCCGGTCAGCACCCCACCGAGCACCCGGCCCAGCGAGGTGGTGTCGACCCGGAGGAAGCGGTCCGGCTCGCGCAACCGCAGCTCGGTGAAGAAGACCTCGGAGAGATTCCGGTCCCAGTTCTGCCCGGTGTGCACCAGCAGGTGCTCGACCGTACGGTCCAGCCGGTCCAGCACCCGGGAGAGCCGGATGATCTCCGGTCGGGTGCCCACCACCGTCATCACCCGGGTCATCGCGGCGTCGCCCCTGTCTCCCGATCGGGCCGCCACCGCCGGAGGAACCGGCGGGCGGTCGCCCGCCCGAGGGCACCCGCCGGCGGCACGGCGCTCTTGGTCAGCAGGTCCTCCACCTGGTCGGCGCCGACCCGCAACGACATCCGCTCCCGGTAGACCTCGCGGGCCCGCCGGCCGAGCGCGGTACGGACCGCCGCCGGCAGCGCCGCCGCCTCGGCGAACCGGACGGCCAGCGCAGTCGGGTCCTCGGGCGGGCAGACCAGGCCCACCCCGGTCGACTCCACCAGTCGGGCCGCGTCACCGGCCGCCGAGACGACCACCGGAGCGCCGCAGGCGAGTGCCGCCTGGAGCTTGGAGGGCACGGTGCCGCGCAGCCCGGGCAGGTCCCGCAGGCAGACGAGCTGGTAGTCGGCCGCCGCGTAGAGGTCGGCCATCTCCGCCGGCCGGCGCCGGCCGAGGAAGCGTACGTTGTCGGCGCCCAGCTCGGTGCCGAGCCGGCGGGCGCGCTCCTCCTCGGTACCCGAGCCGACCAGGACCAGGTCGACCCGGTCCCGGGCCGCGTACGCCGCCCGGATCGCGGTCTCCACCCGCTGGAACGGCCCCATGTTGCCGGCGAACATGACGGTGCAGCGGCCCCGGTGTCCGAGCGCGGCCCGCGCCGACGCGGTCGCCGGTACCGGGCGGAACAGCCGCTCGTCGGTCCAGTTCAGCACCACCCGGACCTTGCCCGGGTCGGCGCCCCGCGCCACGACCAGTTCGGCCATGGACGGCGAGATGACCGCGATCGCGGTGGCGGACCGGTAGAGCCGGCGCATCGTCGCCGACAGGAGGCCCTCGATCATCCGGCCGGCGCCGCCACCGGGACTCATCGCCGACGCGGTGACCGACTCCGGCCACATGTCCTGGACGTGCAGCACGATCGGAATCCGCCGGGCCAGCCGGACCAGCGCCGCCGCGGTGAACGCGGTCGCGGGCGGATGGTAGACGTACAGCGCGTCGGCGCCGGTCAGATAGCCCGGGGCGGCCAGCGCGCTGGTCGCGGCGAAGCTGACGAAGTTGGCGGTCCGGCCGAGCATGGACGAGTCATGGCTCGGATAGACCGGCACCCGGCGTACGGTGACGCTGTCGCTGCCCTCGTCGCTGCCGCCGCCGGGCCATCGCTGCCGGTAGCCGGGATGGATCCGCCCCTCCGGATAGTTCGGATAGCCGGTGAGCACCCGCACCCGGTGCCCACGGGCGCCGAGTTCCCGGGCCAGTTCGCCGGGGACGAAGACCGGCTCGGGCGGATACCACTGGGTGACGAAGCCGATCCTCACCCGACCACCACCGGCGCCACCACGGCAGGTTCCGCCACCGGCTCCGGATAGGTGTCGGGGCGGGCGGGGTCGAAGAGTTCGTTCGCCCAGAAGAGGGTGAGCAGTTCGCCGTCGCCGGTGTTGGTGATGTTGTGCGCCCACATCGTCGGCATGTCGACCACCACCGGCTCGGCACCGCCGACCCGGAACCGCAGCACCTCGCGGTACCCGACCCGGCGCAGCGCAATCTCGGCGGTGCCGCGCAGCACCGCGAACCGCTCCACCTTGGCCAGGTGGAAGTGTTCGCCCCGGGTGACCCCCGGCCCGCTGGTCGAGGCGAACGTCTGCCCGGCCCCGCCGTGCGCCTTGACCACCTCGACCAGGGCGCCGCGCCGGTCGGTGTGCCGGACCAGCGGCCGGGGATGGTCGGCCGGAAAGCGGTGCGAGCGGTAGGTGTTGAACAGGCGTACGTCGTGCCGGTCGGCCAGTGGCGGGATCTCCCCGGTGCGGTAGGTCCGGGCGAGCCCGGCCAGCCGGTCGGCCAGGGCACGCACCCCGATCCGCAACGCCGGCATGCCCGCGTCCCAGGGCACGGTCGGGGCGGCGGTCCCGGCCAACAGCGCGGCCGGGTCGGTGGGCGGCAGGCCGAGCAACCGGGCAGCGGCGTCCAGCGCGTGCACCAGGGTCAGTTCGCGGTCGTCGCGTACCTCGGGCGGGTTGCCGTCGGCCAACTGGCGGCAAAAGGTGGCGACCACCGAGTTGTAGTGCGGGCGGCCGTGCTCGCCGTACAGGTTCGGCAGCGGGACGTCGTCGAAGGTGCACCGGCCGTGCACCGCGCCGGCCAGGGTGGCGGCGGCAGCCCGCTTGGAGTCGCCGTACGGGGTGCCGTTGCCGGCCTGCACGGAGTTGGCGAAGACCACCGTCTCCGGCGGGATCGGGCACTGCCGGAGTCCCCGGGCCAGCGCGGCGGCGAGTTCGACGTTGCCGGCCGCCACGTCGGCCGGGTCACCGCGGTTGACGCCGGCCAGGTGCAGCACCCGGTCGGCCCCGCCGGCCGCGGCCGCGACGCTGACCGGGTCGGCCAGGTCGGCCCGGGTCAGCACGACCGGGTCGGGCCAGCCGAGGGCGCGGACCAGCACCCGTACGTGCCAGCCGAGGAATCCGCCGGCACCGGTCAGCACCAGCCTCACGGCGCCATCGCCAGGTCTCGGGCGGCCAGCTCGGCCCGGATCTCCGGCAGGCTCCGCAGCAGTTCCACGATCTCGGGTACGCCGAGCCGGGGCGCGTTGGCCGAGTTGAAGTCCTCGCCGCCGTGGCAGGTCGGGTCGCCCTCGGAGACGTAGAGCGCGTAGTTGAGGTCGCGGGCGTCGAGTGGTACCCGGAAGAATTCGCCGAAGTCCTCGGCCTGGGCGATCTCCTCCCGGCTGGCCAGTGTCTCGTGCAGCTTCTCGCCGTGCCGGACCCCGATCAGGTCGAGTTTGGCCGGTACGTCGAAGAGCTGGCAGAGCGCGGTGGCCAGGTCGCCGATGGTGCAGGCACTGGCCCTGCGGACGAAGATGTCCCCGGTCCGGGCGTGCATGAAGGCGTGCTCGACGAGCTGCACCGACTCGGCCAGCGACATCAGGAACCGGGTCATCGCCGGGTTGGTCACCGTCGGCGCCCGGCCGGCCTTGATCTGCTCGACGAAGAGCGGGATGACCGAGCCCCGGGAGTACATCACGTTGCCGTACCGCACGCAGGAGACGGTGGTCCGGCCGCCCGGGTTGTGCCGGGCGTGCGACTGGACGACCTTCTCCATCAGCGCCTTGCTCATCCCCATCGCGTTGACCGGACAGACCGCCTTGTCGGTGCTGAGCACCACCACCGAGGACACGCCGTTGCGCTCGGCCGCCTCGACGACGTTGGCGCTGCCCAGCACGTTGGTGCGGACCGCCTCCAGTGGGAAGAACTCGCAGGACGGCACTTGTTTGAGGGCGGCGGCGTGGAAGACGAAGTCGACGCCCCGGCTCGCCCGCAGCATGCTGTCGTAGTCCCGGACGTCCCCGACGTGGTAGCGGACCCGGTCGTCGCCCAGCCGGTGCCGCATCAGGTCCTGTTTGGCCTCGTCCCGGCCGAGTACCCGTACCTCGCCGACTTCCTGGTCGAGCAGCCGGCGCACCATCGTCTGGCCGAAGGAACCGGTGCCGCCGGTGATCAGGACCCGGCGGCCAGCAGGCAGAGATGTCACTGGTGCTCCGTTCGCGCATGCGGGTCGGCCGGTCCGGCGTCTCGTCGAGGTCTGCGGCTCGACCGTGCCCTTCCCCCGGTCCGGACCGTTGGTGTCTGGTGTGCCACCTCCGTCAACGACGGGAGGGCCGGCAAGTCACGCGTACCGAACAATGCTTATCTGATGTGGTTATTACTGAATTTTTATTCATATATCTCTTGATACTTACTTCTGTCCTATCAGTCTGATAGAACACTTGCGGTCAGCTTGCTGTTCCGGCTCTGGAGGGCCCCCACCTGTGGATCTTTCTGAACGCGCGCCGTCGCCGGAGCCGGGCAGCCCGCCGGACACGTCCCGCTCACCCGACCCGGTGCTGCTCTCCCCGCCGGACGTCGGGCCGCTGGAGGAGTCGTACCTGATCCGGGCGCTCCGGTCCGGCTGGGTCGCGCCGCTCGGGCCCGAGGTCGACGCCTTCGAGCGCGAGGTCGCCGCCCGGGCCGGCACCGCGCACGCGGTGGCGCTCAGTTCGGGTACGGCCGCACTGCACCTCGGCCTGCTCGGCCTGGGTGCCGGGCCCGGCCGGACAGTGGTGGTGCCCACCCTGACCTTCGTGGCCACGACGAACGCGGTCGTCTACACCGGCGCGGAGCCGGTTTTCGTCGACTGCGACCCGGCGACCGGAAACGTCGACGTGCCGCTGCTGGCAGCGCTCCTCGACGAGCTGCGCACCGCCGGACGCGACGTCGCGGCGGTGATTCCGGTGGACATGTTCGGCGCCTGCGTCGACTACACCCGGCTGACCCCGGTCTGCGCGGCCGCCGGGGTGCCGGTGCTGGAGGACGCGGCCGAGGCGCTCGGCGCCAGCCATGCCGGACGGCCGGCCGGTGCCTTCGGCCAGGCCGGCGTCTTCTCGTTCAACGGCAACAAGATCATTACCACCTCCGGCGGCGGCATGCTGGTCACCGACGACGGCACCCTCGCCGACCGGTGCCGCTACCTGGCCACCCAGGCCCGGCAACCGGTGCCGCACTACGAACACACCGAGATCGGCTACAACTACCGGCTCAGCAACCTGCTGGCCGCCGTCGGCCGGGCCCAGCTACGCCGGCTGGACCGGATGCTTGCCCGCCGCCGCGAGCTGCGGGAACGCTACGCCAAACTCTTCGCCGCCGCGCCCGGGGTACGACTGCTCGCCGAGGGCGACACCGGCATCAACTGCTGGCTGACCACCGTCGTCGTCGACCCGGCCACCGCCGGCTGGCGGGCCGGCGAACTGGCCGCACACCTGCACGCGGCGCGGATCGAGACCCGTCCGGTGTGGAAGCCGATGCACCTGCAACCGGCATTCGCCGGGACGGTGGGGGCGATCACCGGCGCCGCGGAGCGGCTCTTCACCGACGGCCTGACCCTGCCCAGCGGCTCCGGCCTGACCGAAGCGCAGGCCAACCGGGTGCTGGACGCCATCGCGAGCTTCCTGGAGGCCCGAGCGTGACTACCCGCCACCGGCGGTACGACCGACGCAAGCGCGTCCTCGACATGCTGGTCGCGGCCGTGCTGCTCGTGTTGCTCTCCCCCGCCCTGCTCGGCTGCGCCGCCGCGGTGGCGCTGGCACTGGGCCGCCCGGTGCTGTTCCGGCAGAACCGGCCCGGCCGGGACGGCCGGCTCTTCGAGCTGCGCAAGTTCCGCACCATGCGACCGGTCTCCCCCGGCCGGACCAGCGACGCGGACCGGCTGACCCGGCTCGGTCGCTGGCTTCGGGCGACCAGCCTGGACGAGCTGCCGACGCTGTGGAACGTGCTGCGCGGCGACATGAGCCTGGTCGGGCCGCGCCCGCTGCTGGTCGGCTACCTCGACCTGTACACCCCGGAACAGGCCCGCCGGCACGAGGTGCGGCCCGGCATCACCGGCCTGGCCCAGGTACGCGGCCGCAACGCGCTGAGCTGGGAGGAGAAGTTCCGCTACGACGTCGAGTACGTCGACGGCCGCTGCCTCGCGCTCGACCTGCGGATCCTGCTGGAGACCGTGCGCCAGGTGCTGCGCCGGCAGGGGATCAGCGCGCCGGGCAGCCCGACCATGCCGGAGTTCACCGGCAGCCGACGCGTCGGCGCCGAGCCGGGTCCGGGCCGGGGCGCGGACTCGTGAGCACCGATCTGGTGGTCGTCGGCATCGGCGGCCACGGCCGGGAGGTGTTCGGCATCGTCCGGGCGATCATCGCCACCGGCCGGGCCCCCGGCTGGCGGGTGGTCGGCTTCGTGGACGACCACCCCGCCGAGCCGAGTCTCAAGCTGGTCCACCGGCTCGACGTGCCGTACCTCGGCCCGGTCGAGGAGCTGCGGCAGGCGTCACCGGGCACCGCCGTGGTGCTCGGCATCGGCGACCCCCGGATCCGGCGCACCGTCGCGGACCGGATCGACGGATACGGCCTGCCGGCCCCCGCACTGGTGCACCCGGACGCGACCGTCGGCCCGGACACCGTGGCCGGGGACGGGCTGGTGGTCTTCGCCGGCGCCCGGGTCACCACCAACGTACGGCTCGGCCGGCACGTGCACCTCAACCAGAACTGCACCGTCGGCCACGACAGCGTGCTGGCCGACCACGTGTCGGTGAACCCGCTGGCCGCGATCTCCGGCAACTGCGTACTCGAGACCGGAGTGCTGGTCGGGACGACCGCGGCCGTACTCCAGGGATTGCGGGTGGGTCGGAATGCCACCGTGGGCGCGGGCGCCTGCGTGGTCCGGGACGTGCCGGCCGGCACGGTGGTCAAGGGGGTACCGGCGCGATGACCGCGACGACGGGCAGCGGTATCCCGAACCAACGGAGCGGCGCCGACGGACCGGCCCGACCGGCCGACCTCGACGACGTCGTGCTGGACGCGGCCGGCGGGGACCGGGGCGGAGCCGCCCGGTGGCGGGGCGAGCTGGACGCGTACCTCTCCGGGGTGCCAGGGCGGCCCCGGGTGATCGGCCGGGGGCAGCGGATCAGCCCCGGCTGGCTGCTGAGCCGGGAGCGGCTGGTCCGGCGCGCCCGGCTGGTGGTCGCGCCGAACAACGTCTCGTTCGGGTACGCCGGCGACGAGCGCCGGGTGCTGCTGCGCAACGCCCTGCACTTCCTCTACCCCGACGAGGAGCACCTGCTCGGCCGGCTGCCCCGCTCCTTCCGGGCCCAGATCCCGGTCATCCGCCTCCTGCTGCACCGGGCCGACCTCGTCGTCGTGCCGTGCGGCGCGATGGCCGAACGGGTCGTCCGGCACATCCCGGCGGTACGCGACCGGATCGTGGTACGACCGCATCCGGTGACCCCGGTCGACGCGTGGGCCCCGGACGACCGGACCTTCCTGCTCGTCCCGGTGGTCGCCGCCGGCTACAAGAACCTGGTCCCGCAACTGCGGATGCTGCTCGACACGTTGGGTCGCAGCGGGCCCGGCCCGGCCGGGCGGGGTGGCGGTCCGGAGGCCGGCGGCATCGAGATCCGGGTCACCGCCCGCCCCGATGACCTGCCGCCGGACGTGACGGCCCATCCGGCGCTCCGGGCGATCGGGGTGGTCCCGCACGACCAGCTCCTCGGGTACTGGCGCCGGGCCACCGCCGTCTTCTATCCGTCCTCGCTGGAGTCGTTCGGCTATCCCCTGGCCGAGGCCCGGGCCAGCGGAATCCCGATCATCGCACCGGACACCGCGCAGGCCCGGGAGGTCGCGGGCCGGGCGCTGCTGCCGTACCAGCCGGACGATCCGGAGAGCCTGGCGGCGGCGCTGAGCCGGATCCGGGAGCCGGTGTCCGCCGACCCCGCTCCGTTCGACCGGGCCGGCTACTTCGGCTGGCTGCTCGGTTCCGACGTCCGTGCCGGGAGCGGCCGATGAGGGACGGCGCCGGACTGGACCTTTCGCAACCCGGACAGCGCCGCGCGTCCACCCCGGCTTCCGCCCGCGGCCACGACGGACCGCGACGGGAGGTCCGGACAGGTGCACTGGTCGTGCTGGGCACCTCCGGACATGCCCGCGAGATACTCGCCATCGCCGAGGCGGCCGGCGGCTACGAGCTGCTGGGCTGTCTCGGCCCGCGCCGCGCGGCGGACCTGGCCCGGCTGCCGGTCGACTGGCTCGGCCCGGACGACTGGCTGCGGGACGCCGACGACAGCGTCCGGTACGTGCTCGGCGTCGGCTCGGGCGCGGTGCGGACCCGGCTCGACGGGCAGCTCGGCCCGTACCGGCGGACCCCGGCCCGACTGGTGCACCCGGCGGCGGTGGTCGGCCCGGCCGTGGAACTCGGCCCGGGCACCGTGCTCTGGCCCGGGGCCGTGCTCACCGCCGACATCGTGACCGGCCGGCACGTGCACGTCAGCACGAACGTCAGCGTCGGGCACGACGCCGTCCTCGCCGACTTCACCACGCTGCTGCCCGGCTGCACCGTCGCCGGCTCCGCCCGGATCGGGGCGGGGGCGACGGTCGGCGCCGGCGCGACGGTGATCGACGGGATCTCGGTGGGCGCCGGGGCGATGGTCGGAGCCGGTGCGGCGGTGGTCCGGGACGTGCCGGCCGGCGCCGTGGTGGTCGGGGTGCCGGCCCGGCCGATGGAGCGGCGAGACCACTGAGTTTCCACAGATCACCGAGGAATCCGCAGGCCGGTCGCGCTCCGGGCCGGTCGCGGACCGCAACTCCGAGAGGGCAGACGATGCCGAAAGTCGCGCTGATCACCGGGATCACCGGGCAGGACGGGAGCTACCTCGCGGAACTCCTGCTCGGCAAGGGCTACGTCGTACACGGGCTGAAACGCCGGTCGTCGAGCTTCAACACCGAGCGGATCGAACGGATCGACCTGCACCCCCGGGATCCGGACGCGCACCTGTTCCTGCACTACGGCGACCTGTCCGACGCGGCGGCGCTGACCGGACTGCTCCGGGACATCCGCCCCGACGAGGTCTACAACCTCGGCGCGCAGAGCCACGTCCGGGTCTCCTTCGAGATTCCCAACTACACCGCCGACATCACCGGGCTGGGCGCGATCCGGATGCTCGACGCGATCCGGACCGCCAGGCTGGACTGCCGGTACTACCAGGCGTCCTCGTCGGAGATGTTCGGTGCCACCCCGCCGCCGCAGCGGGAGAGCACCCCGTTCCACCCGCGCAGCCCGTACGCCTGCGCCAAGGTCTTCGGCTACTGGGCGGCGGTGAACTACCGGGAGGCGTGGGGCATGTACGCCGCCAACGGCATCCTGTTCAACCACGAGAGTCCCCGGCGGGGCGAGAACTTCGTGACCCGCAAGATCACTCGGGCGATCGCCCGGATCGAGGCGGGCATGCAGGACAAGCTCTACCTCGGCAACCTCGACGCGGTACGGGACTGGGGCTACGCCCCCGAGTACGTCGAGGCGATGTGGCTCGCGCTCCAGCAGGACCAACCCGACGACTACGTGGTGGCCACCGGCACCGGGCACACCGTACGGGAGTTCGTGACCGCCGCCTTCTCCCACGCCGGCCTCGACTGGGAGAAGTACGTGGCGATCGACCCGGCGTACTACCGGCCGTCCGAGGTGGACGCGCTGATCGGCGATGCCACGAAGGCCCGCCGGAAGCTGGGCTGGGCGCCGAAGACGCTCTTCGCCGACCTGGTCCGGATCATGGTCGACGCCGACCGGCAACTGCTGGAGGACGAGCGCACGGGCCGGCTGGTCCGGGTGGACCGGTAACCGGGCCCGCCGGAAGGGACGACCAGATGGACATCAGGATCGACGGCAGCGCCATCCTGCCCGGACACTCGGCCGGAGTGGAGGCCTTCACCTACGGCCTGCTCCGCGGACTCGCCGCAGACGAGGCGCACCGGATCGAGGTGACCATCGTCCAGGGCACCCGGCAGAGCTGGCGACGCGAGGTGCCCGACGACGCGCGGGTGCGCTGGACCGAGGTCCGGCAGCCGCTCCGGGCCGACGCCCGGCTCGGCGGCGGGCTGCGCCGGGTGCTGCCCCGGCAACTCCGGTCCGCGCCGCTGGCCCACCGCCTGCTCACCGGGCTGCGCAGCCGGGCCAACCCGGTGGCGGCGGACGACGACCGGGTCACGCTCTATCCGTTCGGTGGCGTGCCGGCCCGGGCCCGCCGCTCGGTGGTGGTGATGCACGACATGCGACGGTTCCACCTGGACTGCGACTCCGCGCCGATCACCGACATCTTCGCCCGGAACATCGTCGAGGCGGACGCCCTGGTCGCCTCCTGGCCACACCCGTACCAGCAGCTCCTGCGGATCTTCCCGGAGGTCGCGGCGAAGACGGCGCTGATCCCGCTGCCGGTCTTCCACGCCCGCCCGGCCGGGGCGGCGGCGGAGCCCGATCCCGGGCTGCTGCTCTATCCCTCCTCGACCGCGGCGCACAAGAACCACCTGAACCTGCTGGAGGCGCTCGCCCGGCTGCCGGAACTCCGGCTCGTCTGCCCCGGGCCGCTGGTGGAGCCGCAGGCCGGGCAGCTCGCCGCCCGCGCCGCAGCAGCCGAGCTGCGTACCCGGGTCGCCTTCCCCGGCTTCGTGCCGGTGCCGGCGCTGGAGCAGCTCTACGTCCGGGCCACCGCCGTGGTCGTCCCGTCGCTGTGGGAGGCGGCCAGCGGCGCCATCTTCGAGGCGTTCAGCTGGGGCCTGCCGGTGGCCTGTGCCGACGTGGAGCCGCTGCGCGCCCAGGTCGAGTTCGCCGGGGCCGAGGTCTGCTACTTCGATCCGCACGACCCGGACTCCATCGCCGCAGCCGTCCGCCGGCTGCTCGCCGACCGCCCCCGGTACGCGGCGGCCTCCCGGCGCGCGGCCGACCGGCTGGCGACGCGTACCTGGGTGCAGACCGCCCGGGACTACGCCGCGGTACTCGACTGGGTGGCCGGCGGCCGCTCCGGCCCGGTCCCCCAGTCGTCGTTCCTGAACGCAGACGCCGTCGGAGGCAGCCCGTCATGAACCCCGCACTGCGCTATCCGGTCGCCCGGCCGTCCCTGACCGAACTGGAGGAGGCGTACGTCCTGGACGCCCTGCGCAGCGGTTGGGTCTCCTCGCAGGGGCCGTACCTGCGCCGCTTCGAGGCGGAGTTCGCGGCCCGCTGCGGCACCCCGACCGCGGTGGCGACCGGCAACGGCACGGTCGCCCTGCACCTGGTGCTCGCCGCCGCCGGGATCGGCCCGGGTGACGAGGTGATCGTCCCGGCCCTGACCTACGTGGCCACCGCCAACGCGGTCACCTACTGCGGCGCCCGGCCGGTCTTCGTGGACGTCGACCCGGCGACCTGGTGCCTCGACGTCGACCGGGTCGACGCCGCGATCACCGCACGGACCAAGGCGGTACTCGCGGTCGACCTGTACGGGCATCCGGCCGACTACCCCCGGCTCCGGGAGGTCTGCGCCGCGCACGGCATTCTGCTGGTCGGCGACGCGGCCGAGTCCTTCGGAGCCCGGCTCGGCGGTACCGGCGCCGGCGCGCTGGCCGACGTCACCACCTTCTCGTTCTTCGGCAACAAGATCCTGACCAGTGGCGAGGGCGGCTGCGTCACCACCTTCGACCCGGCACTGGCCGAGCGGATGCGGCTGCTGTGCAACCAGGGGATGGATCCGCGGCGGCGCTACTACTTCCCGGTCGTCGGCTTCAACTACCGGCTCACCAACCTGGCCGCCGCCCTGCTCTGCGCCCAACTGGAGCGCGGTACGGCGATGGTGCAGCGCCGGCAGCAGATCGTGGCGACGTACGAGAAGGCGTTCGCGGATCTCGACGCGCTGACGCCGCAGCCGGTCGCGGTCGGCGTCGAGCGTGCCCCGTGGATGGCGTCCTTCCTGGTCGGCCCGGCCGGTGACGGTCAACTCCGGGACCGCCTGGCGGCGGAACTGGACCGGCTCGGCGTCGAGACCCGACCGTTCTTCGTGCCGATCCCGGACCTGCCGCCGTACCGGTCGGACCGGGACGGTGGCTTTCCGGTCACCGCCGACCTGAGCCGGCGCGGCATCAACCTGCCGACCTATGCCGACCTCACCGACCCCGAGGTGCTGGACATCGCCGACCGGGTGCGCACCGCGCTGGCCCGGCTGTCGACCGCCGGACCTGCCTGACCACCTCCGAACCTGCCTGACCACCTCCGGACCGCCGCCGGGTCGCCGCTGGTCGCGCAGCGGAAGCCCGGCACGGGCCGCAGCGGAGGCTGGACGCGGAGCGTGTGCCGGCGACCACGTCCTCGCCCTGCCGAGGCCGGACACCTGAGGTGCTCGGTTGGCCGCCTGTCGAGCTGGGTGCGCAGACGGGGCACCACCACCCGGAACGAGCGGGCGCACAGGCGAGGCAGCTCGACAGTCTCCGTCGACATGTAGTCCGGGCCGGCACCGGGTAGCACGGAGTCCGGGCCGGCACCAGGTAGCACGAAGTCCGGGCCGGCACCAGGTAGCACGAAGTCCGGGCCGGCACCAGGTAGCACCGAGTCCGGGCCGGCGCGCGGGTTCGGCTCAGGCCGGTTCCAGTACCGGTTCGGCCCGGTCCCGGGCTCGCAGCAGCGAGTGGTAGCTCCACCACCAGCCGGCTGCGGCGCAGCACGCGACCCCGACCATCGCCCAGGCCGCTCCCGGCGCACCGAAGAGGTGCCCGGCCCCGACGATCGCGCCGACCCGGATCGGCGCGAGGGCCGCCCCGAGGAGCAGCGTACGGGCGCCGGCCCGCTCGATCCGGTGTCCGGCGGAGGCGACCATGGTGGCCACCATGAAGACGCTCTCGACGGCGAGCGCGGGCAGCAACGGACGGGCGAACTCCCAGTTCGCGCCGAGCAGCGCCCGGCCGACGAGATCCGGCAGGGCGGGCAGGACCAGCGCGAGCGGCCCGACCAGCACGATGATGGCGGCGGCGACCCGGGCCGCCGAGCGGAGCCGGATCCGTGGCTCGGCCTCACTGGCCCGGGCGAGGTACGGAATCAGCAGTGCGGAGCTGGCGCCGATCAGCAGGGTGATCGGGCCGAGCGCGGTCTTCGCCCCGCCCAGCGCGCCGACCACTGCCGTGCCGGCCACTGCCGCGAGGGTGGCGGTGGCGAGCTGCGCGGTCCCGGAGCCAACCAGGAAGTGCAGGCCGAAGGCGAGCGCGTTCCGGGTCTCGGCGCGCCCGACCGGCCAGCCGGGTAGCAGCGCGCAGCGCCGCCGGGCCGCCCCGAGGTAGCCGACCAACGCCCCCGAGCCGGCCCACACCACGAAGGCGGTCGAGGCGCCGATCCGGCCGGTCAGGGCCAGCCCGGCGCCGACCCCACTGGCCAACGTCCAGAGCAGTTCGTAGCGGAGGATCCGACGGGGGTCGGCCACGCCGAGGCCGTACGCCTTGACGTAGTCGTAGAGCACCAGGCCGGGCAGCGCCAGGCCGACGACGACCAGGTAGCGGTTCCCGGCCAGTGCTCCGGCTGTGCCGGCCAGCACCCCGGCCGCGCCGCCGAGCAGGCAGATCCGCCGGGTGGACCGGCGGAACGGATCCGGGTCCCGCCGGTCCGGATCGGCCAGCACCGACTCGGTGACCATGGCCCGGGCCAGGCCGGAGACCAGGACGTACAGCGAGAATGCCAACGAGTACCGGCCCAGTTCGCTCAGGGATCCGCCGCGGGCCACGGTGACGGAGAGCAGCAGGTTACCGAGGCTGGACGTGGCGGTGACGACCACGGCGGTCGGGGCCCGCCCACCGGAGAGGATCCGGCAGCGCGTCACCCGCGGCGTCGCCCGCCAGCCGGACCGGACGCTCACCTGTGCGCTCGACCGGCCCGGGACACCGGCAGCCGGCCGGCCGGATGTGGCGGCACCGGTCGGTCCGGCGGACTACGCCGGGTCAGCAGCAGCACCAGGAAGACCGGCGCGGCCGCCACCGTGTTCTGGGTCGCCGCGATCGTCGACTCCGGGTGGCCGTTCAACCAGACCAGCGGTCCGGCCACCACAAAACAGAACAGGCTCAACCGCAGCGGTCCGGGCGCCCCGCGCACCCGGAGCAGCAGCCCGGCGACCAGCGCCCAGCCGCCGTAGAAGACGACCACTCCGGCCCGGCCATCGACGAAGTAGACGGTCCCCAGGGTGAGAAAGTTGAACGAGGACTTGTCACTACCGCCGAGGAACCGGTTGATCGCCGCCCCGGTGGCCAGCGGTGCCCGGCCCGGGTCGAGAATCCGGGGCACGAAGCCGTACCGGAGATAGGCGATAGGGCCGGGTTGCCCGAGGTCCACCGGTGCGTCGTACGCGCTGGCCCGGCCGATCTGCTGGTCGAACCGGAGCCGTTCCGCGGCGCTCACGTCGCTGGCGACCTTGACGCCGTTCTCCTGCCGGATCGCGTTACGTACCGCGAACAACGTCGGCCAGGCCAGGAAGAGCAGCACGGCGACCACCAGCACGTATCGGACCCGGATCACTCCGCAGATCGCACCGGCCGCCATCACGAAGGTGAGGTATCCGACGAGCGGAGCGGAGATGGCGGTCAGGAACACCAGCAGAACCTGCGCCCCGAGCAGCGCGGCGATCCACCGGTAGAGGCTGCCCAGCCGGGCCTGGCCACCGTGGAAGCTGGCGATCAGGAGCGCGACGGCGAGGTACTTCCAGCCGGAGACCAGGGCCACCACGTTCACCAGTGGCGACGCCACCTGGGCACCGGCGACCTGGGCGAAGATGCTTCCCCGGCCGGCGTACCCGCCGACGAGGTCCGCGACGATGCTGACCACGGCCACCGCACGGGCGACGAGGAAGAGCTTCGGGTACCCGGAGTTGGCCTCGGCGAAGGTCTGCCGGCCCGGGATGTCGGCGGTCCGACCCCGCCCCGGCCTGCCCTGCGGCACCAGCACCGTCTCGACCAGCAGCGAGGCGGCCAGGGCCAGGGCCAGCAGCCTGAGCACGAACCCGAGGTCGGGGTTGCGGTGCAGGACGGCCATCGGCAGGACCAGGACCAGGTACGGCGCCAGCAGCAGCGTACTGACCGGATAGCGCTGGAGCAGCCGGACCAGCCGGGTACGGGCCTGCGGCGGCCGGGCCGGCCCGGTGCGGACCCCCTCGGGGCGCGCAGGTGCCGAGGACCCGGATCGGCGCTGCCGGCCGGGCCGGCCGAGCGGGGCGTACCGGTCACCCCTTCGTGGAGAGGTGACGAGCTCCATCTGTCCCCTCCCGGTCCCGGCATGACCACCGGGGTCGACGCCCCCGTGGCCACCAGGGTCAACGAGGCCGTCGCACAACCGTCACGCGCCCTCCCGCCTCCAGTACGTCTCCGACGCGGTACTCGGCTCGTCGCCCTGGTGAAGGCTCGGTGCCGGCGGGCTCGGCGCTCGACCTCGCCGGGGGGTCGCCGCAAAAGCCGTCAGAGGCACGAAAAACGTGAAAGTGGCCCCTTAGGCCCCAACAAGGGACTAAGTCTGGTTTACCTGCCGGGAGTTCCCGCTGAGCTGCCCGAATACCGCTCGCATCAGTACACCAGGAGGCTCCATGCCGCCCAGCGCCGCCGCCACGACCGAGAGCCCGTCGCCCCTCCGCCGCAGGCAGCCCGCTCTGGGCAGGGCCGCACTCCTGGTCACCGACACCGCGGCCTGGACGATCGGCTTCGGCTCGGGCGCCTGGACCAGATACGAGTTCGCCCTGACCACGAGCCAGCTCGTCCGGGCGCTCGCCGTCGGCGTCCTCGCCGCCGCATTGCACGCCACCATCGCCTCCGTCGGCCGCCGCTATCTGGGCCGGCATCCGCTGGGCAGCCTGCCGGACCTGCGCGCCCTCTCGGTCACGGTGGCCTGCACCGCGATCCTGGTGTTCCTGGCCGACATCGCGCAGCCGGACCGGCCGGTCCCGGCGAGTACCCCGCTGGTCGGCTCGGCGGTGGCCCTGCTGCTGATGGTCTGCGTCCGGGTCGCGTACCGGCACCGCCAGAACCGCTGGCTGCGCCCGGACACCCGGTCGGCGACCCCGGTGCTGCTGTTCGGCCTCGGCTCGGCCGGTCAGGGCCTGCTGCACGCCCTGGTCACCGACCCACAGGGCAGTTATCTGCCGGTCGGACTGCTCGACGACGACCCCGACAAGCGGAACCTGCGAATCGACGGCGTCCGGATGCTGGGCGGCCGCCGGGAGATCCGGGAGGCGGTCGCGCAGACCGGTGCCACCACGGTGATCTTCTCGGTGGCGAACGCGGACGCCGAGCTGATCCGCGAGATCCGGGCCGCGACCCTGCAGGCCGGCGCCGACTTCAAGGTGCTGCCGCCGGTCTCCGAGCTGGTCGACCACCGGATCAGCGTCGCCGACGTACGTGACGTGGAGATCGACGACCTGCTGGGGCGCCGCCAGGTGGCCGCCGCCCTGGTCACCGCCGACTCGGCGCTGACCGGGCAGCGGGTACTGGTCACCGGCGCCGGCGGCTCGATCGGTGCCGAACTGTGCCGGCAGATCCTCCGGGCCGACCCGGCCGAGCTGATGATGCTCGACCGGGACGAGTCGGCGCTGCACAGCCTCCAACTGTCGGTCACCGGCCGGGCCCTGCTGGACGGGCCGGAGCTGATCCTGGCCGATCTGCGGGACAGCGAGGGAATCTCGCGGATTATTCGCGAGCGGCGTCCGGACATCATTTTCCACGCCGCCGCACTCAAACACCTCACGCTGTTGCAGCGGCATCCCGGTGAGGCGATCAAGACGAATATCTGGGGTACGCTGTCGGTCCTGAATGCCGCCCGGGACGTGGCCAGGTTCGTGAACATTTCGACCGACAAGGCGGCGAACCCGATCAGCGTACTCGGCTATTCCAAGCGGATCACCGAACGGCTGACCGCGTACGCCGCCGCGAACAGCCCCGGCACATTCCTCAGCGTACGGTTCGGCAATGTGCTGAGCAGCCGGGGATCCGTGGTGACCGCGTTCCGGGCACAGATCGACGCCGGACTGCCGGTCACCGTCACGCACCCCGACGTCACCCGCTACCTGATGAGCGTGCACGAGGCGGTGCAACTGGTCCTGCAGGCGGCGGCGATCGGGCGGGACGGCGAGGCGCTGGTGCTCGACATGGGCGCCCCGGTACGCATCGACGACCTGGCCAGGCAACTCGCCGCGCAGGTACCGGGTCAGCCCCGGATCGTCTACACCGGTCTGCGGCCCGGCGAGAAGCTGCACGAGGAACTGCTCGGTGACGGCGAACTCGATGTACGGCCGCTGCACCCGCTGGTCTCGCACGTGTCGGTTCCGCCGCTGAACCCGACCGAGGTGACCGGTCTGGACCCGTTCGACGAACCGGAGAAGGTGATCGAACGCCTTGCCTGGCTCTGCGGCCAGCCGGACCAGCCCAACCCGCCCGTGGCGCTGGTGCCGAATACCCGAAACGCTCGCCCCTCCTCGTCCCGTTCGACGTGACGCCGGTCGGGAATTGGACACGCCGCTGGCGGGTCGCCGCCGGGCCGTAGCAGGATTTCGGGGAATTGCCGCCGGGCTTCCGGTGGCCAGCGTCACCCGCCTGTCGACACTTTTCCAAACCGCCGGCAGCGAGTGATCCTCGCCGAACGGAATTCGCGTCGCAGAAATACCCGTGCGATGTTCGGCGACGGTTTCCACAGTCACCGATCTCCTGGAGACACCACCGTGACCGAGAAATTCGGCCTGATCGGCTTCGGCTACTGGGGCGCCAACCTCGCCCGGAACCTCGACAAGCTGGCCGGAGACCGGTGGCGCTACCTGGTGGACGCCAGCCCCGAACGGCGGCAGGCGGCCACCGAGCGCTACCCGCGGGTGCGCGCCACCGGCGACCTGGACGCGGTGCTCGGCGACGACGAGGTCCGGGCGGTCCTGATCGCCACTCCGGCGCCGAGCCACGCGCCGCTGGCCCGCCGGGCGCTGGCCGCCGGCAAGCACGTCTTCGTCGAGAAGCCGCTGGCGACGTCGGTCGCCGACGCGGTCGCGCTGGCCGAGACGGCCGACCGGTACGGCCTGGTGCTGATGGTCGGGCACACCTTCGAGTACGTCCCGGCGGTCGAGCGGATGCGCGACTACATCCGGTCCGGCGAGATCGGCGATGTCCTCTACCTGCACTCCCAGCGGCTCAACCTGGGCCGGATCCAGAACGACCTGCACACCTTCTGGTCGATCGGGCCGCACGACGTCTCGATCGCCAACTACCTGCTCGGCGCGGAGCCGTGCTGGGTCGCCGCGCAGGGCGGTCGCTACCTGCACGACGGCGTCGAGGACGTCACGTTCGTCACCGTCGGCTATCCGAGGGACGTGGTGGCGCACATGCACGTGAGCTGGCTGGACCCGGCCAAGACCCGGCGCACCACCGTGGTCGGCACCCGGCGGATGCTGGTCTACGACGACCTGAACACCGACGCCCGGCTCACCGTGCACGACAAGGGAGCGGAACCGCTGGAGCCGGCCGGGGACGGCGTGCGGCGCTACCGGCTGCGCGACGACGCGGTGCACGTACCCGTGCTCTCCCCGGCGGAACCGCTCAGCCTGGAGTTGCGGCACTTCCTCGACTGCGTCCGCACCGGGGCACGCCCCCGGACGGACGGTTGGAACGGCGCCCGGGTGGTGGCGGTGCTGGAGGCCGCCGACGCCTCGCTGCGGGCCGGCGGCGCGACGGTGCCGGTGCCGCCCGTCGCCGGCCCGGTGGACGCCGCCGGGACGCCCGGCCGACGCCCGCAGCCCGACGGCCTGCACCCCGACGGCCCGCACCCCGACCTGACCACCGCCGCGCACTGACCACAGGAGGCTGAGATGCCCCGAATTCCCCTGGTCGACCTGGCCGCCGCCCACCACCGGCACCGGGACGCGATCGACGCGGCGATCCGCGCGGTCGTCGAGGACACCCGGTTCATCCTCGGCCGCGAGGTCGGCGAGTTCGAGTCGGAGTTCGCCGCCTTCTGCGGCACCACCCATGCGGTCGGGGTCGCCTCCGGCACCGCCGCGATCCACCTGAGCCTGGCCGCGCTCGGGATCGGGCCCGGCGACGAGGTGGCGGTGCCGGCGCACACCTTCGTCGCCACCGCCGAGCCGGTGAGTTGGCTGGGTGCCCGGCCGCGCTTCGTCGAGGTGGACGCCGAGACCGGCGGGATGGACCCGGACGCGCTGAAGTCGGTCGTCGACCGGGTCCGGGCGGTGCTCCCGGTGCACCTCTACGGCCTGCCGGTCGACCTGACCGCGATCGGCGCGCTCGCCTCGGCCGCCGGGGTGCCGCTGATCGAGGACGCCGCGCAGGCGCACGGCGCCGAGTACGTCCGGGACGACGGATCGGTGGTCCGGGCCGGGGCGTACGGCCGGATCGGCTGCTTCTCGTTCTATCCGGGCAAGAACCTCGGCGCGTTCGGCGACGCGGGCGCGGTCACCACCTCCGACCCGGCCCTCGCCGGGCGCGTCCGGAGGCTCTCCGACCACGGCCGCACCAGCAAGTACGAGCACCTCACCGTCGGCTACGCGGCCCGGCTGGACACCGTGCAGGCGGCCGTACTCTCGGTCAAGCTGGGCACGCTGGCCAGTGGCAACCAGCGGCGGCGGGAACTGGCGGCGGCGTACCGGTCCCGGCTGGACGGGGTCGGCGACCTGATGCTGCCGGCCGAGCTGCCGAACCGGCGCGGCGTCTACCACCTCTTCGTGCTCCGGACCCGGCACCGGGACGGGTTGCTGGCCCAGTTGCGCGACGCCGGCATCGGCGCCGGGGTGCACTATCCGATCCCGCTGCACCTGCAACCGGCGTACGCCTCGCTCGGGTACAAGCCCGGCGACCTGCCGGTCACCGAGGCGTGGGCGCGGGAGTGCCTCTCCCTGCCGATCTATCCGGAGCTCACCGAGGAGCAACTGGAGACGGTCGTCGCCGAGGTGCGCGGCTACTTCGATCGGGTCTGAGGACGGTCGAGCGGGCGTGCGGACGGGCCCTCCGTCGTCCGGAGGGCCCGTCCCCGTCGTCAGCTCAGCGCAGGCCGTTGCGGATCGCCACCGTCACCAACCGCTCGGGGTAGTCGGTGATGATGCCGTCCACCCCGAGGTCGATCACCCGCTGCATCGTCGCCGGATCGTCCACGGTGTACGGCACCACCTTCAGGCCGTACCGGCGTTGCAGGTCGGCGACCGTCGGGCCGTGGAAGTACGCCGGGTCCTGCCGCAGGTACCAGTCGGCCGACGGCACGGTGTCCTGGGCCGGGTCGTGCACCTGCCAGTTGGCCGAGACGGTGCCGGCGCCGGAGGCTCGAACCAGCTTGCCGAGGTCCCGGTACCGCCACCAGTCCAGCCCGGCCGTCCACGGGCTGCGTACCGACGGGTCGCCGTAGACCGCCTGGAGCGAGCACTCGTCGGCGAGGCTGGCGCACTCGGCCGGGCCGTACTGCCAGACCAGCGCGACGGTCTCGATCCGCCGGTTCAGGTCCCGGGCGTGGGTGATGGTCCGCCAGTCGAACGACTGGATCGTCACCCGGTCGGTGAAGCCGGCCCGCTCGACCGCCCGGACCAGCTTCGCGGTGAAGCTGCGGTACGGCTCGGTGTCCGCCACCAGCGGGCTGAGCTTGGTCTCGACGTTCAGCCGTACGTCCCGGCGGCCGCTGCGCCGCACCAGCTCGAAGACCTCGTCCAGGGTGGGGATCCGGGCACCCGGCACGGCAACCTGCTCCGGCAGCTCCGGCAGCGTCTTCGAGCCGCAGTCGATGGTCCGGAGCTGCTTCAGCGTCAGGTCGTGCACCCGCTTGCCGACGTAGGGGAACGCCCGGTCACCCGGCCAGGCCGGCGCGGTGTCCTCGCAGTGGCTGCCGTTGACGGTCCGGTCGTGCAGCACCACCAGGTGACCGTCCCGGGTCACCCCGGTGTCCAGCTCCAGTGTGGAGATCGCCGGGTTGCCGAGCGCGTTGGCGAAGGCCGGCAGGGTGTTCTCCGGCCTCGTCGCCCGGCCGCCCCGGTGCGCCTGGATGTCGAACGGCGCGGCGTACCCCTTCGGTAGCGCGATCCGGCGCTGCGCCAGCAGCGCACGCAGCCGGTCGGGGTAGTCGGTGATGATGCCGTCCACCCCGTCGTCGAGCAGCTTCGCCATCGTCGGCACGTCGTCGATCGTCCACGGCACCACCTTGATGCCGTTGCGGTGCGCGTGCGCGACCATCTCCCTGGTCACGTACGGCCGGTAGCCCGGGTCGGTGACCGTGCCGTTCTGCGGGAAGCCGTGCACCGGCGAGAACGCGGTGGCACCGAAGCTCCTGATCGCGCTGATCGGGTCGCCGCCGAAGTCGTCGATGTCGAGGCCGCCGAGCCACGGCGAGGCACCCGGCTGCCCGGTCTGCAGGAAGTCGTAGTTGGTCAGCGCGACCAGCGGCAGCCGGGGCTCGACCTGACGCATCCGCATCAGCGCGCCCCAGTCGAAGCTCTGGACGGTCACCTGTTTCACCAGCCCGGCGGCCCGGATCTCGGCCACGGTGAGCTGCACGAACTGCTCCCGGGGCGCGGTCTCGGTCGGCGCGCCGGCCTCCACCTTGGTCTCCACGTTGAGCGTGACGTCGTCCGCCCGGTAGCGCTTCACCAGCGCGAAGACCTCGCGCAGCAACGGCATCCGGGCCCCGGGTACGGCGAGCTGCCCCGGCTTGTCGGCCAGCGTCTTCGTACCGCAGTCGAGGGTACGCACCTGGGCCAGGGTCAGCGTGTTGACGTACTTGCCGACGTACGGGAACTCGGGGTCGTTCGGGGTGGCCGGGGCGGTGTCGACGCACTTCGTACCGCTGACCCGACGGTCGTGGGTGACCACGACCTGCCGGTCCTCGGTCACCTGCACGTCCAGTTCGAGGGTGCGGACCCCGAGCTGGAGCGCGTTGCCGAACGAGGCGAGGGTGTTCTCCACCCGCAGGCCGAGCCCGCCCCGGTGTGCCTGTAGGTCGAAACTCCGCCGGGACTCCGGTCGGTGGCGCTCGCCCGCCTGGACGCCGCTGGGCATCCCGGCCAGTACGGCCGCCGTCACCAGCAGCGCGCCGATCAGTTGGCGCCGTCGGGACATCGGTATCACCTGTTCCAATGTGGTGCGTCGGAGCCCGGTCGACCGGGCCTCCGGTGCGCTGTCGAGGTCGAGCCGGTCTGACCCGGCGATCGGGGCCAGCATCACGACAGTCGGCGGCCGGAAGGCGTGCAGCGGGCGACATCGGCGTGAACCGGGGTCGACGGCCGGCGGCGGATCGGGCGAACCGGTGGGGATGTCCGACCGGTCGGCCAGCGCACCGGAGGGCACACCGTCCACTTCGCGATCGACGCTGTCCGATTTGACAACAACAGCCCGTTGTGCTTCAGCTACAATGAGCCGCGACCACGTCACCCAACCATTCACGGGGAGGGGTTGCGATGAGCCCGGTTGGTCCATCGGTGGGCGCGGCAGCCGGCGCGATCGGCGCGGCAGCCGCTGCGGTCATCGGCCAGATCAATGTCGAGATCGACGGTCTGGCGAGCGCGGCGGCGGCGATGCGTGAGGAACTCAAGGAGGGCTACCGCACCCAGGTGCCCCCGGTGCACGACGCCATGCAGCAGGGCGCGACAATCGGCGACCGGCTCGAAGGCGACGACTGGCTGCACCTCCAGGAGCGCTACGACGAGTGCATCAGGGACAGCCTCAAGGCGCTGTCCAACCTCGACCAGGGAACCCAGGCGGTAGCGCAGGCCGCCGAGCGGATCGCCGCCAACTACCGCGGCTCCGACGCGTTCGCACACGCCACGGTGAGCGACGTGCACGAGGTCCTGCCGCCGACCGAGCAGACGAGACCGGAATCCGCCGCGCAGCCGACCGGATCCGCTACCGGGACGGGAGGTACCGGCAATGGCTGAGGAGTACATCCCGCACCTGTGGCGGCTGGTCGACGCGGCGCAGCAGAAGCTCCAGCCCAGCCGGGACCAGGTGGCGGCCTGGGAGCGGGCGTCCAGCATGCTGAGCGGGCACGCCGCCAGATTGCAGAACTGCCGCAACCAGCTCGCCGCGCTGTGGCCGCCGGAGCAGAACGCGGCCTCGGCGGCGTACATGGTCGAGCTGGACCGGTTGATCGAGGCGAGCCGCCAGACCTCGACCGCGGCCCAGAACAACGCTACGCACATCGGGCACGTGGCGGACGCCATCGAGCAGGCGCGGACCAAGCTGGAGCCGATCCACAAGGAGTACCTGGAAAACCAGCGGAAGCTGGCCGACTACCAGCGGCAGGTGGAACTGGCCGGCGATGTCGGCGGAACGGTAGGCGGAGCCGCCGCATCGCGCTTCGGCCTGACCAGCCTGGGCCAGAAGGCCGGGGACTTCCTCGGCGAGGGCGCGATGACGCTCCTCACGGATCCGCCGGTGAGCGACGCCCAGCAGGCGGCGCTGGTCGCCCGGGCCCGCGCCGTACAGACGGAGGTGGACGGCGCGGCTCGGGACGGTGGCGGCCGGATCCAGCCACCGCCGGAGTACATCCCCCCGCCGGTCATCAAGGACGACAACGCACGGGAGTTCGACGACGACTCGGACGGGACGGTCCGGCCACCCGTGGTCAACCCGCCGCCGCGCCGCCGGGGCGAGGAGGAGGATTCCCGCCCCGGCTACATCGACGGGACGCCGCCGCCGGACATCCACACCGAACTGACCCCGGAACAGCTCACTCCGCCCACCTACCCGGTGCAGGACGGTCCGAGCCTGACCGCTGTCGTCCCGCCGACCACCGGGCCACCCCCGCCCGTCACACCGGTGCCGCCCGGTCCGCCGGTCGGGCCGCCGGCTCCGGTACCACCGGTCCCGCCCACCATCGGCGTACCACCCGGTCCCAGCGGCCCACCGGGCACCGGTCCGGGACTCGGCAGCGGGCCACGCGGCCCCGGCGTGCCGGGCAAGGTCGGCCCGCTCGGTACGGTGCCGACCGGCGTGCCGCCGGGCGGTGTGATCGGTGCCCGGCCCAGCGGAAACGTCGGCGTGCCACCGGGCGGCGTCGGCGCCCCCCGCTCGGGCGGCGTACCCAAGGGGATCAATCCGGTCGGTGGCGTCATCGGGCCACAGGGTGGCCGCCCCGGCGCAGCTGGTGGGGCCGGCCCGGCTGGCGCCAGGTCGAGTACCCGTCGTCCCGGCACGGGCGGCGGCACCCGGGCCCGCCGCGATCAGGAGGAGTCCGAGCAGAAGCACTGGGACCCCGACAATCCGTGGGAGGTCGAGCAGGGCGTCGCCCCCGAGATCGAGCCCAACCGGGACGTCAGCCGGCACGAGTCCGGTCGCGGAATTCTCGGGAAGGACCGGTGAGCAGAGCCACCCGGTTCCACACAGGGCTGCCGCGCTGGTGCGCGGCAGCCCTGTGCGGTCTGCTCGTGGCTCTGGTCGGCGCGCCGCCGGCGATGGCGGATGCGGCCCGGGACCGGCAGTGGCACCTGCGGGCGCTCGACATCGCGCAGGCGCACCGGGTCACCGAGGGCGCCGGCGTCGTGGTGGCGGTGCTCGACACCGGGGTACGGGCGGACCACAAGGACCTGACCGGCAACGTCCTGCCCGGGGTCGACGTGACCGGCGCGGACACCGACGGCCGGCAGGACACCGACGGACACGGCACCGCGATGGCGGGACTGATCGCGGGGCACGGGCACGGTCCGGGCAATGCCGACGGCGTACTGGGGATCGCCCCCGAGGCCAAGATCCTGCCGGTCCGCGCGATGCGCACCGAGTACGGTGCCGGCGCCGACCTGCCACGGGCGATCCGGGAGGCGGTTCGCCGCAAGGCGGGCGTGCTGTCGCTGTCGCTCTCCGCAGGTGCCGGCGACGACCTGGAGCAGGCGGTCGAGGAGGCACTGGCCGCCGACGTCGTGCTGGTGGCCGCGGCCGGGAACCGACCGGACGACGGGTTCGTCGGCTATCCCGCCGCGTTTCCCGGAGTGCTCGCCGTCGGCGCTACCGGACGGGACGGAAAGCTCGCCCCGGTCAGCGTCACCGGAAACGCGGTCGGGCTTGTCGCGCCCGGAGTGGACATCGCCTCCACCAGCCGGACCGGGGGGTACCGCGCGGCCACCGGGACGAGCGACTCCACGGCGATCGTGGCCGGGGCCGCCGCGCTGGTCCGGGCGAAATATCCGGATCTCTCCGCCGCCGAGGTGGTGCACCGGCTCACCGCGACCGCCACCGACCGGGGCGTCCGCGGCCGGGATCCCGAGTACGGCCACGGCGTGCTGAACCTCGTCGAGGCGCTGACCGCTGACGTCGAGCCGGCCGGGGCGCAGCCCAGCCCCGGTACCCGACCGACTCCCACGACGGACGCGACGTCACCGGCCGTGGCCGCACCGCCGCCCGGCGACGAGTCGGCCGAACTCCGGCTCAGTCCCGCCGCGTACGTGGTCGGCGGGCTCTGTCTGCTGGTGGTGTTGGCCGGTGCCGGCGTACTCGGCGGGTTGCTGGTGCGTGGCCGACGCCGGAGACAGGGCCGTGCGGTGCCACCCGTTCCTGGGCACCCGGTGCCGCCCCATCCCGCCGCGACGTCGGGATATCCGGGATCACCGGGCGCACAGCAGTATCCGTCCGGATATCCGGCGCCGTCGAGCGGCCATCCGCCCGGTTACGGCCCAGCCGGACCGCCGTACCCGCCGAGACCCCCTGGCACACCGCCGCCGGGCAGATAGCCCAGCCGGTTTCCGCGACGAGGAGCGAAGGGCTCGGTCGTGGTCGGGACGCGGGGTGGGCGTACCGTCCCACAGATGCGGCAGGACGGGTCCGGCGACTGGGCAGAGCAACGACGGCAGGCGGTCGCCGCCCGGGCACTGGCCGACCAGCATCGCCGGGACGCGGAGCACGAGCAGGCCCGGCAGCTCGTCGCGGCGTTCGTCGCGCAGGCCCGGGAGCGGGGGCTGCGGCAGACCAGACTGACCGCACTCGCCTACAACGGCCGTACCCGTTACCGCACCAAGCTCACCGGCTGGTACCTGGACCTCGCCCGGATCCACGCGGTGGACGACGCCGGAAACTTCTACCTGCTGACCGTGCCGACCAGCCTGCGTGCCCGGTTCACCGGTGCGACTGTCCGCCCGCAATCCGCGAAGCTGGTCGTCGGTGAGGGCGGGCCGGACGGCCAGTCGATGCCGCTGGCCGCGCTGTTGCGCAAGCGGCTCGACGCCGGTGACCGGTGGCCCGAGACCGCCTGACGCGACGTCCGGGTTGCCACCGCGAGGCTCCCGGCCCGGTCAGGCGCCCTTGAGTACCTCGGTGATCAGCGCCTGGGCCTCCTCCTGGAGCCGGCCGAGGTGCTCCGGTCCCCGGAAGGACTCCGCGTAGATCTTGTAGACGTCCTCCGTACCGGACGGGCGGGCGGCGAACCAGCCGGACTCGGTGCTGACCTTCAGCCCGCCGATCGCCGCACCGTTGCCCGGCGCCTCGGTCAGGATGGCGGTGATCGGCTCCCCGGCCAGTTCGGTGGCGGTGACCTGGTCCGGGGAGAGCCGCCCGAGCACCGCCTTCTGGGCCCGGTCGGCCGGCGCGTCGATCCGGGCGTACGCCGGTTCGCCGAACCGGGACACCAGGTCGGCGTAGTGTTCGCTCGGCGTCCGGCCGGTCACCGCGATGATCTCGGCGGCGAGCAGGCAGAGCAGGATACCGTCCTTGTCGGTGGTCCAGGTCCGGCCGTCGCGGGCCAGGAACGAGGCCCCGGCGCTCTCCTCGCCGCCGAACCCGACCGAGCCGTCCAGCAGCCCCGGGACGAACCACTTGAAGCCGACCGGGACCTCCAGCAGCTTCCGGCCCAGGTCGGCGGCGACCCGGTCGATCATGGAGGAGGAGACCAGGGTCTTGCCGACCGCAGCCCCCGCCGACCAGTCGGGCCGGTTGCCGAACAGGTAGGAGATCGCCACCGCCAGGTAGTGGTTCGGGTTCATCAGCCCGCCGTCCGGGGTGACGATGCCGTGCCGGTCCGCGTCGGCGTCGTTGCCGGTGGCGACCTGGTAGTCGGCGCGCCGGGCGATCAGCGAGGCCATCGCGTACGGGGACGAGCAGTCCATCCGGATCTTGCCGTCCCAGTCCAGGGTCATGAAGCGCCAGGCCGGGTCGACCAGCGGGTTCACCACGGTCAGGTCCAGGCCGTGCCGGTCGGCGATCTCGCCCCAGTACGCCACGCTCGCCCCGCCCAGCGGGTCCGCGCCGATCCGCACCCCGGCGGCCCGTACCGCCGGGAGGTCGAGTGCCGTGGGCAGGTCGTCGACATACTCGGCGAGGAAGTCGTACCGGCCGGTGGTGTCGGCGGCGCGCGCCCGGGCGTACGGGACGCGCCTGACCTCGCGGAGTCCGTCGGCCAGCAGCGCGTTCGCGCGGTCCTGGATCCACCTCGTCGCGTCGGTGTCGGCCGGGCCGCCGTGCGTCGGGTTGTACTTGAACCCGCCGTCCGAAGGCGGGTTGTGCGACGGGGTGATCACGATCCCGTCGGCGAGCCCGTGGCCACGCCCGGCGTTGTGCCGGAGCACCGCGTGCGACAGTGCCGGAGTCGGGGTGTAGCCGTCCCGGCTGTCGACCAGCACCGTCACCTCGTTGGCGGCCAGCACCTCCAGCGCGCTCACCATGGCCGGCTCGGAGAGCGCGTGCGTGTCCCGGGCCAGGTACAGCGGCCCGTCGACGCCCTGGTCCCGCCGGTATTCGCAGGTCGCCTGCGTGATCGCCAGGATGTGCTGCTCGTTGAACGCCGCCCGCAGGCTCGACCCACGGTGCCCGGAGGTGCCGAACGAGACCTGCTGCGCCGGGTCGGCCGGGTCCGGCCGCTCGGCGTAGTACGCGGTGACGAGCCGGGGCACGTCCACCAGGTCGTCGGGCTCGGCGGGCTGGCCGGCGCGGGCGTGTACCGACATGTGACCTCCTTCGAACACGGGTGTGGCACGCGGAACCGGCGCTGCCGGCTCCGCCGGTGGTGGCCGGCGGGTCAGGGCTCGACGCGCTGTCCCTTGCCGATGACCACGATCCCACGGTCGGAGACCGTGTACCGCTCACGATCGCGGTCCAGGTCGACGCCGATCTCCGCGCCCTCCGGCACCACCACGTTCTTGTCGAGGATGGCGTTGCGGACCACGGCGTGGCGGCCGATCTCCACCCCTTCCATCACCACCGAGCCTTCCACGTGGGCCCAGGAGTGCACCCGGACATTCGGCGAGACGACCGAGTTCTCCACCAGCGCACCGGAGATCACCACTCCCGGGGAGATCATCGACTCCACCGCCCGGCCGATCCGCTCCTCCAGCCCGTGCACGAACTTGGCCGGCGGCCACGGCGGGTGGTCGGTGTAGATCGGCCACTCGTAGTTGTAGAGGTTGAAGACCGGGTGTACGGCGATCAGGTCCATGTGCGCCTCGTAGAACGAGTCCAGCGTCCCCACGTCCCGCCAGTACGCCCGGTCCCGGTCGGTGCTGCCCGGCACCTCGTTGTCGCGGAAGTCGTAGACGTTGGCCTCGCCCCGCTCGACCAGCATCGGGATGATGCTGCCGCCCATGTCGTGCTTGCTGGCCCGGTCGGCCGCGTCGGTCTCCACCGCCTCGCAGAGCACCTTGGTGGTGAAGACGTAGTTGCCCATCGACGCGTAGATCTCGTCGGGCGCGTCCGGCAGGCCCTTCGCGTCGGTCGGCTTCTCGCGGAACGCCTGGATCCGCCGGCCGTCCGACCCCACCTCGATCACCCCGAACTGGTCCGCGGTGCCGAGCGGCTGCCGGATGCCGGCGACCGTCACCCCGGCACCGGAGTCGATGTGCTGCTCCAGCATCTGCCGGGGGTCCATCCGGTAGATGTGGTCGGCGCCGAACACGATGACGTAGTCCGGCTGCTCGTCGTTGATCAGGTTGAAGCTCTGGTAGATCGCGTCGGCGGAGCCGGCGAACCACCACGGTCCGCGGCGCTGCTGCGCCGGTACCGGCGTCACGTAGTTGCCGAGCAGGTTCGACATCCGCCAGGTCTTGGTGACGTGCCGGTCCAGCGAGTGCGACTTGTACTGGGTCAGCACCACTATCTTCAGGAACCCGCCATTGGCCAGGTTGGACAGCACAAAATCGATCATGCGGTACATGCCGCCGAACGGAACGGCCGGCTTGGCACGGTCGGCGGTCAGGGGCATCAGTCGCTTGCCCTCTCCCCCGGCCAGGACGATCGCGAGGACCTTGGCTGACATGTCCCGACGGTAACGGAGCCGGCAGCCCGCCGCACGGGGCTCGTCGGCTTCGTTCCAGCAAGATCTTCAACGGCCCGATCCGCCCGGATCCACGGCACCGATCCGGGTCGGCCGAGGACGCGCGCGACGGGGGTCAGCGAGCTGCCCCGGCTCGGCTACCCGTCGAGGGCTTCGGCGGCCGCGACGGCGACGCTGTCGGCCAGTACGCCGAGGAGCCGGGAGTCGAGCCGCCACTGCTGCCAGTAGAGCGGAACCTCGACCACCGCCGCCGGGTCGACCGGCACCAGGCTGCCGGCCGGATAGCGGTCGCTCTGCTGGGGCGGCACCATCCCCCAGCCGAGTCCGAGCCGGATCGCCTCCGGAAAGTCCCCGGAGGACGGGATGTAGCTGCGCGGCGGGTTCCAGGCCCGGCGGGACCGCTGCCGCAGGTAGCGCTCCTGGAGGTCGTCCCGGCGGTCGAAGACCACCATCGGGGCGCGGGCCAGGGCATCGACGGTCGGGCCGTCCGGCAACCAGGTCCGGAGGTACTCGGGACTGGCCATCGGGCGGTAGCGCATCCGGCCGAGCGGGCGTACCGCGCAGCCCTGCACGGGCCGGGACTCCGACGTGATCGCCGCCATCGCCGTACCCTGGCGGAGCAGCTCGACCGAGTGGTCCTGGTCCTCCCGGTAGACGTCGACACAGATCCGTTCGCGGGCGGCCGTGGCCAGCGCCGGGAGTACCCAGGTGTTCAACGAGTCGCCGTTGACCACGATCGGGATCCGGCTGAACTCCGCCGGCTCGGCCGAGTCCTGCCCCAGTTCCTGCAGCGCGTCGGTGGCGAGCAGCGCGACCTGGCGGGCCAGCCGGAGCACGACCTGTCCCGAGGGGGTCGGGCGGGCCGGCTTGCCGCGCTCGACCAGCACCCGGCCGACGGTGCTCTCCAGCGCCTTCATCCGCTGGCTGACCGCCGAGGGGGTGACGTGCAGCCGCCGGGCCGCCGCCTCGAACGAGCCGTCGTCGACGACGGAGACGAAGGTGCGGAGCTGCTCGAACTGGAGGTCCATGTTAAGCAAGCCTAATGAATCGTAAGAATGATTAGCTGGAGTGGTCCGGCCGGGTTACCTAGGGTCGAGCCCGTGATCCTCTCCTCTGCCGCCGCCACGGCCGGTGTGCTGCCCGTGCTCATCACCGGGTTCGGCGTCGGCCTCTCCCTGATCGTGGCGATCGGGGCCCAGAACGCGTACGTGCTCCGGCAGGGCGTACGTGCCGAACACGTCCTGCCGATCGTGGCGATCTGCGCCGCCTCGGACGCGGTACTGATCCTGGCCGGCGTCAGCGGTATCGGGGCGGTGGTCGAACGCGCCCCGGTCGCGCTCACCGTGGTCCGCTGGGCCGGCGCCGCCTTCCTGGTCGGCTACGGCCTGCTCGCCGCCCGCCGGGTCTTCGCCACCCAGAGCCTCCGGGCCGGCACCGGCGGCGGCAGTTCGACGCTGCGCACGGCGGTACTCACCGTGCTGGCGATGACCTGGCTCAATCCGCACGTCTACCTGGACACCGTCCTGCTGGTCGGCTCGATCGCCAACACGCACGGCCAGGCCGGCCGGTGGTCGTTCGGGGCCGGGGCCGCGCTCGCCAGCTTCGTCTGGTTCGCCGCGCTCGGCTACGGGGCCCGGCTGCTCGGCCGGGTCTTCGCCCGCCCGGCCGCCTGGCGTGTCCTGGACGCCCTGATCGCGATCACCATGATCACCATCGGCGTGACCCTGGTGCTGAACCGCTGACCTGCCGAGGATCGTGCTACTCGTCGGAAAGAGTGCCCCTCGGCCCGCGGTCGAAGCCAGCACCGCACCGAAGTAGTGCGTCGTCGAGGAGCGGGCGGATCGGGGCGGGCTGCACTAGGGTGCCGGCTGTGACCGAATCCGTGTCCGACGACCGGCGGCTCCGGGTCGACCTGCTGACCCGGGAGTACCCCCCGGAGGTGTACGGCGGGGCCGGGGTGCACGTCGAATACCTCGCCCGTGAACTGCGTACCCGCGCCGACACCCGGGTGCACTGCTTCGGGGCACCCCGCCAGCCCCCGTACGCCGGGCCGGGCGTCACCGCGTACCCGGAGCCGGCGGAACTGGCGCACGCCAACGCCGCGCTGCGCACCATGGGGGTGGATCTGGCGATGGCGGCCGGTACCGCCGGCGCCGACGTGCTGCACAGCCACACCTGGTACGCCAATCTCGCCGGCCACGTCGGCAAGCTGCTGCACGGCGTGCCGCACGTGGTGACCGTGCACAGTCTGGAACCGCTGCGACCGTGGAAGGCGGAGCAGCTCGGCGGCGGCTACGCGCTCTCCTCGTGGTGCGAGCGGACCGCCCTGGAGGCCGCCGACGCGGTGATCGCGGTCTCCGCCGCGATGATGCGTGACCTGTTGGCCGCCTATCCGGCGGTCGCACCGGAGCGGGTCCGGGTGGTGCACAACGGCATCGACACCCACCAGTACGCCCCCGACTCCGGCACCGACGTGCTGGACCGGCTCGGCGTCGACCCCAACCGGCCCAGCGTGACGTACGTCGGCCGGATCACCCGGCAGAAGGGCCTGCCGTACCTGCTCCGGGCGGCCCACCGGCTGCCGCCGACCGCCCAGCTCGTGCTGCTGGCCGGTGCCCCGGACACGGCGGAGATCGCCTCCGAGGTGGAGGATCTGGTCGCCGAGCTGCGGGCCAGCCGGGAAGGTGTGGTCTGGGTGGCCGAGATGCTGCCCAAGCCCGAGGTGATCCAGATCCTCAGCCACAGCACCGTCTTCGTCTGCCCCTCCGTCTACGAGCCGATGGGCATCGTCAACCTGGAGGCGATGGCCTGCGAGACCGCCGTGGTGGCGACCGCCACCGGCGGCATCCCCGAGGTGGTCGCCGACGGCTCGACCGGACTGCTGGTGCCGATCGCCCAGGCCAGCGACGGCACCGGCACCCCGCTCGACCCGGAGCGCTTCGTCGCCGACCTGGCCGCCGCGATCACCGAACTGCTCGACGACCCGAGACGCGCCGTCGAGCTGGGCCGGGCCGGCCGGCGCCGGGCGGTCGAACACTTCTCCTGGGACGCCATCGCCGACCGCACCATGGCGGTCTACCGGGAAGCCCTCGGCTGACGCGGGGACGTTCTGCTCGCCCTGCCTGGCACGCCGGACGCTCCTGGCACGCCGGACGCTCCCGGATCATGACGCCTGGCTGTCGGCGCGCCGGGGCGTCCCGCCGGGATGCGTCCGACGCGCGGCCGTCGATCAATCACAGTAAGTTGGGCAGGGTGAGTGGACGGATTCCGATCGAGGACGTGACGCCGTCCGTGGCGGGTGGTCGGTACCCGGCCAAGGCGGTGGTCGGTGAACTGGTCCCGGTGACCGCGCGGTCGTACCGGGAGGGGCACGCGGCGATGGGCTGCCAGGTCGCCTGGCGCGGCCCGGACGGTGCGCAGCGGCCGGTGGTCCGGATGCGCCCCGGCCCGCACTTCGACGACAGGTGGCACGCCACCATCCGGCCGGACGCGGTGGGCGAGTGGAGCTTCACCGTGCAGGCGTTCGACGATCCCTATCTGACCTGGCGGGACGCCGTACTCAAGAAGATCGACGCCGGGCAGGGACCGGCCGAGCTGGCCAACGACCTGGCCGAGGGCGCCGACCTGCTGGACCGGGCCGCCGACGGCGTACCGGTGCAGGAGCGGGACCGGGTCCGGGCCGCCGCCATCGCGCTGCGGGACGGCGAGCGGCCGCTGCCCGAGCGGGTCTCCCCCGCGCTGGACCTGGCCGACCTGCTCTGGGCGTACCCGGTCCGGGCACTGCTGACCAGTGCGCCGGCCCAGCCGATCTGGGTGGACCGGCAGCGGGCGCTCTTCTCCGCCTGGTACGAGTTCTTTCCGCGCTCCGAGGGGGCGGTGCTGGCCACCGACGGGCAGCCGGCCCGGTCCGGGACCTTCCGCACCGCCGCCGAGCGGCTGCCCGGGGTCGCCGCGATGGGCTTCGACGTGCTCTACGTGCCGCCGATCCACCCGATCGGCCGGATCAACCGGAAGGGCCGCAACGCCGCCCTGGTCGCCGGGCCGGACGACATCGGCTCGCCGTGGGCGATCGGCGCGGCCGAGGGCGGGCACGACGCGATCCACCCCGACCTGGGCACGCTCGACGACTTCCGGTCCTTCGTCGCCGCCGCCGGAAAGGTCGGCCTGGAGGTGGCGATGGACCTGGCGCTCCAGGCCGCGCCGGACCACCCGTGGGTCACCGCGCACCCGGAGTGGTTCACCACCCGGGCGGACGGGTCGATCGCGTACGCCGAGAATCCGCCGAAGAAATACCAGGACATCTACCCGGTCAACTTCGACAACGACCCGGAGGGGATCCGGGCCGAGGTACTGCGGTTGGTGCGGCACTGGGTGGACCAGGGCATCCGGATCTTCCGGGTGGACAACCCGCACACCAAGCCGTTCGACTTCTGGCACTGGCTGATCTGGGAGGTCAAGCGGCACGACCCGGACGTGCTCTTCCTGGCCGAGTCGTTCACCCGACCGGCGGTGATGCACGGGCTCGGCAAGGTCGGCTTCACCCAGTCGTACACCTACTTCACCTGGCGGACCAGCACCGCCGAGCTGCGCGAGTACTGCCAGGAGCTGGTGGCGGCGGCGGACTACATGCGGCCGAACTTCTGGCCGAACACCCCGGACATCCTGCCCGAGCACCTCCAGCACTGCGGGCCGCCGATGTTCAAGATCCGCGCGGTGCTGGCCAGCCTGCTCTCGCCCTCCTGGGGGATCTACGCCGGCTACGAACTCTTCGAGCACGTGGCCCGGCCCGGCGCCGAGGAATACCTCGACAACGAGAAGTTCGAGCTGCGCCCCCGGGACTGGGCGGCGGCCGAGGCCGAAGGCCGGTCGCTGGCCCCGTTCCTGGCCCGGCTCAACGCGATCCGGCGGGACAACCGCGCGCTGCACTGGCTGCGCAACCTGGTCTTCCACGAGATCGACAACCCGGCGCTGCTCTGCTGGTCGAAACGGGACGAGCCGACCGGCAACACGGTGCTGGTGGTCTGCTCGGTCGACCCCGGGCAGGTGCAGTGGGGCAACACCGTGCTGGACATGCCGGCGCTCGGCTTCGACTGGCACGAGCGGTTCACCGTGCACGACGAGCTGACCGGCGCCCGGTACGACTGGGGACAGCACAACGCCGTCCGGCTCGACCCGTTCCTCTCCCCCGCGCACGTCTGCACCGTGCACCCGCACGACGGCCGGCGCGGTGCGGAGAGCGCGGCCGGGGCCGATCGCACCGACACACCCGCCGGACCGGAAGGCCAGGGATGGACGAGCTGATCGCCGGTACGGCACACGACCCGTACGCCCTGCTCGGCGCCCATCCGGACGGCGACCGAACGGTGATCCGTACCCTGCGCCGGGGTGCCGGCACGGTGGAGTTGCTGATCGGCGGGGAACGCCGGCCGATGCACCGGGTGCACGACGAGGGGATCTTCGAGGCGACGGTCCCCGGTACGGTGCTCGACTACCGGGTGGCGGTGGACGGCGAGCCGCACGACGACCCGTACCGCTATCCGCCGACCGTCGGGGACCTCGACCTGCACCTGATCGCCGAGGGCCGGCACGAGCGGCTCTGGACGGCGCTCGGCGCCCGGCCGGCGGACGGCGGCGGGGTGTCGTTCGCGGTCTGGGCGCCGAACGCCGTGGGTGTGCGGGTGGTCGGCGACTTCACCGGCTGGGGCACGCACCAGGGCTGGCCGATGCGGTCGCTGGGCAGCAGCGGGGTCTGGGAGATCTTCGTCCCGGAGGCGGCGGCCGGGCACCGGTACAAGTACCGGATCCTGTCCCGGGACGGGCAGTGGCGGGACAAGGCGGATCCGCTGGCCCGGCGTACCGAGGTGCCGCCCGCCACCGCCTCGGTGGTGGACGGGTCCGGCTACCAGTGGTCCGACGCCGACTGGCTGGACCGGCGGGCCCGGCGGCAGCCGCACCAGGAGCCGATCAGCGTCTACGAGGTGCACCTCGGCTCGTGGCGGCCGGGGCTCTCCTACCGGGAGCTGGCCGACCAGCTCACCGGGTACGTACTCGACCTGGGCTTCACGCACGTGGAGTTCCTGCCGGTGATGGAGCACCCGTTCGGCGGCTCCTGGGGTTACCAGGTGACCGGCTACTACGCCCCGACCGCGCGCTTCGGCGACCCGGACGACTTCCGCTACCTGGTGGACCGGCTGCACGCCGCCGGCATCGGGGTGCTGCTGGACTGGGTGCCGGCGCACTTCCCCCGGGACGACTGGGCGCTGGCCCGGTTCGACGGCACCCCGCTCTACGAGCACCCCGACCCGCGCCGCGGCGAGCACCCGGACTGGGGCACGTACGTCTTCGACTACGGCCGCCCCGAGGTCCGCAACTTCCTCGTCGCGAACGCGCTCTACTGGTGTGAAGAGTTTCATGTGGACGGTCTGCGGGTGGACGCGGTCGCCTCGATGCTCTATCTGGACTACTCCCGCGGCGACGGCGAGTGGCTGCCGAACGAGCACGGCGGCCGGGAGAACCTGGAGGCGATCGCCCTGCTCCAGGAGGTCAACGCGACCGTCTACCGGAAGCATCCGGGTGTGCTGATGGTGGCCGAGGAGTCGACGGCCTGGCCGGGGGTGACCCGATCGACCGACGCCGGCGGGCTGGGCTTCGGTTTCAAGTGGAACATGGGCTGGATGCACGACACCCTGACCTATCTCGGCAAGGACCCGATCTACCGGCAGCACCACCACAACGAGCTGACCTTCTCCCTGGTGTACGCCTGGAGCGAGAACTACGTGCTGCCGATCAGCCACGACGAGGTGGTGCACGGCAAGGGGTCGCTGCTCGGCAAGATGCCCGGCGACCAGTGGCGCAAGCTGGCCGGGGTACGCGCACTGCTGGCGTACATGTGGGCGCACCCGGGCAAGCAACTGCTCTTCATGGGCTGCGAACTCGGCGACGACCGGGAGTGGAGCGAGACCCGGGGGCTGGACTGGCACCTGGTCGACGATCCGGGCCGGGCCGGCGTGCAGCGGCTGCTCCGGGATCTGAACCGCGGCTACCGGGACAATCCCGCGCTCTGGTCCCAGGACACCGTACCGGCCGGCTTCCGGTGGATCGTCTCGGACGACTCGGCCAACAACACCCTGGCCTTCATCCGGATCGCCACCGACGGCTCGCCGCTGGTCTGCGTGGCGAACTTCGCCGCGCTGCCGCACGAGGACTACCGGATCGGGCTGCCGCTGGCCGGGCGCTGGTCCGAGATCCTGAACACCGACGCGGACTGCTACGGCGGATCCGGGGTGGGCAATCTCGGCGCGGTCACCGCCGACGACCAGCCGTGGCACGGCCTGCCCGCCTCGGCGTCGGTGCGGGTACCGCCGCTCGGCGTCCTCTGGCTCCGCCCGGACTGAGACCGATCTCCGCGCCGACGATGCCCTGCCGGGAACGTCGGCGCGGCCGTCCGGTCGCGCCGAGGCACCGGGCTCAGTCGGGCAGTGCGAACCGGCTCCAGGAGAGTCCGTCCCCGGTGACCAGGACGTGGTCCGGGCCGGTCGCCGACATGTCGTCCCGGCCGTAGAGCCAGGCGCGGCCGGGAGCGACTCCGGCCGATCCCTCCTGTCCGCCGGGCCCGTGCTCGTTGGTGAAGTGCCGTCCCCCGTCCCGGCCCGGAGTCCGGCCCGGTCGTGAACAGCTGGGTGGCGCGGTCCCGGGCCTGGGGCGGCGGGGTGGGGTCCATTACTTCCACCGACGAGTGGAGGGAAAGGTTCCACGAGAGCGACCAGAGTTTGCGAGGCGGCGGCCGGTGGCGAGCACCGCCAGCAGGGTCAGCGCGGCGAGCGCGGCGGCGGCCAGGAAGACTCCGCTCGGTGAGGTGGCGGCCTCGACCGGCCCGAAGAGCAGCGGCGAGCCGAACTGGCTGGCGAAGGTGGCCGTACCGAGCAGTGCGGTCGCCTGCCCGCGCCGGTCGGCCGGCGCGTGTTCGGCGGCCAGTACCGTCAGGGCCGGCACGGCCAGTCCCATGCCGAAGCCGAAGACGGCCGGTGCGATCAGCAGCGGGACCGGCGACGTGCCGAGCGCGAGGACCAGCAGCGCCACCGTCCAGGCACCGAAGGCGAGGAGCAGCAGGCCGGACCAGCCGAGTCGGGCCCGCACCCGGGCGAACCGGAGCCCGGTCAGGCTCATCACCAGGGAAAGCAGCGCGCCGAAGAGCGCGACCCGGAAGCTGTCCCGGACACCGACCTCGGCGAGGCGCGGCGGCAGGAACACCAGTACGCCGTAGAGCAGTGCGGTGGCGACCGCCTGGAGCGCGTAGATCCCGAGCAGTCCCGGGCGGCCGCGTAGCAGCGAACCGGGCCGAACCGACACGCGATCGCCGACCGCCGCTGACGCCGTCGTCTCCTCCGCACCACCCGTCGGCCGTGGCCGGGCCGCATCGGCGCTGCACACGGGTGGGGCCGGAGCGGCCCTCGGCACCGGCCGGGAGGCGTCCGTAGTAGACAGCAGCCGGAGGGCGGCCAGACCGAGCGGGACGCCGACCAGGTAGACCGCGAACGGCGCGTGCCAGGAGATCGTGCCCAGGGCGCCACCGAGCAGTGGCCAGAGCACCCCGCCGAGGCTGATCGCCGTGGTGCGCCAGCCCATCATCCGGTCCCGGGCCGCCCCCTCGGCGAGATCGAGCAGGCCGAGGGTGGTACCGGTGAAGACGGCGGCGGCGCCGATCCCGAACACCAGGCGGCTGGCGACCAGCCACACGTAGTCGTCCAGCAGCAGACCGGCGCCACCGGCCAGACCGTAGACGACGAGGCCGGCGGCGAGCGGTCCGGGCACGCCCCACCGGTCGACGGCCCGGCCGACCAGGGGACCGACGAGGGCCAGCGACAGCCCGTGCGCGGTCAACACCAGTCCGGCGGCACCGGCGCTGACCCCGAGGTCGGAGCGGAGGAGTTCGACCACCGGCGCCAGCACCGCCCCGGCCAGCACGGTGAGGGTGGAGCCGAGCAGGAGTACCCAGAGCGGACCCCTGGGCGGGGTCGGCGGCGTACCGTCGACGGGCGGCCGACCGGCGCGGCCCGGTCGGGTGCCGTGACCACGCCTGGGGTGGGGGTTCGCGGCGTGTCCCGGGGTGGCGGTCATGTGCACAGGATCGGAGCTCGACTTTGGTTGAGGTCAACCCCGGTCGGTGCGGTAACCGGATTGCCTGGCGGCGCCGACTCTGCTGCATTGTCCGGTATGGACTGGGTACGCGACTTCTACTCGACGACCGGCCGCTGGTGGGGCCCGGCCGAGGCCCGGATCACCGACCAGGACCGGCGGCGGGTGGCGCTGCTGCACGGGTATGCCGGTGACCGGCCGCAGCGGGTCCTCGAACTCGGCGCGGGCTACGGCGCGACCGCCGCCGCCACCGCCCAGGCCGGGCACGACGTCACCGCCGTCGAGGTCAGCGACCGGGTGGACCTGGCCGGCCGGTTCGCCGGGGAGACCGCGCCCGGGTCGCTGACCGTCCACAAGGAGGACTTCTACGCGGTACGCCCGCCCGGGCGTTTCGACGTCGTCTGCTACTGGAACGGCTTCGGGGTCGGCACGGACGCCGACCAGCGCCGGCTGCTGACCCGGATCGGCACCGAGTGGCTCCGTCCGGGCGGCGTGGCCCTGGTCGACGTCTTCAACCCGTTCGTCTGGGCGCGGTGGGACGGCGAGGAGGAGCACCTGACGCCCGACCCGGACCGTGGCTACGAATACGACCTACGCCAGCGGATCAGCTTCGACCCGGTCACCTGCACCGCCGTGGACACCTGGTGGCAGGTCTCCGAACCGGACCGCCGGATCAGCCAGACGTTGCGCTGCTACTCGCCGGCCGACCTCTCGCTGCTGCTCGCCGGGACCGGCCTGATCCTGGCCGAACTGAGGGTCGGGGACCGGACGTTCGCCCCGACGGCGCTGCCGGGGCTGCCGGAACTGCTGCAGCAGCACCACGAATACCTGGCGGTGCTCCGCCCCGAGCCGATCCGCTGACCGCCGGCCGCTCGGCCCGCACTGCCGGATCCAGCAACCTCCGGCACGGTTCCTGGAAATGTCAGATAGACGTGTGACAATGTCCTTCGGCAGCCGGCCAGGCGGAGTCCCGCCCCGACCGGCGGCCGGCACGTCCCGCCCGGCCGCGGGACTCCGGCCGCCACGCACCCGCGCCCGACCGCCCGCCGAGGTACGCACCGCCACCCGCACCGTCCGTCCAGCCAGGAGGTAACGCCATGCCGCGACCGATCCACCGGTCGGCGGTCTTACTCGCCGCCGCCCTGCTCACCCTCACCGCACTGGCCGGCCCCGCCCGGGCCGGCACCGACACCGCTCTCGCACCGCAGGCGTTCGCCGCCGACAGCGGCGACAGCTGCCGGTACGGCCTCGCCGAAGGAACCCTGGAGTTCCTTCCGATCTCCGCACCTCCCGGGCTCGGCTCGGTGACCGTCACCGGCACCATCGCCGATCGCCCCTACGATCGCGATCCCGGCCCGCTCTGCCCGGACGATGGGCTCTTCAGCTTCGTCAGCTTCTACGCCTACGGCAACGGCCGCCCCATCGCCCAGGGCACGTCGAGGGTGGACAACGACATCACCAAGTACAGTTTCCGGCTCGCCCCACAGGAGCCGTCCGGCGGTGTCGACACCCTCGTCGTCCAGGTCTGCCGGGCCGCGACGGCGAACGGCCCGACACCGCTGCCGACGCCGGCCGGCTACTGCGGAACGCCCCAGGTCTACTCGTTGCACTGGGGCTGACGGCCGGTCGAACGCCCTGGGAGGAGCACAATGCCGCGTTCCATCCACCCGGTCGCCGTCGCCGCAGTCTCGGCTGCCGGCATCGGTACCGCCGGTCCCGCGTCGGCCGGCACCGGCGCCGAACCACGTGCCCGGGCTGAGTCGGCCCCGCCCCGAACGCCTCGCCGGTCGTCGGCTCGGTCGTCGTCCGGGTCTGTCGCGTCCCGGCGGATCCCCGGCTCCGTCCGATGTACTGCGGCGCGCCGCAGGTCCACCGCCCCGACACGGCGGTGACCACCGGCCGGTGACAGCCCGCCCCGGAGGCTCGCCCGTCCAGTGGGTCGACGCCCCCGGGGCGGCCGTTCCACAGGTCGGGCCGGCCGCCGGGCGGGGCAACTCCTGACCGATCGCGCGAGTCGGTTTCCCGGAAACTCCGGTAGGTTCCCGCCATGACCGTGCTGCAAGATCTTGTTGCCGCGCTCGCCACCGGCCGGGTCGAGGTCGTGGACCTCACCGCCCCGCTCTCGGCGCAGACGCCGATCCTCGCCCTCCCCGAGCCGTTCGGCCAGACCGTCCCGTTCGCGCTGAGCGAGATCAGTCGCTACGACGAGCGCGGCCCGGCCTGGTACTGGAACAACTTCACCACCGGCGAGCACACCGGCACGCACTTCGACGCGCCGGTGCACTGGGTCAGCGGCCGGCACGGCGACGACGTCTCCCAGGTGCCGCCGAGCCGGCTGATCGCCCCGGCGGTGGTGCTCGACCACACCGCCGAAGCCGCCACCGACCCCGACTTCCTGCTGGAGGTCGAACACGTCCGGGCCTGGGAGGCGGAGCACGGTCCGCTGCCGGCCGGCGGCTGGCTGCTCTACCGGACCGGCTGGGACGCGTACGGCGACGACGCACAGCGGTACGCCAACGCGGGCCGTACCCCCGGGATCTCCCCGGCCTGCGCCAGGTGGCTCGCCGAGGAGGCCCCGGTGCAGGGCGTCGGGGTCGAGACGGTCGGCACCGACGCCGGCGCGGCGCACTCCTTCGACCCGCCGTTCCCCTGCCACTCCTTCCTGCTCGGCGCCGACAAGTACGGCCTCACCCAGCTCCGCAACCTGGCACAGCTTCCGCCGACCGGCGCGGTGGTGGTCGCCGGACCGTTGCCGATCGTGCAGGGGTCCGGCAGCCCGTGCCGGGTACTCGCCCTGGTCGAGCGGTAGCGGGCGGCGCGGATGCGGGCGACGGGACAGGTGTGACGGGCATGCGGGTCGCCGAGGTGGTCGGTCGGGTGCTCGCCGCGCACGGGGTACGGCACGTCTTCGGGGTGGTTGGCAGCGGCAACTTCCACGTCACCAACGCGCTGGTCGCCGGCGGGGCCCGGTTCGTGGCCGCCGCGCACGAGGGCGGCGCGGTGAGCATGGCGGACGGCTACGCGCGTACCTCGGGCGGGGTCGGGGTGCTCTCGGTGCACCAGGGGCCGGGGGTAACCAACGCGCTGACCGGGATCGTCGAGGCGGCCAAGAGCCGGACCCCGATGCTCGTGCTGGCGCCGGAGGCGACCGAGCCACGGTCGAACTTCTTCATCGACCTGCCGCACACCGCCACCGCGCTCGGCATCCACTACCAGCGGATACGCCCCGAGCACGTGGTGGTGGACGTCGACGCCGCCTACCGGCGGGCAACCCAGGGCGAAACCGTGCTGCTGGGGCTGCCGCTGGATGTGCAGGCCCGGGAGATCGCACCCTGGACCGGCCCTCTCGATCCCTGGCCCGCCCACACCGACTGGGTTCCCGACGTCGAGCCGCTGGTCAGCGCGTTGACCGCCGCCCGGCGCCCGGTATTCCTCGCCGGCCGCGGCGCCCGGGGTGCCCGGGAGCCGCTGATCCGGCTGGCCGACGAGTGCGCCGCGCTGCTGGCGGTCTCCGCCGCCGCCAAGGGTCTCTTCGTCGGCGACCCGTGGTATCTCGACGTCTCGGGCGGCTTCGCCACCCCGCTCGCCGCCGAGCTGATCGCCGAGGCCGACCTGGTGGTCGCCTGGGGCAGCACGCTGAACATGTGGACCACCCGGCACGGTCGGCTGATCTCCCCGTCGGCCGTGGTGGTCCAGGTCGACGAACTGCCGATCGGCGCCGCCCTGCATTCCCGGATCGACCGGTACGTCAGTGGCGACGTGGCCCGGGTCGCCCGGTACGCACTGCGCTGGCTGGACCGGGAACCCGGCGTCGGCCGGCCGCCCGGCACGCAGCGCACACCCGAGCTGCGCCAGCGGATCGCGACCGAGGGGCGCTGGCGCGACGTGCCCTATCTGGACGGTAGCGGCGAGGGACGGATCGACCCGCGTACCCTGACCGTCGCCCTGGACGACATGCTGCCGGCCGAGCGGACCGTGGTGGTCGACTCCGGCAACTTCATGGGCTATCCGTCGATGTTCCTCTCCGTACCGGACGTCGCCGGGTTCTGCTTCACCCAGGCGTTCCAGTCTGTCGGGCTGGGGCTGGCCAGTGCGCTCGGCGCCGCCGTGGCCCGGCCGGACCGGCTCACCGTGGCGGCGCTCGGCGACGGCGGGTTCCTGATGTCGGCGGCCGAGCTGGTCACCGCCAGCCGGCTCGGCCCGCCCCTGCTGGTGGTGGTCTACGACGACGCGGCGTACGGCGCCGAGGTGCACCACTTCGGCCCGGACGGCCATCCGCTGGACCTGGTCCAGTTTCCCGACACCGACCTCGCCTCGATCGCCCGGGGCTACGGCTGCGCCGCGCTGACCGTACGCGAGATCGACGACCTCGCCCCGGTGCGGGACTGGCTGGCCGGCCCTCGCGACCGGCCGCTGGTGGTCGACGCCAAGATCACCAGCGAGCGCGGCGCATGGTGGCTGGAGGAGGCTTTCCGCGGGCACTGACCCGGACGAAATCGCCCGACCGGCCCGGGTCGCTACTCGGCCGACTCCGGGACCGTGACGGCGCCGTCGAGGTAGCGGCGGTAACTGCCGCGCAGGCGTACCCGGTCGCCGTCGACCACGCAGTGCACCGTGCCGCCCCGGGCGGAGAGCTGTCGGGCGGTCAGCGCCGTCCGGCCGAGACGCTCCGCCCAGTAGGGCGCGATCTGGCTGTGCGCGGAGCCGGTCACCGGGTCCTCGAAAGCGCCCGCCCCGGCCCCGAACCACCGGCTGACGAAGTCGACGCCGCCGCTGTCGGCGGGGGCGGTGACGATCGCGCCGCGTACCGGCAGCCGGGCCAGGGTGCTGAAGTCCGCCTCGACGGCCCGAACCTCGGCGGCGCCGCGTACCACGTAGACCAGGTCGCTGTCCTGGAACCGGTGCTCCGGCTCGATGCCGAGCGCTGCCACGGCGGCGGCGGAGACCTCGTCGCCGTCCGCCACCGCCCGGAGCCGTCCGGCCGGGAAGTCCAGTTCCAGCTCGCCGTCCCGGTCGGCCCGGCTCACCGGGAGCCAGCCGCTGCGGGTCCAGAACAGCAGTCGCCGCGCGTCCGGGTGCACGTCGTCGAAGAGTTGCCCGGCGGTGGCCAGGGTCGCATGCCCACAGAGGTCCACCTCGACCGTCGGGGTGAACCAGCGCAGGTGGTAGACGGGGTCGTCACCGGGCGGCGGGGTGGCGTCGGCCGGCAGTTCCGCCGTGTAGAAGGCGGTCTCGGAGAGGTTGTTCTCCTCGGCGAGGGCCTGTAGGACGGCGTCGGGCAGCCAGCCGGGCAGGGGCATCACGGCCGCCGGGTTGCCCTGGAACACCCGGTCGGCGAAGGCGTCGATCTGGATCAGACGGAGCCGCATCGCCCCTGTCTACCAGTACCGGGCCACCTCGTCGGGACCGGTGCCGGCTCGGGCCGGTCCGGGCCGGTAGGGTCGTCCGGACCGATCCCCGGATTGGGTAGACTTCGGTTATATAAGTGAGCGCTGAAAGGATGGCGGCGTGCACGCGTTCGACGTTCTCGGCGATCCCGTCCGGCGGCGGATCCTGGAGCTGCTCGCCGACGGCGAGCGGTCGGCGGGCGAGGTCAGCGCGGTGGTGCAGGAGGAGTTCGGGATCTCCCAGCCGGGCGTCTCACAACACCTGCGGGTGCTCCGGGAGAACGGGTTCACCACCGTACGTGCCGCCGGCACCCGGCGGCTCTATGCGGTGGACCCCGCCCCGCTCCAGGAGATCGACCGGTGGCTGGAGCGTTATCGAGGGTTCTGGACCCAACGGCTGGACGCCCTCGGCACCGAGATCGCCCGGGGCAGACGCGAACGCCGCCGGGCGGCGGAACCGAACCGGGAGAGCTGAGAACCGATCCGGCTCCGCCCTGCGCTCGGACGAGATTCGCGCCAGGACCAGGTCGCCGCTCGTCTCAGACCAGGTTCGCCTCGCGGAGCAGGCGCCACAGACCGGCGCCGTCGGGCGCGCAGAACCAGCGCTCGCCCAGCAGGCCGGCCGCCGGGGTGCTGCCGTCGGTGCTGTCCGTCGGCGCCGGGAAACCACCGGCCAGCACCGCCTGGGTCGGGGATAGCCGGCGGATCAGCACCCCGGCCACGTTGTCCGGGTGCTCGGCGGCGAACTCGGCGTAGATCTCCTGGTCGTGCTGGCCGTCGTCGCCGATCAGCAACCACCGGATCTCCGGAAACTCGCGGACCAGCCGGGCCAGGGTGGCCCGCTTGTGCTCCCGCCCGCTCCGGAACCAGCGGTCCGCCGTCGGGCCCCAGTTCGTCAGCAGCAGCGGGCCGGCGGGATAGAGGTGTCGGGACAGAAACCGGGTCAGCGTCGGCGCGACGTTCCAGGCACCGGTGGAGAGGTAGAGCACCGGGGCGCCGGGATGCGCGTTCACCAGGCGCTCGTAGAGCACCGCCATCCCGGGTACCGCCATCCGGGCGTGCTCGTCCAGCACGAAGGTGTTCCACGCGGCCAGCAGCGGCCGGGGCAGCGCCGTCACCATGACCGTGTCGTCGATGTCGGAGAGGACCCCGATCCGCAGCGCCGGGTCGACGATCCGGACCGGCGCGTCGACCGGCTCGGCGCCGGGACTGGCCAGGCGTACGCTCTGCCAGCCGGGCGCCAGGTCGGCCTCGACGACGAGGTCGATGAAGCCGCTCCGGTCGGCCCGGGCCTCGTGCCGGCGACCACCCGCCTCGATCACCACCGGTGCGTGCTGCACCGGCAGGGTGGCGAAGCTACGCCAGCCGCGTACCTTCTCCGGCCGGCGGCGGGGGCGGCGGCGCAGCCGGGTCAGCAGGACCCGACCCAGCACCCGGATCCACCCGGGCGCGCCATAGCCGGCGTACGGGATGATCGTGACATCCCACCCGCCCTGCCCCAGGCGACGCTCGATGAACTGGTGCACCGCGTCCTCGATCCGGGCCGCTCGGTGCAGCCGGGGCGCGGGCGCCGGACCGGCGGGTATCAGCGACACCTAGCCACCCTGCCACAGAGCACCCGGTCCGGCTACGAGACAGATCAACTAACCCGTCGGCACGCTCCCCGCGCCGGGCACCCGGACCGGGCGGAACCGGTGCGACCTGCGCCGATCCGGACCTCCGGTGCCGGGCGCCGTGCGAGACTTCGAGGCGGGACGGCGACGGGGGCGCGGGGTGTCGGTGGCGGTGCCGCGCGGGGGGCGGCGGTGGCGAACCCTCGACCGGCCGGGCGCGGTGGCGCTCGGCCTCGGCCTGCTCGCCCTGGCCTACCGGCTGGCGCTGGTCCTGCTGACCGTACCCGGCTCAAACAGCGACGAGGCGACGTTCGGGCTCGCCGCACTGCACATCGCGGACGGCCGTGAACTGCCGGTCTTCCTCTACGGCCAGCACTACATGGGCACCGTGCAGAGCTATCTCGCCGCGCCGCTCTTCCTGCTCTTCGGCGCCGGCTGGATCCCGCTGCGGATACCCCTGCTGTTCCTGTACGCCGCCTTCCTCTACCTGGCGTATCGGCTCACCCGGCGGCTCTACTCCCCCTGGCTGGCCACCTTCACCGTGGGGGTACTCGCGCTCGGCGGCGAACGGGTGATCCGGGACCAGATCACCACCGTCGGCGGCCGGCCCGAGGTCAAGCCCGCCGTGCTGGGCCTGCTGCTGATCGCGCTCGCTCTCGGCCAGCGGCGGACCCGGCACCGGTTCTGGGCCTTCGGCCTCTTCGGCCTGGTAACCGGGCTCTGCGTCTGGGACGACTGGCTGGTCCTGCCCTACCTGGTGGTCGCCTTCGCCGTGCTGCTGGTCGGCTGCTGGCGGGACCTGCTCGGTCCGGCCGGCGCCGTGCTGGTCGCCGGGTTCCTGCTCGGGGTCGCACCGCTGGTCGTGGACAACCTGACCGCGCCGGCCGGGCAGGACTCGATCTCCGTGCTGCGGCAGGTCAGCGAGGGCGAGGCGGAGTCGACGCCGGGTACCGCCCGACTGCACGGCGCGCTGCTGGTCGGCATCCCGCTCGCCACCGGGCTCTGCCGGCCGGAGCGCTGCGATCCGGTGGAAATGTCCTGGGGCGGGCTCTACCTGGCGCTGCTGCTCGCCGCCGGGGTGCTGGCGGTGGTCGGACTCGTCAGGACCGGCCGACCGACTCCGGGCAGCGGTGCCGGGACCCGCGGAACGCCCGGCAGCGCCACGGCCGTCGGCACGCCGGGGCACGCCCAGGCCGGCGACGCGATCCAAACCGGCGACGCGGTCCGGGTCGCCCGGGTCGGGTACGCCACCCAACTCGCCCTGCTGCTCGGCGCCGCGCTCACCGTGGCGGCGTACGCCCGCAGTTCGCTCGCCGGCAGCGCGCCGCTGGCCAGCGCCCGGTACCTGTCGATCCTGCAGATCTCGCTGCCCGCCGTACTCTGGCCGCTCTGGCTGGTCGCCCGCTGGTCGGGGCGGCTCGCCACCGGACCGGTGACCCGGCTCGCCGGGGTGCTCGCCACCGCCGTACTCGCCCTGCTGATGGTGCCGCTGCTCGGCACCACCGGACACCTGGTCGGCGAGATCGGCACGATCCGGACCGAGGAGCGGCAGCAGCGGCAGCTCGCCCGCGCCCTGGAGCGGGCCGGGGTCAGCGCAGTGTACGCCGAGTACTGGACCTGCAACCGGCTGGTGTTCGTCACCCGGGAGCGGATCGCCTGCGCGGTGCTCGGTCCGAACCTGCGGCCGGGGCAGGACCGCTATCCGGCGTACCCGAGGCGGGTCGGCGCCGCCGACCGGCCGGCCTTCGTCTTCGAGGCCGGCGCGCCCGCGGACGCCGCGTTCCAGGCCCACCTGCGCCGCTCGGGGGTGCCTGCCCAGGTGACCCGGGTCGGGCGGCACACGATCTACCTGCCGGAGTCGACGCTCCGTCCCCCGGGCTGACCGGCCGGGCCACTCCCGTATCCTGCGAAGCCGTGACTCAAGCGATGAACGAGCCTCCCGCCCTCCCCGACACGGTCTTCGTGCACCCCTCGGCCGAGGTCGACGAGGGCGCGCGGATCGGCGACGGCACCAAGGTCTGGCACCTCGCCCACGTCCGCTCCACCGCCCAGGTGGGCGCGAACTGCGTGATCGGCCGGAACGTCTACGTGGACGCGAACGTCGTGGTCGGCGACCTGGTGAAGATCCAGAACAACGTCTCCGTCTACCAGGGCGTGACCATCGAGGACGAGGTCTTCGTCGGCCCCTGTGCGGTCTTCACCAACGACCTCCGGCCGCGGGCCCAGAACCCGGAATGGCAGATCACCCCGACCATGGTCCGCAAGGGCGCCTCGATCGGCGCGAACGCCACCATCGTCTGCGGCGTCGAGATCGGCGAGTACGCGATGATCGCGGCCGGCTCGGTAGTGACCAAGGACGTCAGGCCGCACCAGTTGGTGGCCGGCAACCCGGCCCGCCCGCTCGGCTGGGTCGACGCCTCGGGTCAGGTGGTCTCCCGGGACAAGGAGAACCCGCCGCAGGAGCTGTGAACAGCGGTGGCGGCTCGGCCTGTCCGGTCGAGCCGCCACCGTCGCTGTCTGGTTGTCTCGTTGCCGGTCGCGAGGTGCTGACCGGCAACCCGGCACGGCCGGTCAGCCGCCGATGACGATCCGGCGTACGTTCGGCCACCGGGCCGGGTCGGTCACCCGGCGGCCGTCGACGACCACCCGGACACCGGGGAGGTCGGTTTCGGCCAGCGTGCGGTATTCGGCATGGTCGGCCTGCACCACCACGGCCTCGACCCGCTCGCCCTGGTAGGCCGGCAGGCCGAGCGCGGTCAGCTCCTCGGCGGTGTACATCGGGTCGGAGACGTACGGCCGGGCACCCCGGGCGCGCAGCGCCTCGACGGTCGGGAAGACCCCGGAGAACGCCGTCTCCTTGACCCCGCCCCGGTATGCCGCACCGAGCACCAGTACCTCGACGTCGGTCAGGTCGCCCCAGGCGGCGGCGAGCAGCTCGACGGCGTAGTCCGGCATCGCGGCGTTGGCCTCGCGGGCCGCCCGCACCACGGTGGCGGACGGGTCGTTCCAGAGGTACATCCGGGGGTAGACCGGGATGCAGTGCCCGCCGACCGCGATGCCCGGCGAGTGGATGTGGCTGTACGGCTGGGTGTTGCAGGCCTCGATGACCTTGATCACGTCGACGCCGACGCTGTCGGCGAACCGGGCGAACTGGTTGGCCAGCCCGATGTTGACGTCCCGGTAGGTCGTCTCGGCGAGCTTGGCCAACTCGGACGCCTCGGCCGAGCCGAGGTCCCAGACCCCGTTCGGCCGGGACAGGTCGGGGCGCTCGTCGAAGTCGAGCACCGCCTCGTAGAACTCGACGCCGCGCCGGGCCGACGCCTCGTCCACCCCGCCGACCAGCTTCGGGTAGCGGCGCAGGTCGGCGAAGACCCGGCCGGTCAGTACCCGCTCGGGGCTGAACACCAGGGTGAAGTCGGTGCCGACCTTGAGCCCGGAACCCTGCTCCAGCATCGGCGCCCAGCGGTTGCGGGTGGTGCCCACCGGCAGGGTGGTCTCGTAGCTGACCAGCGTGCCCGGCTTGAGCCCGGCCGCGATCGCCCGGGTGGCGTCGTCCATCCAGCCGAAGTCCGGCGTCCCCTCCGCGTCGACGAAGAGCGGCACCACCACGACCACGGCCTCGGACTCGGCCACCGCCGACGCCGTGTCGGTGGTGGCGGAGAGCCGGCCGGCCGCCACCGCCTCCTTGAGCTTGACGTCCAGGTCGGCCTCGCCGGGGAACGGCACCGCACCGTCGTTGACGAGCTTCACGACCCGCTCGGACACGTCGGCGCCGATCACCGTGTGCCCCTTGTCGGCGAACTGCACGGCGAGCGGCAGCCCGATCTTTCCGAGAGCGACGACGCAGATTTTCATGCCTTCTACTTTCCTCCCTGGGGCAACCTGCGCCGCAGTCGGGCCAGGACCCGACGGGGGGTGACAGGTGCGATGGCGATCACGAGTTGGCCTCGGTGACTCGTTGTCGGGGTGATCATGAAGAACCGCATCCCCCGGCGGAACATCAAGCGTGACACGGTGGGCCGGGTCGGCGCGCGTACCGCCGCCGAGCCGACCCCGCCGAAGGCGGTCAGGTGGGACCGGACACCGAGCAGCGAACCGCCGGCTCCCGAGCCGGCGAGCAGCAGACTCACCCGGAACTGGGCCCGCACCGTGCTGCCGGTACCGTCCCGGCTGGTCTCCAGCGTGGTGCCGGTGACGTCGCCGGCGGTCAGCCCGATCGGCCCGGAGGTCAGTGACGCCAGGTCCCGACGCGGGGTGCGGGCGGTCACGGTCAGTACCCGCTCGCCGTCGTCGCAGGTTTCCCAGGTGACCGCGACCACCTCCAGCCGGGCGAGCCAGTCGGCGGCGGTGTCGGAGACGTCGAACCAGGCGTCCGGCAGGTCAAGGCGGGGGTCCCGGAAGCCGGGGTAGCCCGCGTACCAACGGTCGCCGTCGACGATCGTCGGCGGTACGCCCTGCTCGGCGTCCTGCCGGATGACCGCGACAAGATCGTCGACGGTGCCCCGCTGGGCGGTGCCGATCCGCAGCCGGGGCTCGATCTCCAGCCTGGCCCGGATCCGGTCGGTGAGGTAGCGGTCGGCGAGGTCCCGGATGCCCGCCAGCACCTGCTCCTGCACCGCCCGCTCCAGCAGCAGAAAGTCGTCCTCGACCAGCCGGGCGACCTCCCAGGCGAAGTGCCGGACCAGCACCGCGTCCCGCCGCTCGCCCGGCTCGATCAGCCCGGCCACGAACTCCATGATCGACTCGACGCAGCGGAGCCGCTCGACGTGCCGGGACCGGTAGGTGATGTTGTGCGCGTTGAGCCGGCGCACCGCGTGGTAGAAGTCGTAGTCCGCCAGCACCGAGATCCGCTTCGCCCGGAAGCACGCCTCCAGGGTGAACGGCTGGTCGCTGCCGACCGGCATGTCCTCCGGGTAGCGCAGGTGGTGGCGCTCGATCAGCTCGCGGCGGAACAGCTTGGTGTTCGCCAGCGACCAGGGCAGGGCGGAGTCGAAGAGGTCGATCTCCACCTCGTTGCGGGCGAAGACCGCCTGGTGGATGTTCCGGCTGTTCACTCCGACGGCCTTGCCGAGGACGACATCGGCGCCGTACTCGTCGGCCGCCCGTACCAGCCGCTCCAGCGCCTCCGGGCCCAGGTAGTCGTCGGCGCCGATGAAGAAGACGTACCGGCCGGTGGCCTGCTCCAGGGCCCGGTTGCTCGGCGCGGCCGGGCCACCGGAGTTGGCCTGGTGGATCACCTTGACGGTCTCCGGGTAGAGCCGGGCGAACCGGTCCAGCTCCCGGCCGCTGCCGTCGGTGGAACCGTCGTCGACCGCGACGACCTCGATCCGGTCCCGGCCGATGCTCTGCCGCACCAGGGAGTTCAGGCACTTCGTGAGGTACGGCATGGTGTTGTAGACCGCCACCACCACGCTGACGTCGGGTTCCGTCATCGCGCGGCGGCGCCCGCAGCTGGCCGGCCGGCCGGATCGACTGACGCCGAGCCGGGCACGACCGGCCCGACGGCTCCCCGGGGCGGGCCGGTGTCGGCTGCCGGTCCGTCGGGATCTGCCAGCAGCCGTCGGTACACCCCGGTCAGAATCTCCGCCTGGGCCCGCCAGGTCCAACCGGCCAGCAGCCCCGGCCGGTCGTACGCAGCCCGGTACCGCTCGCGATCCGCCAGTACCGCCCGGACTGCCCGGATGTAGTCGTCGACGTCCTCGGCCCGGAACACCTCACCCTGCCCGGTCGACCGGACCGTCTCCGCCATCGTCCGCACGTCACTGACCACCAGTGGCAACCGGGCATGCGCGTACTCGAAGAACTTGGTGATCAGCGCGATCTCATGGTTGGGCCAGTGGTGGATCGGGATCACCCCGACATCCGCACCGGCCAGGAACGGCACCACCTGCCAGTGCTCGACGTACGACAGAACGTGCACCCGGGACGTCAGGCCCAGCGTCGCGGCCCGGGACAGCAACTCCCGGACGTACGGGCCGTCGGGCTTGTTGACCACCAGGGCGACGTGCACCCCAGGCAACTGCGGCAACGCCTCGATCATCGTGCCGAGGCCACGCCTGGCGGCGGCCGCGCCGCTGTACACCAACAGCGGCACCTCCGGACCGATGCCGCACCGGGCACGCAGCTCCGGAGCCGGTTCCGCGTCCGCGTCCGACCCACCCGTCACATCCGGCGCGTTGAGCACGACCGCCGGCAACTCGACCAGCCCGTGCTCCCGGCGGAGCAGCTCAGCGAGGCTCGCCGAGACGGTGATGGCGGCGTCGGCGTACGGCACGTACTCCCGCTCGTGTGCCCGGTGCGCGGGAAGCCACCGGGCGTTGTCCTGCCACGGCTGCACCCCGGGCAGGAACTCGTGCGCGTCCCAGACCAGCTTGACCTCCCGGCCGGCCACGGCGGCGCGCACCTTGGCCCGGGCGCCGACCCCGATCATGCGGAAGTCGTGCGCGTGGATCAGATCCGGCGCCAGCGCGTCGACCACCGGGCCGAAGGCCAGCTCGTAGTCCCACAGTCCCGGCTCCAGCCGGCGCCACGCCCGACCACCCTGCACCGTGGACCAGAACCAGGTGTAGAGCCGGTCCCACGGGCTGGTCAACTTGCGGCCCTTCCGGGCCCGGGTCAGCATCCAGTACCGCAACGACACCCACCGGCGGAGCAGGTGCGCGGCCTTCCGTTCGATCCGCAGCCGTCGACGCCGCTGCTCCAGGCGGCGGCCGACCAGCCCGGCCCCGGCCGCCAGGGTCAGCTCCGCCTCGCGCTGCCGGATGTCGGTCTGCCAGGCCTTCACCCACTGGGCCCGATGCGCGGCGATGCCGCTCGGCGGGTACGCCAGCGGCCAGCGCAACCAGGCCCGCCGGAACTCGTGTCGGCGGCGGGCCAGCGGATCGGGCATGGGCAGCAACCGCACCTCGGCGGGACCGAGCCGCCAGGTCTGCGCGCCACCATGCGGCGACCTGCCGAGCAGCGTCACCTCCCAGCCGGCTTCGGCCGCCGAGCGGGCGACTTTCTGCACCCGGGAGTCACCGTTGACGCCATTGTCCACGAGCATGACGATCCGGCCCCGACTGCGCTGACGCCCGGCAGCCGCGTTCAAATCCATGACTTTTCCTCTGCCTCTCCCGCAGGGTCTCCCAGAGGACCCCGGCGAGTGTACGGCACCTCAGCGGCGGCCTACCGCCTCGCTGAAGTGTCCACCTCCCAGCTCACGCCCCGTAAGGTCAGTCCGACAGTAGCCGCTGGTAAAGCCGGTCGAGGATGACCGCCTGCGCCTCCCAGGTCCAGTCGGTCAGCAGGCCGGGCTTGTCATAGGCGGCGCGGTACCCTTCCGGGTCGTCGAGTACGGCTTTGACCGCCCGGACGAAGTCCGGCAGGTCCTCCGCGCGGAAAACTTCGCCCTGACCGGTCGCGCGGACCGTCTCCGCCATCATCCGGACATCGCTGACCACCAGTGGCAACCGCGCGTGCGAGTACTCGAAGAACTTGGTGATCAGGGCGATCTCGTGATTCGGCCAGTGGTGGATCGGAATCAGTCCGACCTGCGCGCCCGACAAAAAGGGCACCACCTGCCAGTGCGGCACGTACGGCACCGCGTGGACCCGCCCGGACACCCCGAGTTCGGCGGCCCGCTTGAGCAGACCCTGGATGTACGGCGCCTCGGGGCGGGGAACCACCAACGCCACGTGGACGCCCGGCAACTGGGGCAGCGCCTCGACGGCGATCCCCAGGCCACGCTGCTCCGCCGCCGCGCCGCTGTAGACCAGCAGCGGCACGTCCGGCGCGATGCCACACAACTCGCGCAGCTCCGGTACCGGGTCGTCGCCCGCTTCCGGCCCGTGATCGGCGTTCGGCGCGTTGAGCACCACGGTGGGCGACTCCCGGAGCCGGTGCCGCTCCCGCAGCAGGTCCGCGAGCCCCTCGGAGACGGTCACCACGGCGTCGGCATGGGGAGAGTACTCCCGCTCGTGCCCGATATTCGCGGGTAGCCACCGTGCGTTGTCGGTCCACCGCTTGATCCCGGGCAGGTATTCGTGGGCGTCCCAGACGAGACGTACCCGCCGACCCTTGCCGTGCGCCCGGATCTTGGCGCGCGCCCCCACTCCGAGCATCCGGAAGTCGTGGGCGTGCACCAGATCGGGGGCCAGCTTGTCGATTTCCGGGCCGTAGGCGAGTTCGTAGTCCCAGAGAGTTGGATCCAACCGCCGCCAGGCGCGGTCGCCGTGCAGCTTCTGCCAGAAGAACGTGTAGAAGCGGTCCGAGGGCGTATCCAGCTTGGTGCGGGCCTGGCGCGCCCGGTTCAACTGACGGTGGCGGAACGACACCCACAACCGCGCCACCCTGGCGGCCAGCAGTTGGCTGCGGAGCACCGGCCCGGCAAGGACCCGCCGCGCCCCGCCGGATCGGCCGGACAGCCCGAGCGCGGCGCGCCGGACCTCCAGATCCGCCCGCCAGGCTTTCACCCACTGCGCGCGCCGGGCCGCCACCCCGGTGGGCGGGTAGCCGAACGGTCCCCGAACCCAATGCCGGCGGTACTCGTGCGCCGGCTTCGCCAGCGGGGTGGGTACCGGCAGCAGTCGCACCTGCGCCTGCCCGAGCTGCCAGCTCTGCGGCTTCAGGTTCGGGGAGCGGCCGAGCAGGACGACGTCCCAGCCGGCGCTCGCGGCGGAGGCCGCCGTCTTCTGGACCCGCGAGTCGCCATGTACCCCGTTGTCGACGAGCATCACGATCCGACCCCGACGCGGCACCGTCCCGGGAGTGTCGTGAACCGTCATGCCGCACCCTTTCATCCGCCTGGAGAGCATGGATCGTGGCGAGTGTACGGCACTGCCGTCGGGCTCTCCCCGGGCAACCGGAACCGGGCATAAGCCGGCAACCGGAACCCGGCGTAAGCCGCCGGACGTAAGGCGTCGGGCGGTTCTGGAGCTGCCCTAACATGTACCGGTGAACTCCCCGATACCCCTTGATGCCGAGGCATCCGTCACGCAGCGGTCGTGGCCGGGCGGATCCCCGTCGGCCGGGCAACCGATCGGACAGTCGCCAGCGGTGCCCCAGCACCAGGACGGCCAGCCGGCGCCCCCACCGACCGGCCAACGACCGGCCCGCGAGTACGGGCTGGACCTGCTACGCGTGATCGCCATCTGCGGTGTCGTCGCGATCCACGTCTTCGGCATCATCGTCGGAAAGGACGACCTGCGCGGCAGCACGCAATGGTGGATCGCCACGGCGATCGACATCGGCGCGATCTGGGCCGTCCCGGTCTTCGTCATGATCAGCGGAGCCTTCGTCCTGGATCCGCGGGCACACCGGGCCGGACCGGCCGCCTTCTACCGCAAGCGATTCGCCCGGATCCTGCCCGCGATGATCGTCTGGCACCTGGTGTACCTGCTGCTCGTCCGGCTCATCATGCGCGGCGAGGACCTCCGGCCACTGCTGCTCGGCCGGATGCTGCTCGACTCGACGGTCTTCACCGCCCTGTACTTCCTCTGGCTGATCGCCGGTCTCTACGTCATCGCCCCCGTCCTGGCCGCCTTTCTCGCCGACGGCGGCGTGCTGCGGGCCCGGGTCACCGCCGCGGTCGCGCTGGGCTGGACGACGGTCGCGTACATGCTTCCCGGCCTCGCCCTGCTCGGCGGGCTCTCCAGACCGAACATCCTGACCAGCTGGAACCGCTGGTGGCCGTTTGTCGGGTTCTTCCTGGCCGGTTGGGCGCTGCGCAAGGTGGTGCTGAGCCGGCGCGGCACGATACTCGCGCTGCTCGCCGCCGCTGTGTTGTTGCTCGAGTCGGTGTGGCAGTACGGCGTCGCGCCCTCGCACCGACTCCTGCAGATGACCTTCCCGGTCATGGCCAACGGCGCCCTGGTGATGATCGCGGCGTTGCTGATCTTCGTCGCCGCGACCAGCATCAACGCCCGGATGCGGATCGGTCCACGCAGCGCCGGGCTTCTGGTCCGGCTCTCCGACGCGTCGTTCGGGGTCTTCCTGGTTCACCTGCTGGTCTTCGAGGTTCTCCGGCTGCTCATCCCGGCCGTCGCCGAGGGCCGGTCGCTGGCGGTCATCTCCGGCACCTACCTGGTGGTCCTGCTCACCTCCTTCGCCATTTCGACCGGCGCCGCCCGAATCCCCTACCTGCGGACCGTCTTCTGATCCGCACGGTGCCACGGTCCTGCACGCAAGGGCGTCGGGGCCCCCCCCCCCCCCCCCCCCCCCCCCCCCCCCCCCCCCTCCGGTCGCTGCGAACCAGCAGTCGGCTCAGACCACCCGATTCGACCCGTCAGACCAGGAACGTCGACAGCGCGTGCGCAGTCCAGCTTCCATCGTGGTAAATGCGGGCGTACTCGGCGGAGGCGAGCCCGGTCTTCGCGGTGCCGTCCCGATCGTCGAGCAGTGCCTCGATCGTCTCCCTGAGAGAGCTCGGGGAGGCGTTGATGATCGGCAGGTCGCTGCCGACCGTCTTGCTCACACTCTCGCTGAGGTACGCCACCACCGGCTTGCCGGCCGCCATCGCCTCGACCGCGAAGGCGCCGAAGCTACCCGTGGTGAACTGGTCCAGCACGATGTCGCAGTCCTGCACCAGGGCCCGCATCTTCTGCACGGGAATCCCCTCGGCCAGCACCAGCTCGATCACTCCGCGCTCGTGCAGTTCCTGGACCACCGGCAGGATACGGTCGGTTCCCTTGGTCCAGCGCTTCGACGGGGCATGCAGCACGATGGGCCGAGCCCGCTCCATGACCGGCCGGTCGCAGGCCCAGGACTCGACGTCGACCACCAGCGGTGCCCAGGTGGCCTGCGGTAGGTCGTCGAGCAGGTCGGGGGTGGTGACGAAGATCGGAAGTCCGGATTCCTCGGCGACCCGCCGGTTCCGCTCCGCCTTCTTCTGGAGTTTGGCTGCCACGCCCGCCGGGGCGTCCCGGAACAACGAGAACTCGTGCCGTTCCATGTGGTGGCCGGGATGGCGAATCTCGCTGCCGTGCCCGAGCAGCGCGACCTTGATGCCGGCCTGCCTGAGCGCCGGCAGGTCGCCCTCGATGTTGTCACCGTTGAGGTGGCCGAAGACCGGCATGAAGGCGTCGGCCAGCACGTGGGTGTACCGGCCAAGTACCGCCTGCACCCTGGCCATCTGCAGGTCCAGGTCCTTGAGCTTGGACGCGTCGAGGTAGACGTCCGCCGGATAGTCGAACGAGGCGGGCAGCTTCGACATCACGACCTCGGCCGAGACGTCCGCGCGGTCCCGGCAGATCGCCTGGGCGAACGCCGCCGCCTGACCGGCGTAGTTCGCCGGCCCGAGGCCGAGCCGGATCGCCGTCTCCCCCAGTGGCCGCCAGCGGTCCAACGGCCTGCGTTCGGCAGAACGCCCCGGCAGCAGGGCGACAGGCCGCTCCGTGACGGTCCACGGGACATCGACGCGCGGCGCCGCGGGAGCGAGCCCGGAGATCTCCCGATAGAGCCGGAGCAGTTTGCGGCTCTGCTCCTCCCACGAGTGTTCGTTGAGGATCTGCTCGGTGATCCCGGCAGCGAGTTCCGCCCGGTTCTCCATCGCCCGCCGCGCGGCCGCGGCGAAACTCGCCGGATCCTCGGAGACGAAGACCTCACCGATGCGCTGCTCCTCGACGAAGCCCTTCACCACCTTCACGTCGCTGGTAACGAGCGGCAGCCCGGCCTGGAGGTACTCAGAGACCTTGGTCGGCAGGGAAAGCTCGCAGTTCGGGGTACGCCGGAACGGGATCAGGCCCAGGTCGGCGGTGGAGAGATAGTCCGCGACCTCGTACGGAGGCACGTAGGGCAGGACATGCACCCGGTCGCGCACCCCGAGCGCCACCGCCTGGGCGAGCAGCGCCTCGAGCAGGGGAGTCAATCGTCCGGCCACCAGCGCGAGGTGGAACTCGGGCAGGTTCGGCAGGGCGGCGACCACGGTGTCGATCCCGCGCTCCTTGCCGATCCAGCCCGAATACACCATCAGCGGTACGTCTTCGGCAAGCCCGGCGAGCGCGCGTACCGAGGTCTTCGTATCTCCGCTCCGGATCCCCTCGCGGACCGGGGCGTTGCCCACCACCAGGGGAAGCTTCGGAAGCCGGTGCTCCTGCCGCAGCAGCTCGGCAATCTGCGGTGAAACGGTAACCACCGCGTCCGCCTGTCCGATGAACTCCCGCTCCGCGGCCCGACACCCGCTGGCCTGCTGGGGCTTCGGCCACTCCACGCCGTTGACGTACTCGTGGGCGTCGTAGAGCCATCCGCACCGCTTTCCCCGGGCTCGCAGCCGGGCCGCGCTCATCGCCGCGGTCGGGATGGTGTTGATGTCGTTCGCGTGGATCAGGTCTGGCTCGAGCTCCTCCAGCACCGGACCGAACGCGAGGTCGATGTCCATCAGGGTCGGCCAGTCCACCCGCCAGTTGCCGGTCGGCGGGCCCGGCCGGAACTGGCGGTACTGCTCCCAGCCCCAGGCTCGTACCCGCAGTTCGTGGAACGCCTCGCGGGTACGGATCCAGGTCCGCACAGGTACCGGGTTGCGCTTGGCGGTCTGCTTACGCAGCCACGCCTGGTGCGAGGCCTTGTAGCGAGCCAGTGCCGCCTTGTCCGAGATGCCAAACTGCGTGAACGTCCGACGTATGCGCATGGTCGTGCGTTGGGAACCGAGCCGGTCCATCTGCGACACGACCGGAACCCGGATGACCTCGATAGGCCCCATCGAGGACCGGTCGAGCAGTTTACCGCTCTTACGCGGGCTACGCCCGACCAGGATTACCTCCCAGCCGTCCCTGGCAGCCGCGATGGCGGTCTTCTGCACCCGTGAATCCCCGGTGATTGCGTTGGCGACAAGTACCACGAGTCGTGGTGGGCGGGGCATCGATGCCATCCCGCAGTCCTCCATAAGAGATAGCTGAGTGGTACGGCGCATGGTGATTCCGCCGGAAGGCTAGCCGATGGTGTTGAACGCCGCCTTGTCCACCGGCTCCGCGAGATCGACCCGGACGGTGCTGCCGTCGGAGGCGGACTGCAGGACCGCTGCGGCGACCCGAACGGTACGCAGACCCTGCCGGAGGGTGACGATGTCGCTCTCCTTGCCCTCGACCGCGTCGCGGAACCGCTCGTGCTCGACCAGCAGCGGCTCCCGCTTCGGGATGGCGTACCGGACCATGTCCCCCTCGGCGACACCGCGGAACGCGCGCAGCGCCTCCCACTCGGTGTCGATGGCTCCGTTGGCGTAGAAGGTCAGGTCGGCGGTGAGGGTGTCAGCGACGAAGCAGCCCCGGTCACCGGTGATCACCGTCGACCGTTCCTTGAGCGGACTGAGCCAGTTCACCAGATGGTTCACCATGGTTCCGTTGGCGAGCTGACCCACCGCGGCCACCATGTCCTCGTGCAGCCTGCCGCTGCGGGAAACCGTACGGGCGGACACCGAGGTGTATTCCTGCCCGGTGACCCAGCTCGTCAGGTCGATGTCGTGGGTGGCCAGGTCCATCACCACGCCCACGTCGGCGATCCGGTGCGGGAACGGTCCCTGCCGGCGGGTGACCACCTGGAAGACCTCGCCCAGTTCCCCGTTCTCCAGCCGGGTACGCAGATTCTGCAGCGCGGGGTTGTAGCGCTCGATGTGTCCGACGCCGGCTACCAGGCCACGCGACTCGAACGCCTCGACCAGTCGAGTGGCCGTCTCGACGGACTGGGCCAGCGGCTTCTCGATCAGCGCGCAGACGCCGTTCTCGGCCAGTTCCAAGCCGACGTGCTCGTGCAGCGCGGTGGGGCAGGCCACCACCGCATAGTCGACGCCCATGGCGAGCAGATCCGCCACGCTGGGCACCACCGGCACCGACAACGTCCCGGTGGTGTCACCGGCCGGATCCACCACCCCGACCAGTTCCACGCCATCCAGGTTGGACAGTACGCGGGCGTGGTTGCGGCCCATGGCGCCGAGCCCGATCAGTCCCGCGCGCAGCGGGCGTGCCTGGCCGCTCACCGGGCACCCGCCAGGCTGTTCGCGGCGTCGGCGATCCGCTCCAGGTCGGCCTGGCTCAACGACGGGTGGATCGGCAACGACACCACCTCGCGAGCGGCCCTCTCCGTCTCCGGCAACTCCCACGCTCCTGGCTTGCCATCCGAGTTCAGGTACGGCTTCAGCCGGTGAATCGGGGTCGGGTAGTAGACCGCGTTACCCACCCCCTGATCCAGCAGCTTCTGCTGGGCGGCGTCCCGGTCCCCGCGTACCCGAACGGTGTACTGGTGGTAGACGTGCCGGGCCGAGTCGGCCACCGGTGGGGTGACCACGCCGGTGATCCGGGCGTCGAGGAACTTCGCGTTCGACCGGCGCTGCTCGGTCCACTCCGGCAACTGCTGGAGCTGTACCCGCCCGATCGCCGCCGCCACGTCGGTGAGCCGCATGTTCGCGCCGACGATCTCGTTCGCGTACCGCTGCTCCATGCCCTGGTTGCGCAGCAGCCGCAGGGTCCGGGCGAACTCCGGGTCAGGAGTGCTGATCATGCCGCCCTCCAGGGCGTGCATGTTCTTGGTCGGGTAGAAGCTGAAGCAACCCGCGATGCCGAAGGAGCCGACCGGCCGCCCGGCCAGCGCCGCGCCGTGCGCCTGGGCCGCGTCCTCCACGACGGCCAGGCCGTGCCGCTCGGCGATCGGCATGAGCCGGTCCATAGCGGCGGGGTGACCGTAGAGGTGCACGGGCATGATCGCCGCGGTACGCGGGGTCACGGCCGCCTCGACCGCCGCCGGATCAAGGCAGAAGCTGCCGGCCTCGATGTCCACGAAGACCGGCTCGGCGCCGACCAGGCGGACCGCGTTCGCGCTCGCCGCGAAGGAGAAGGACGGCACGATGACTTCGTCGCCCGGGCCAAGGCCCAGCGCCAGCAGGGCCAGTTGCAGAGCCGAGGTGCCCGAGTTGACCGCGACACAGTGCCGGCCGGCCACCAGCTCGGAGAACTCCTCCTCGAACGCCGCCACCTCCGGCCCCTGCACCACCCGGCCGCTGCGGAGCACCCGGACGGCGGCTTCGATCTCGGCGTCTCCGATGACTGGTTTTGCGGGCGGGATCATGTCTGCGTTCTGCCCGGGCATGGGCATCCTCCTGTCGATGGGGGGATCGCAATTGGCATGCGATGCTAGCTCGTTACGGGATGGCTGGATGAAGTGGTGCAGGGTGGGTCATGACCGGGGAACAGTGTCGGACTCGACGGAGTCACGGCCGCTGGAAGCCGGCGGTCGGTCGGGAACGGTGCGGGGGGATCGAGGCGGCGCCAGGACGATCAGGTTGGCAGGGGAATATCGGCACTCCCTCCGGCCGGTACCGGCCCGTCCGCTTCGAACCTGGCCGAGACGTGGTTGTCCGCACCGAGTCCGGCCGCGATCGCGGCGGCCATTCGTGGCAGGTAGTCCTCCGGAAGGGTGGTACGGGCAACGGCGAGCCGCCAGTAGAGGGGACCGACGATCAGGTCGACCGCGACGTCAGGGTCTATCCCGGCAGGCAACTCGCCCCGGCCCACCGCACGGTCGATCAACAGTATGCCGACATCCCGTTGGTTGGCGCGCAGGGCCTGCTGGAGGGTCTGTGCGATCTGCGGGTTACGGGCCGCCTCGGCAAGCAGATCCGGGATGATCTGCGAGGCCAACCGGTGTCGCAGCGCCCGAGCCACGATCCGCAGCAGCACTTCGAGATCTCCCATTAGGCTACCGGTGTCCGGTAACGGTAGGCTCTGCCCCGCAACCCGGGTGACGATCTCGAGCACCAGCTCCAGCTTCGAGTTCCACCGCCGGTAGACCGCCGTCTTGCCGACCCCGGCACGGCGCGCGACCGCCTCGATCGAGAGACGGCCATAGCCGACCGCCGCGAGTTCCTGCATCACGGCTGCGCGGATCGCGGCGGTGATCCCGTCTCGGAGCACCGCCGCTCCCGCTGGAGCACGCCGGTTGTCGGTCGCCACGCGGGCCAATATAGCGCGACGACGCTACGGTTGCGTCCCGACGTACGATGGACTACCTTGCCACGAAGCGACGACCACCGGCGTTCCAGCGCTCTGGCCACGGTCACCACGTCGCGCGACTCCCGCAGCCCGAACAGATCGGAGCGCCCACGCTATGGCCATCACGGCGGTAGCCAACCCCGATTCAGAGCTCACCCAGGCAGAGCTGGCCGCCCGGTACGGTCTCACCGTCGCAGGTGACCGCCCCTCCCTCACCAGCTACACCCGGCAACTCTGGTCCTACCGGCACTTCATCTCCGCGTACGCCAACGCCAAGCTGGTGGCTTCGTTCAGCACCGCACGACTCGGCCGACTCTGGCAGGTGCTGACCCCGCTCACCAACGCGGCGGTCTACTACCTGATCTTCGGCGTGGTCCTGGGCACAAGCCGGAACATCGAGAACTTCATCGCCTATCTGTGCACCGGTCTCTTCGTCTTCACCTTCACCCAGACCGTGGTCAGTGGTGGGGTCACGGCGATCACCGGCAACCTGGGACTGATCCGGGCACTGCACTTTCCCCGCGCCAGCCTGCCGATCGCGATCACGCTGACACAGTTCCAGCACCTGCTCGCCTCGATCGTCGTACTGGCCGGGATCGTGCTGATCGACGGCGAGCCGCTGACCTTCGAATGGCTGCTACTGATACCGGCGATCCTGTTGCAGTCGATCTTCAACGCCGGGCTGGCGATGGCGATGGCTCGGATCGGCTCGAAGATCACCGACCTGAAGCAGGTCGTCCCGTTCGTGATGCGGACCTGGATGTACGCCTCCGGCGTGCTCTACAGCGTGGACAACTTCGAGAAGCACCTGCCCGAGGCGGCCGCCTGGCTGGTGCAGCTGAACCCGTTGCTGGTCTACATCGAGCTGATGCGGCACGCCCTGATGGAGACGGCGCCGGTGACGGCTTCGGCGATGCAGTCCTGGCTGCTCGGCGTCGGTTGGGCGGCGGCGGCCGGCGTCCTCGGGTTCGTCTACTTCTGGCGCGGTGAAAAGGAGTACGGCCGTGGCTGAACCGATCAACCCCGAGCCACAGGCACCGGCGGGCGAAACCGCGGTGGCCAGTCCCCGGATCCCCACCGTCGTGGTCGACGAGGTGCACGTGGTCTACCGGGTGCACGGCGCCGGATCGGGCGGCAACGGCAGCCCGGTGGCCGCACTGAAGCGGATGGTGACCGGCGCCAAGAGCGGCGCGATCCGTGAGGTGCACGCGGTCAAGGGCGTCAGCTTCACCGCGTACCGGGGGGAGGCGATCGGCCTGCTCGGCAGCAACGGCTCCGGCAAGTCGACCCTGCTCCGGGCCATCGCCGGACTGCTGCCGGCCAGCCAGGGCGCGGTCTATACCCTGGGCCAGCCGTCGCTGCTCGGGGTGAACGCGGCCCTGCTCAACGACCTGTCCGGGGAACGCAACGTCGCGCTCGGCTGCCTGGCGATGGGGATGACCCCGGCCCAGGTACGCCAGCTCACACCGGAGATCCTGGAGTTCTCCGGAATCAACGAGCGCGGTGACTTCGGCTCACTGCCGATGCGGACGTACTCGTCGGGTATGGCCGCCCGGCTCCGGTTCTCCATCGCCGCTGCGAAGAAGCACGACGTGCTGCTGATCGACGAGGCGCTGGCCACCGGTGACGCGCGGTTCCGGCGACGCAGCGAGCAGCGGGTCCGGGAACTCCGGTCCGGCGCGGGCACAGTCTTCCTGGTCAGCCACGCCATTGGCACGATTCGTTCGACCTGTGAGCGGTCGATCTGGCTGGAATCAGGAGTGATCCGAGCGGACGGCCCGACCGACGAGGTGGTCGCCGAGTACGAGAAGTTCATGAACCGGAAGTAACGCCGCCGACCGGAGCGGCGGCCCGGCGTGGGGGGGGGGCCGGGGGGCGGGGGGCCCCCGGGGGGGCCGGGGCGCCGCGCGCCGGGCGGGGGGCCGGGGGGGGGCCAGACGGGGTGCACCCCGCCCGGGGCGGGCCCACGCTTCCGAGCTAGGGTCCTAGAGGTCACAACGCCCGGCCGACGTGCCAACAGGTCCGGACGGGCGGTCGATCCCCGTTTCCAGACCGAGCGGGAACCCGTCCGGACGCTACGACATACGACATACGACACCGACAGCGTGTAGTCAGTGAGGATCGGCAATGGCGCAGAACCCGGCTACGCGGCCGGACAGCCGCTCGGCCCCGGGGGACCGGACCGGCGTGGCGGCGCCGTGGCGGCCCGACCGGACCGTGGCGGTGGTGTTGGCCGGGGGCACCGGGACCCGGGTCGGACTCGGCATTCCCAAGCAGCTCCTCAAGATCGCTGGCAAGCCGATCCTCGAACACACCATCACGGTCTTCGAGTCCGCGCCCGAGATCGACGAGATCATCGTGCTGATGGCGCCCGGCTTCCTTGACGAGGCGCGGCAGATCGTCGACAAGGCCGGCTTCCGCAAGGTCAGTCAGGTGATCGAGGGCGGTGACACCCGCAACGCCACCACCCGGCTGGCGCTGACCGCGATCGGGCCGGACGACTGCAACGTCCTCTTCCACGACGCGGTCCGACCGCTGCTGAGCCCCCGGATCGTCCGGGAGTGCGTCAACGCGCTCTGGACGTACTCCGCCGTCGACGTGGCGATCCCGTCCGCCGACACGATCATCCAGGTGGACGACGACTGCATCACCGACATCCCGGTACGGTCCCGGCTGCGCCGGGGGCAGACGCCACAGGCGTTCCGGTCCGGCACCATCCGGGCCGCGTACGCGCTGGCCGCGCAGGACCCGGCGTTCAGCGCCACCGACGACTGCGGGGTGGTGCTGCGTTACCTGCCCGAGGTGCCGATCAAGGTCATCGAGGGCTCGGACGAGAACATCAAGGTGACACACCCGGTCGACGTACACCTGGCGGACAAGCTGTTCCAGCTCGCCGCCGCCCAGGCGCCCCGGCTGCGCGACGAGCGGGCGTACGTCGAGGAGTTGAGCGGCCGCACGGTGGTGGTCTTCGGCGGCAGCGAGGGGATCGGCGCGCGGCTGGCCGAGGTCGCCCGGGGCTACGGCGCAGAGGTTTTCCCGGTCAGCCGGTCGAGCACCGGCACCCACGTGGAGCGGGGCGAGGACGTCGCCGCCGCGTTGCGCGGCGCGTTCGAGGCGACCGGTCGGATCGACCACGTGGTGGTGACCGCCGGGGTGCTCCGGATGGGCGCGCTCGCCGAGATGGACGAGGCGACCATCTCGCACATGCTCCAGGTCAACCTGGTCGCCCCGGTGGACATCGCCCGGCAGGCGCTGCCCTACCTGCGGCAGACCCGGGGCCAACTGCTGCTCTACACCTCCAGCTCCTACACCCGGGGCCGGGCCCGGTACGCCCTCTACTCCGCCACCAAGGCCGCCGTGGTCAACCTCACCCAGGCGCTCGCGGACGAGTGGTCCGAGTTCGGCGTACGGGTGAACTGCGTCAACCCGGAGCGGACCGCGACCCCGATGCGGACCCGGGCGTTCGGGGAGGAGCCGGAGCACACCCTGCTGGCGGCCGACACGGTGGCCCGGGTCTCGCTGGACGTGCTGCTCTCCGGGCTGACCGGCCAGGTGGTCGACGTCCGCCGCTCCACCGGCGACCCGGCCGCCGAGCGCACCGGCCAACCCACCGAGCCGAACGGGCAGCCGGGCGAGCCGAGCGGCACCGCTTCGAACGGCCAGCCTGCCGAGCCGAACGGCGCCGACCCGAACGGTTCGGGCCAGGAGCCCGGGCTCGGCCGGATCGGCCGGCAACGCTCCACCGAACTGGTGCCGCCGCCCCGGGTCGGCACCGCCTAGCCAGGCCCCGCACGTCGAGGGCACCATCCGGCGATCCGCCTCACGGAAGGAAGCACATGCGTGGCGATCTGGTCAGGAAACTGACCGTCCGGTGTCTGAGCGCCGGCCTGGCCGTGCTGTCCTTCCTGGTCCTCGCCCTCACCTCGGCCGAGCTTGCGGGCCTGGCCCTGGCGGTGGCCGGTGCGGTCGCGGTCTGGCTGGAGCGCCGGATCAACCCGCGCGCCGACCTGGTCGCCGAGCCGGTCCTGCTGATCGCCGGGGTCCTGGTCGGGTACACCCAGCAGGTGCCGCAGGGCCGGCTGAACTGGGTGGCGCTGGCGCTCACCGGGGCGGCTCTGCTCGGGCTGACCCTGGCCGAGCGGCCACTGCGGGACGCCGCCGAGCTGGAGGTCCGCTCGGCCAACCTCGGCGTGCGGTCGTCGCCACTACTGGTCGCCGACCGACTCGGTCCGGCGGTGCTGGTCCTGCTGGTCGTACTCGCCGGCAGCGCTGCGCTGACCCTGCCGGTCTGGCCCGTCCTGCTGCTCAGCGTGCTGGTCGGCGGGGCCGCCGCGGTGGGTGCGGTCGGGCCGATCGCGCTGCGCCGGCTGCGCCCCTCCGGCGGGCAGAGCGCGGTCGCCCAGGCGCTCCGCCGGCACCGGCCGGAGTTCCTGCTCTACTTCTCCGCGCCGCCCGGCTCGGAATACCAGGTCATGATGTGGCTGCCGTACCTGGAACGGATCGGCCGGCCGTTCATGGTGCTGCTGCGGGAGCCGAACTTCCTGCCGACGATCTCGGCCGCCACCAGCGCGCCGGTGGTGGTCTGCCCGACGCCGCGCTCGATCGACGAGGCGATCGTGCCGAGCCTGCGGGTGGCGTTCTACGTCAACCACGGCGCCAAGAACAGCCACTGCATCCGGTTCGCGCACCTCACGCACATCCAGCTGCACCACGGCGACAGCGACAAGGCGCCGAGCGCCAACCCGGTCTCCGCGATCTTCGACCGGATCTTCGTGGCCGGGCAGGCGGCGATCGACCGGTACGCCCGCAACGGCGTGACGATCCCCCGGGAGAAGTTCGCCATCGTGGGCCGGCCGCAGGTGGAGTCGATCGCGGTCAGTCGGGAGCCGATCCGGGACCGGGCCGACAAGGTGGTGCTCTACACGCCAACCTGGACCGGGCACAACGCCGACGTCGACCACTGCTCGCTGCCGGTCGGCGAGACCCTGGTCCGCCGGCTGCTGGACCGGGGCGTGACGGTGATCCTGCGGGCCCACCCCTACACCTCGCAGAATCCGGCGTCGGCCCGGCAGCTCGCCCGGATCGAGCAGCTCCTCACCGAGCACCGGGCCGGCACGGGACGGCGGCACGTCTTCGGCGCCGAGGCGGCGAAGAAGATGAGCCTGGTCGACTGCGTCAACGCCTCCGACGCGCTGGTCTCGGACGTCTCCGCAGTGATCTCCGACTACCTCTACTCCGGCAAGCCGTACGCGGTCACGGACCGGGTCGGCGAGGGTGACCGGTTCGTCGAGGGGTTCCCGCTGGCCGGCTCGGGCTACGTGCTGGACTCGCAGATGTCCAATCTGGACGACGTACTGGACCGGCTGCTGGACAGCGATCCGCTGGCCGAGACCCGGTGGCGGACCCGTACCCGCTATCTCGGCGACTTCCCGGAGCAGCGGTACGCCGACGGGTTCCTCGACGAGGCCCGCCGGCAGTTGGACGGCGCCGCCGCGCAGTCCGTGCCTTCGCCGCGCCCCGCGCCGGTCTCCTGAAGCACACCGACGGCGCCCGGGTCCGCCGGACACGGCCGGCGCCGGTCTCCTGAGCACGGCCGGCGGCTGTGCCATGATGCGTCGGTGACGATGATCAGGACCAGCCACGACCGGAACGAGCTGGCCGGCCTGCTGCGCCGCGACCCCCACCTGCACGCGTACGAACTCGGCGACCTCGACGACTTCTACTGGCCGTACACCACCTGGTACCGGCTGGACGACGCCGTGGCGCTGCTCTACCAGGGTGGGCCCACTCCGGTGCTGCTGGCGCTGCACCGCTCACCGGCGGTGCTCACCGAACTGCTCACCGGTCTGCTCCCGCTGCTGCCCCGGCACTTCGAGGCGCACCTCTCCCCCGGTGGCGAGGCGGTGCTGGCCCGGGAGTACCCGGTCAGGTCGCGCGGGGCGCACCTGAAGATGGCGCTCACCGACCCGGACCGGCTGGCCCGGGTGGCGCCCGGCGGCGAGGTGCTCAGCGAGGCCGACGTGCCGGAACTGACCGCGTTCTACCGGGCGGCCTATCCCGGCAACTGGTTCGATCCCCGGATGGTCGGGACCGGCCACTACGTGGGGATGCGCCGGTACGGCGAGCTGGTCGCCGTTGCCGGGGTGCACGTCTGGTCGCCGCGATACCGGGTGGGCGCGCTGGGCAACGTGACGACGGCTGCGGCGTACCGGGGGCAGGGGCTGGCCAGCACGGTGGTGGCGACACTCTGCCGGCGGCTGCTGGAGACCGTCGACACGGTGGCGCTGAACGTCGTCGCGGAGAACACCGCCGCGTACAAGCTGTACGACCGGCTCGGCTTCACCCCGGTCGCCGAGTACACCGAGTACGTCGTCGGCGAGCCGTCACCCGCAACCGGCGCGGACGACCGTCCTCTTTGAACCCGGCCACCACCACGTCCTCCGGGGCAACACGATCGCCGAGGCGTTCGTCGGCTCGGTCACCCTCGGGGAGGCGCCGCACCGGTCCGAACCGGCCGACCCTTGTCAACGGTCGGCACCCCGGGCACCATGTCAACGTTCTCGAAAGCCGCCAGTCCGCCGGGCGTGGCGGACCTGCGTCCGCCCGGTCCGTACGCCTGTCGTCCACCCCTTGCTTTCGCCAGCCGATCTGTCGCCGAGGAGGCGCCGGTGCTTGAGGAGTTCATGGGCATTCCCGCCCACCCCTTCCTGGTCCATGCCGCGGTGGTGTTCGTGCCACTGCTCGCGTTGACCGCGGTCGGGTACGCGTTCGTTCCGTTCGTCCGACCGCACCTGCGTTGGGTGCTGGGACTGCTCGCGGTCGCCACCCCGCTGGCCGCACTGATGGCCAAGCTCTCCGGTGACCGGTTCCTCGCCCGGCTGGAGTCCCGTAACCGGGTCAGTCCGGAGTACGTGCCGCGACTGGCGGAGCACCAGGATCTCGGCACCAACACCCTGTACGCGACGATCGCGCTCGGGGTGCTGACCCTGGCGCTGGTCTTCCTGGTCAAGCCCCGGGCCACCGCCGCACCGGTGACCGCCGGGACCGAGGGGAGCGCCGAGGGCGGCGCGGCCGCTGCCGCCGCCAAGGGGTCGCCGGTGCTGACCCTGGTGCTCGGGGTGCTGTCCCTGGCGGCGGCCGGGATCACCCTGTACTACGTGTTCCGCACCGGCGACACGGGCGCCCAGGCGGTGTGGCAGGGCCAGTGATTCCCGCCTGAGCACGGGCACGCACGGCCGGCGTCTGGTCGGTACTACTACCGGCGGGCGGGGCGGGTCAGGACGAGTAGCCCCGGGTGGCCGCCCAGTTCGCCAGGTCGATGGTGGTCATCCAGTAGTTGCTGTCCTCGCCCGGGATGGCCGGGTCGGCGATCTTCACCGTACGGCCGTCGTCGCGGTAGCCGACCACGGTCAGGTAGTGCCCGCCGGGGTAGCTGTGCCAGCCGCCGTCGAGGTCGGTCGCCGAGCCGGCGATGTTGACCACCACGGCGTACCCGCTGGTGACGGCGTGCACGACGTCGGCCTGGAGCCGGTCCATCTGGGCCGGGGTGGCCGCGCCGCCGGGGATGGCGGTGGTACGGTAGAAGTCGGTTCCGGTGATCTTGTTGAGCACCCGGGTGGTGTCCTCGGCCGAGTTGGTGCCGCTCATCGTGGTGCCGAGGTCGGCGGCGACGGCGTCCTGGCTCGGCTGCTTGTCCCGGACGGTCAGCGCGATCCGGGTGGCGGCCGGGCCGCAGTACCAGCCGTTGATCTGGGCCTGGAACTCGTAGTCCAGCAGCTTCGACTCCGGCGGCGCCGGGGGCTTACTCGGGGTGCTGGCGGGGGCCGCCTTCGCCGCCTTGGTGGTCGGCGCGGTGGTCGTCGACTGCGACGGGGTCGCCGGGGCGGTCGTTTCCGGCGCGGTGGTCTCCGGTGCGGTGACGATGGCCGCTCCGGCCTGTCCCGCCGGGGCGCCGAGTTCGGCGACGGCGACGGTCGAGGTCTCCGGGGCCTCCGCCGAGCCGGTCGAGGCCAGGACGACCCCGCTGGACGCGGCAGCGGCGAGCACCGCGGCCGAGGCGAGCGCGAGCCGGTTACGCCGGCCCGACATGGCGGTCCGGAACCGCCCGTTAATTGCGTGCTTCAACGTTATCCTCCACGGGAAATGCGCGTCACCGCCACCGGGGGGCAAGGAATGACGCGGCGTTTCGGTCGCTGCCGGAATGTGACGTGAAATCGCACGGAATCGCACGGACGAAATCGCCCGGGAGAGGCCCGCCGACGCATTCGGCGGAACGGGCCGACGGTACGGACGGACCGACGGTGCGCCAGCCGGTGGGAGCGCCGCTATCGGCGTACCGGCGGAATCAGCGCTACCACGATCCGTCGCGACCGGCCGGCGGCCTCACCGGGACCGCGACCAGTTGGCCGGCGGACCCGGCAGTGCCCGCGCGTCGACGACTTCCGCGTCACAGACCGCTATCGGGCCAGGTTCAGGTGCCGGCCTGGGGTCGGCCGGTCCGGTCAGGGCGGTCCGGGACGGTCGCGGCGACCGGGAGTGGAGCCGCAACGCAGCGAGGGAACTGGGGGGACGGGCCAGGGCCCGGGTGGTGCGGCACGAACAGCTACTCCTTCCGACACCGCCTACCGGGTTAGCTGACGGATTCGGGCGGGAAGGCCGCCCTACCACGGGCCAGCGGCTCGCGGATTCACCCCAGATAACTGTGGGTCCCCGGCTCGTTACAGAACGACTCGGCGGGTCTGCTCCGGTGTCACCCAGATGGCGACCAAGGGGCCGGACCAGACCCGCCGACATTACTGGCCGCCTTCCGCCGTTGCCAACCCCACTGAACAGCGAAAACAGGGCTTGACAGCGCGATCGGGACGACCGGCGACCGGGCTTGGGGCGGCGGGCGGCCGCGCAGATAAACCGGCATGATCATGTACGCGTACGGTATGACGGAAATGACCGGCTTGGCGCGGTGGTCCGAGCATGGGACGAGGACTCCAGGAGGCTCCTTCCGATGACAACCGTGCACGAAGCGACCTACGACCTGCTCCGCTCCCTCGGCCTCACCACCCTGTTCGGCAACCCGGGCTCCACCGAGGAGCCATTCCTGAAGAACTTTCCGGCCGACTTCGCCTACGTTCTGGCTCTCCAGGAGGCCTCCGCGGTCGCGATGGCGGACGGCTACGCGCAGGCAACCGGCCGGCCGGTGCACGTCAACCTGCACACCGCACCCGGCACCGGAAACGGAATGGGCAGCCTCGTCACCGCCTGGCACAACAAGACACCCATGATCGTTACCGCCGGCCAGCAGACCCGGACGATGAATTTGTCCGAGCCGATGCTGACGAACGTGCGCCCGACCCAACTGCCCGAGCCGTACGTCAAATGGAGCCACGAACCACTGCGCGCGCAGGACATTCCCGAGGCATTCATGCGGGCGCTCGCCACCGCCGTACAGCCGCCGGCCGGGCCGGTGTACCTCTCCCTGCCGCTGGACGACTGGGACGAGCCGGCCAGCGGCACCGCGCAGGTACGCCGGATCAGCACCCGGGTCGCACCCGATCCGACGGAACTGGACCGGTTCGCCGAGATCCTGGCGGCGAGCCGGAACCCCGTGCTGGTGATCGGATCCGCGGTCGACCGCAGCGGCGGCTGGGCCGAGGCGGTCGCCCTGGCCGAGCGGAGCCGGGCACCGGTCTGGCAGCCGCCGTTCGCGGACCGGGTCGGCTTCCCCCAGGACCATCCCCAGTTCCAGGGACTGCTGCCACCGGCGATCGGGCCGCTGGCCGAGAAACTGGTCGGACACGACACCGTACTGGTGGTCGGTGCCCCGGTGTTCCGTTACTACCCGTACGTCCCCGGCCGGCGGGGCTATCTGCCGGACGGCACCCGGCTGCTGCACGTCACCGACGACCCGGCCGAGGCGGCCCGGGCACCGGTCGGCGACAGCCTGGTCGGCGACGTCAGGCTGGCCTGCGCCGGGCTGGCCGAGCGGCTGCCATCGACCGACCGGCCGATGCCACCGCCCCGGGCCGGCGCGCCGGACGGGGCCGCCGGCACCCCGCTGAGCCCGGAGGCGCTCTTCGGCGCGCTCGCCGCCGAGTGGCCAGCGGACGGGATCGTGGTCCCCGAATCCCCCTCCAACCTCAGCGTTCTGCACCGGCAACTCACCATCACCCGGCCGGGCTCCTACTTCAAGATGGCCAGCGGCGGGCTTGGCTTCGGGCTGCCGGCCGCGGTCGGCATCGCGCTCGCCCAGCGGGACACCCGGCAGCACCGGCCGGTGGTGGCGGTGATCGGGGACGGCTCGTTCCAGTACTCGCCGCAGGCGCTCTGGACCGCCGCGCAGCACCGGCTGCCGGTCGTCTTCGTGGTGCCGGTCAACCACGAGTACGGCGTGTTGAAGGCCTTCGCCGAACTGGAGGACGCGCCGGGGGTGCCCGGACTGGAACTTCCCGGCCTCGACATCCCCGGCATCGCCCGCGGCTACGGCTGCACCGCCCACCAGGTGGAGTCGGTGGACGAGTTCCGGGCGGCGTTCCGGTCCGCGCTCGGCACGGAGAGCCCCACCGTGCTCGCCGTACCCATCAGCCGGGACGTCACCCCGCTGCTCTGAATCCGCCGCCCGTCAGAGGGGCAACTGCCGAGGTGAGCCGGACGATCGCCGGGATCCGTGAGACGTCGAGGTGCGCCTGCTCGACCTGGGCGGGCAGATTCTGGACGGTATATTCCGGTCGAGCGTGATACCGGGGAGTCATCATGATGACTCCCCGGTATCACCCACGAAGAGCAGACGCCCATCCCCCCGGGCGACCACCCTCGCCCGACCGGTCATCGTCGGGGAGACGGCCCATCCCGTCGGAGACCTCCGCCGATTTCATGATCGACCTGGTGGGGATGGAATGCAGAGCGCCCGCCAGTCGTTACATTCCGCGTACGGCCGAGTAGCACCGCCTGTGACCTGGGCTGATGCCGGGCCCCCGGGGAATGATCCGGGGCCGCCGGTCGTTACATATGGTGTTCGCCCGAGTACCAGCCGCCCCCCGCGCAGGTATTCGGGTGCTCCTGTTGTCCCTGGAGGCCACGACGCCTCGGGACACATTTTCTCCAATGGCACCCCGCGTCCCC